>JALAGS010000212.1 GCA_022712315.1 Sphingobacterium sp. | reverse complement strand
GTGTTTTCTTAAAGAACTTTTCCCGCTTCAACTTCCGTATCCGCTATATTCCGATGGCATTGCGCCGTCTTTATCTTTTTTGTTTTCCCTCCGTTTCCGTTGGGACTGCAAAGGTAGAAATCTTTTTTGAACTTCCAAAAACTTTCTGAAGTTTTTTTCTTTTCTCTTTTTTCGATTTCCGCGTTTAAAATAAACTGAGCGGGATTTTAAATCCTGTCAAGCTCACGTTAAACCCTTCTTTTTTCATGATTCCTTCTTTCGAAGTAACTGTCCCTCCCTTGCGGAGTGGTGCAAAGATAGGGAGTTTCCTAACAAACTTCCAAGCCTTTTGTTCTTATTATTTTCATTTTGGACCTAACTCGCTGTCAGGATGGGAGTTTCTTTTTGTAAAACAGGGTAGCAGAACGGTGGGATGGCTGATCCGGCAGCCCAAACTGATGCGGGGAAGGCTCCGGCGCATTGAAAGGAGCTCACCCGGGGTTCATCGGGGGATTTCAGCTCGGGCTTCAGGAGCTGGCTTGCGCAGAGAGTACACATAGGTCGGACGCGAATAGCAGTGTGAATGGAATAGTCCATGGGATCCACTGCTAAAAGCTCACCGAGCCTTGTGGGCACAGACGCACGCTGCGGGCATGCGCTGCTTCCAGGTGGGGCTAGCAAGCCCAGCCGACAGAAGAGAACGGAACGATATTGGTAAGGTAGGGAAATTGTGCCGCCGGAAAGATGGCAGTGGAAGGATATCGCAGCGCCCCACGAACCTTGTAGTTAGGGGCCACGACGGAAAAGACAGGACAGAATATCGAAATGAAGGAACACTGGATGCCTAAAAGATGGAAGCCAAAATGACCTTGAACATCGGTTATATAATCCGGGCGGGATCTTCTGCAAAAAGCCCATCCGGATCCTCGGGTAGTATATGCACCGGAAAAGACAGCTATATAATAGCGGAAAATGGCAGATCACAGGCTGCGGAATAACTCGTTTCATAGCTATACTTTCCTATCTCTTTAGTTAGGGTTTAGTTAGGGTTTAGTTAGGGTTTAGTTAGGTTTAGTTTAGGTATAGTATAGGTAAGACCTAAACTAAACCTAGCTTAAAGCTAAGCTAACAATAAACAAAAGCTAAACTAAGGTAGAAGTAGTATGGAACTTTCCGTTAATGCGGTTCGACGCGAACTCTACAACAAACAATATGCAAACGAAACCGTATATTCGTATAGTGATCATTAATCTTCTTTCTTATTTTGAACGAGCTTTTCAAAATCTATAAAATCGACGCCGATGAGGCACAGCGTATTCAGCAATCCAAAAACGAAATACACCAACATGATTTCGAGGAACTGATCATTGGCGTAGCAGGAAAACTCGAACATTTTATCGATTTTAAAACAAAAACGTATACTGCCCCCTTTATAAGCTTTGTCACTCAAGGCAAAAACCACCGCGTTAAACCTCTATTGAATAATAATCAGATTGAATTTTGGGTCATTCGTTTCAAGAGCGAATTTATCCCCGAAACAACATTTCAACTCTACGCCCATTTTCATGAAAACGCAACATTGACCTTCGATAGCCCCCACTGCTTCGACAGATTAACAATCTTGTGTGAACTCATGCAGCAGGAGACCCTGCAGACTGCTGTAGACTATGGAGTCATTAAGCAACTGTTGAGCACCATTTTTACCATGATTGAATCTGAACGGAAAAGGCAATTTCCAGATGCACAGCAACAATTAAAAAATCAAGGAACGACATTTAAGAGTTTTCTATCAATCTTAGAAGAGAATTATCACCGCCCCGAAGGGGTTAATTTTTACGCAGAGAAGCTTTTTATGTCGACGCGAAACTTAAACCTGATCTGTCAAAATATTTTGCAGCAAAGCGTATCTGAAATTATCGAAACCCGAAAGCTGATTGAGGCTAAAAACTTATTGTTGACAACAAACAAAACAATCTCAGAAATTGGCTTTGAACTGGGCTACCAAGAAAAAGCTTACTTTACCAATGTCTTCAAAAAGAAAGCAGGCATGACGCCTTCTGAATTCAGAAATGAAATACAGAAGCTTATTTCCGAATAGTACAACAGTTTGACCGGATTATTATAACCCTACCTCCCTCCCATCCTTTACCTTTGTATAGAAAATTGACGCGATTACATATATATCAAATGCGCAGAAAGGATTTTATCAAAATTATGGCAACATTACCTTTATCTGGAGTAGCACACAAAGCGAGCTCTTTATATAAATTTTCCGGAGAACTCGAAGCAACCGACAAATATCCGGTTCTATTCCTAGGCCATGGAAGTCCCATGAATGCTATCGAAGACAATGAATTTGTCCAAGGATTCAAAAAAATAGGTCAAACTTTTGAAAAACCGAAGGCCATTCTTGTTGTGTCTGCACATTGGGAAACACGTGGAACATTTGTTACGGCAATGGAACATCCTGCCACTATACATGACTTTGGGGGATTCCCCCAAGCTTTATTTGATGTGCAATATCCAGCCCCCGGGAGTCCGGCTCTCGCTGCAGAAACTCAGCGTATCGTCAGCAAAGCGGATATTCAACTGGACGACAAATGGGGACTGGATCACGGTTCCTGGTCGGTTGTTAAACATCTTTACCCTAATGCAGATGTGCCCATTATTCAAATGAGCATCGACTATACACAACCTGCTGCATACCATTATGAGATTGCACAGCAATTAAACGAGCTACGGAAAAAAGGTATTCTGATTATCGGTAGCGGCAATATGGTGCACAATCTACGGATGGTTGCCTGGGATAAACTCAACACAACAGGTTATGCCTATGAATGGGCCACAATAGCAAATGAAAAAATGAAGAAATTTATTCAGGACGGGAACCACCAGGCCTTAATTGATTTCAGGAAACAGGGCAAAGAGTTTGACTTGGCAATCCCAACGCCTGAACATTACTTGCCTTTAATATATACTTTGGGTTTACAGGATAAAAATGACGAGCTGTTTCTCTTCAACGACAATTCAGTGGCTGGATCGCTGACGATGACTTCTTTGAAAATCGGTTAAGCCTCCAGCATACCTATCGGGGATATCCAACACGACCAGCCTATTCCATTGACCGAGTAAAAGGGGCCAATGAAATGGGCTGTCTTTATATGGAATGGGCTGTTTTTATACAGTACTCGGCCGAGTTGGAAATAATCTCGAAATTTCTATGACAAAAATGGTTTTGATTGCAGCAGTAGGATCAATAAATTTGTTTGAAACAAAACAATGCATCTTAACTTGACTCATGGCAACAAAACCTGTTATCGAAATTGAATATTGTCCAAAATGCAATTGGATGCTACGCGCCGCCTATATGGCTCAAGAGCTGCTGAGTTCATTTACTGAAGATATTCACGGAGTGCTGCTCGTGCCTAGCGAAATTGCGGGCCGCTATACCATACGCGTAGCGAATCAGGAGATCTTTGACCGAAAAAGAGCAGGACGATTTCCAGAGATTAAGGAACTCAAACAACTGATCCGCGATCTAGTCGCACCGGAAAAGTCCCTGGGTCATTCGGACAAATCTTCTTAGTCGAACATTTAATTTAGCATAAATCGGATTTTACAGGTCTCTCCTTATGCGCAACTTTGTATAAATTAAATGAACAATCATGACTATTCAACAAGAAGTAGATTTTCAACGTATTGCCAAGGCGATACATTTCTTACAGGAGAATTTTAAGACACAGCCCACATTGGGTCAGATCGCTTCCCATGTTTACATGAGTGAGGCTCATTTTCAACGAATGTTTACCGCTTGGGCGGGTACTAGCCCGAAAAAGTTCCTGCAATACGTGAGCATAAATCACGCAAAATCATTGCTAAAGGAAAATAATATCGCCGAAACCACCTATCAGCTTGGTCTTTCCAGCAGCAGCAGACTGCATGAATTATTCATCAACATTGAAGGCATGACACCTGCTGAATATAAAAATGAGGGCGCCAATCTATTGATATCCTATGATTATTATCAAAGCCTATTCGGCACAATGCTCATTGCATCCACACCAAAAGGTGTTTGCCATATTGCCTATGCAGACGATCAGGCTACAGCCTTTATGTCACTCCAACAACTGTTCCCGAAGGCAACCTATCTCCAACAGGGAAATAGTATGCATGAAAATGCCCTCCAAGCTTTAAATCCGGAAGATAAAGATATCAGTCAGGTAAAGTTGCATTTAAAAGGAACTGATTTTCAGCTAAAAGTATGGGAAGCTTTATTAAAAATCCCTATGGGCAATTTAAGCACTTACGGTACCATCGCTTCCCAAATCGGAAGGCCCAAAGCCTCCCGCGCAGTCGGTACTGCTGTCGGAAGCAATCCCATCGCCTACCTCATCCCTTGCCACCGTGTGATTCAAAACAGCGGTATATTTGGTGGTTATCGATGGGATCCTATGCGTAAAACAGCCATAATCGGATGGGAGAGCCTACATACAGCCATTTAGTTAAAAATTACAATACAATACAATACAATACAATACAATACAATACAATACAATACAATACAATACAATGGAACTTTTCGACAATCTCTTCGATGGCAACAGGAACCTACTCCCTTACGATGGGACTGTCAATTACTATGGTAAAATATTGAGCCAGCAGGAAGCAAACCATTATTTTGACATACTAATGGATTCGGTGGAGTGGGTAAATGACCGAGCCATAATTTTTGGCAATGAAATCGTTACCAAACGAAAAGTAGCCTGGTATGGCGACCAAGCATTTGAATATAGCTATTCCAATACCACCAAAAGGGCCCTCCCCTGGACAAAAGAACTCCTGGAGCTGAAGAGACTGGCAGAGGAAACAACACAGGAGACCTACAATTCCTGTTTGTTGAATTTATATCACAATGGCGATGAAGGAATGGCCTGGCACAGTGATGGGGAAAAAGATCTGAAAAAAAATGGTGCAATTGCATCGTTAAGCTTTGGTGCCGAACGAAAATTTGCCTTTAAGCATAAGACCAGTAAGGAAAAAATAGATATCATTCTAGGACATGGAAGTCTATTGGTCATGAAAGATCTGACGCAAACCTATTGGCTACATCGACTTCCACCTACAAAGAAGGCTTTCCATGCACGGATTAATCTGACATTTCGAACCATTGATAATTTGTCGTAAAATATTCTTGAGGGCAATGAAACACATCATCAAAGGCTAGATTCGCCCTGCAAAGAACTTTATGCATTGTAAAATCGTGTCAGCTTCTGTAAATAAAAGCTGACACGACCGATTGGATTATTTTAGGTTGTCCCAGCTGTTGTCTTTTGCGGTATAGTCCATAAAAATACCACCGTCCAATGTAATATTTTTCACCTTTTTAGTCGAGGACCAGGATAAAGTTGCTTGCTTTTCATCATGTTGCCAAATCGCTGGCGTCTGGTGTTTTGTCTCTACAGATCCATCCGCATAGGTAATCAGCACATCAAAAGGAATCGCAAATCCCCCCACATTGGTGATCGTAAGCGTATTTTTACCGTTAAGCTGCTTAAAGCTATTCACTTTGAGGTCGATGTAATTGTTGCTGAAATACCAGTTTTTCCAATACCAGTTTAGATTTTGTCCAGCGCCCGCATTGATGCTATAAAAGAAATCCCATGGCGTCGGATGTTTTCCATGCCATAGCTCCATGTAATGATGTAAGGCTTTTTTGAACAGGTCATCCCCCAGATAATCTCTTAATGCAATATAAGATAATGCAGCTTTGATGTAAGCATTGTTGCCATACCCTAGACCACTTAACTGGGAGGTCATGGTAATTAAGGGTTGATCTTCCTCTGTAGAAGGGTCAAATATATAACGTTTTACGCGTGCATCTTTAAAAAGCTCTTTGTTCTTATCTGCACCGATCTCTGCATTTCCAATCCAAAATTCCAGTGCCGTAGCCCATCCTTCATCCATATAGCCGTAGCGTGTCTCGTTTATTCCCATGTAAAAAGGGAAATAGGTATGTGCAATTTCATGGTCCGCGGTTTGCCGCGCGTCCACAAGATTATCCGGAACACTTGAATCATTGATCATCATCGGATATTCCATATCGGCAAATCCCTGAACCGCTGTCATCGTCGGGTAGGGATAGGTGACACCGGGCCAGTTTTTGGAAAACCAGTCAATACAGTATTGCTGCCAGCCAATATAGTGTTCAAAGTCTGGCGTTCCGGCAACGTAGCTGGATTGAACACTCACCCGTTTGCTTCCCAAATCGACACTTCCGCCATCCCAGATATAATTATCACTTACACTGAAACAGAAATCAGGAACATAAGCAGCTTTAAATTTCCAGGTATTCCACGCTTCCTGTGCTGTCACTTTTCCCGCTTTCATTTCAGCATCTGTAGCGATATGTATCGCTGTATCGCTAACTTTTGATTTTTCGAAACGTTCTAAAATAGGTTTCTGCAGTACTTCTGCGGCATTTGTCAGCTCACCAGTCGCCCAAACGACGAAATTCTTTGGAACGGATATTTCAAATTGATAATCATTGAAACCATTGTAAAATTCCTGTCTCCCGTTATGTTCCAAAACATCCCAGCCATTATAATCGTCGTATACAGACACCCTTGGATAAGAGTAAGCACAATAAAAAGTAGAAGCATTTAACAGTCCTTCGCGATCGCTTTCTACAGATAAAGGGTATTCCCAGCTGATCTCCAAGTTAGCAGTGCCTCCCGGAAGGATCTTCTGTCCAAAATCACCTAACTTGACAGTCCCCCAATCTTTACTGTTTACCTCGTAGACCTGGCCATTCAGTTTAAAGGATTTAATCTTCAATCCCGAAGTTAGGTAATCGTCTGAGGCATAAGCCGCACGTACGGCATTAGGCTTGTGTACATTGTTGACAAATCGTATTGCCAGCCGCTTCAAGGTATCCGGGCTATTATTGCTGTATAAAATGGTTTCTGTTCCGCTGACCGTTTTTGTGGCAGGATTCAATTGAACCTGCACATTATATTTGCCAAAATTCTGCCAATAGTTTTTCCCTGGCTCACCCGTAGTTGTACGCGTGCCCTTTTCAATCGCCTGCTTAATATTCCTTGGGGTATAAAGCTCCTGTGCATGGGCGACCCCGGTCAATAAAAGCAAAGTCAATCCGTAATTAAATATAGTGCGTCCTATCATATCCTAGTTTAAATAATCAAACTAAGATAAATTTGCTGTGATTTGCAAGTTTAATTCTCCTGCTTCGCAAGAAAAATAAACTTCTTCAACACAATACCGGATTTGCATTTGTTCAAAGATCAAAAAAGGCAGGCTCCGAGTGCCCAAGAAAACATTTTAATTTTTTTTACGTTTAGTTTTAAGATAAGCCCGAATGTATGCATCAACTTTTACGTTATAACAATTTCCTCCGATACACTTTTTTAGGAATGCTTTTAATCTCAATTCCTACGTTGCTTTCCGCCCAAACCGATGCAAAAACAGACTCTCTTGCACAGTACAATCATCGGCGCGATTCTATCCTTGCCAGTCAATATGATATATCTGACCTCATTGGAAGAATAATACACCCCAAACGGAAAAAAGAACACTCGAGCAAACGCTCACCCATCACCTTGATGCCCAATATCGCATATAACCCGACAATTGGCGGCCAGATTGGAATTAAAGCTGTCGCCGGAAAAGTACTTGGTGACCCGAAAACGACTACCATGTCGATCGCCGCAACATCTGCCTCGATTACGACAAAAAATATTATGGTTTTTTATATCAGCCACAATGTATTTACGCCAAACAACAAGCTGAATTTTCAGGGGGCTTTTGCACTCGTTAAGATGGTTGCTTTAGACGCAGGCTTGGGCATGACGCCTCATGGAAAATGGACCAATGCCGATGAAGAGATACTTGCAAATCCTGAGCATAAGAAGTATGGCGCCAAGTACAACGCCTTTACATTTAACGAAAAAGTCTACAAACGTATCGCTGATGGGCTATTTGTTGGAGCTGGATTAGCTTTTGACTTAAGGCGCAAAATAACGAGCAGCGGTCCTAATGGCAATGTTACCCCCAATACAATCTATACGGAAAAGCATGGCTTCGAACCAGACAGTTATAACTCCAATGGGTTACTGTTCAATTTGCAGTATATGACAAGAGATAATCCCAATAGGCCTTACAAAGGCATCTATTCCGATATCGGCGTCCGATGGAACACCACGTTGTTGGGCAGCAGCAAAAGTGCCGTACAGCTTACAACCGACTTTCGGAAATATTTTAGTCTATCTCAGTCTGACCCAGCTCATGTCCTTGCCTTCTGGTACTGGGGGTCCTATAAACTTGGCGGTACACTCCCCTATTTTGACCTCCCCGGCACAGGAAGGGATGTCGCCGTAAGGAGCGGCCGTGGTTATACCATCGGTTATTTCAAAGGAATTTCTTTCGGTTATGCCGAAACCGAATACCGCTTCCCAATTTTAAAAAATCGCTTCCTGAGTGGAGCTGCATTCTTTAATCTACAGACAGCAAGTGACGAACTTGGCACTAAGCTGTTTGAAAGGTGGCAGCCCGGCGGCGGCGCCGGATTACGGGTTCTATTTAACAAAGCAACGCGCACAAATCTCTGTCTGGACTATGCTTTCGGAAAATATGGATCTCGGGGTTTCTTTTTGGGGCTCAACGAAGCGTTCTAATTCAACTTTAGGAGAACCTTCTTTGCCATAAAATAACTAAATTAGCCGATATTGTTACTTCTTCACGCTCTATACCGTGAAGAAAATGCATCAAAGATACTTCATCATGAATTTACAAACCATCCTGCTGTCCATGCTATTTCTGGGTCTAGTTTCCTGTCATCAGACAAAGGCCCCGAAAACACAGATTACATCAACAAAAGATACGACAACGCGCAGTCAAGAGCAGGTCGCGGTTTCTCTTTCCGTGCAAAATGCATCAGATACCTCCTGCTATGAAAACCCTCGTTTTGCTGACAGAACAAGAGAACAAGAACAGCAGTTAATGAAAATGGCCAACGATGGTCTCTTCGAGAAACTTCATCAGAAAGTGACCCCCACATTGAGTACCGACCAAAAGGATTATTTCCTAAGCCACGCCAATTACACCATTTTAGCCCTTACGCAAGGTAATATATTCGATAATGCTGGCAGCGATTTAGGATATATTGTTTACAATAAGGACAACCATCGCATTGAAATCGTACTTTTTGATCAGAAAAACAATAGTTTCAAAACATTGTACAGCGAATTAAAAGTTGTCAATACGCTCCAAAACATGGACTGTTCCTCCAGCTTTGGCACATTGGATTACCTGATTGCTTCCGAACTGATTGATCAGGAAGATTATATCCGCTTAAATAATTCGAATTATCTGATTGACGACAACTCCTTTTGTGTTGACAATATCGCTACGAATAAAAATTTTGATCTCCAGCGCGGATGTTTAAATAAAAAGTTTTCAAGAGCTGCCATGTCGAATACTTTATGCGTACCGACCAGCTCCGTATATGCTAATTTTCAATGCCTAAAGTATAACAAGACAAAGCAAGTTTTTGAAATTTATTTCAGTCAGGAATTTGCAGACTAAGCCGACCTAACAATAACGATGAAAAGATATTACATTCTTGCTACCCTGAGTTTATGTAGCAAATTATATGCGCAGGAACTAGATACGACAACTAACAGGCTAGAACAAGTCGAGGTGAAAGCGTATTTCAATAAACAACCTTTATTGCGGTTAACTTCTTCGGCCGCTGTTTTGAGCCGACAGATGATCCAATCCCAACAATCTCCCGCACTGGTTTCAGCAATGAATTTGATACCGGGCATACGGATGGAAGAACGTTCCCCCGGCAGTTATCGTCTGGCACTGCGCGGCAGCATGATCCGCTCACCGTTCGGTGTCCGGAATGTAAAAATCTATCTGGACGACTTTCCGCTTACCGATGCCGGTGGAAACACCTATCTTAATCTGATAGATCCTTACGCATTGGGCCAGATCAATATCTTAAAAGGTCCTGACGGTTCTATTTATGGAGCCAATTCAGGTGGTGTAGTCTCCTTGTACAGTAAAGGGTTTGATCAGTCTATCAAACCGGAAGTCAACCTGCAATTGACAGGTGGCTCTTATGGTCTCTTTCAGGAGCAGCTTAATGCAATATTGCCCGTCAGCCAGACGCAGCAGCTAGCGATCAATCAGAGCTGGACCAGAAGTGACGGATATAGACAAAATTCGGCCTTAAACAAGAAGAATATTCAGCTCAATTACAACTGGCAGTACGCAAAAACTTCGGAATTAAAATTTACGGGATTTTACTCAGATCTGGGTTACCAGACTCCGGGCGGTCTCACCGCAGCACAAATGGAAAGCGATCGAAGACAGGCCAGACCAAAGGGAGGACCAAATCCCGGGGCGGCCGAACAGAAAGCTGCGATCTATGATAAAACTTTCTTTGGCGGACTCAGCAACCAGACACAAATCAGTTCTAAGATGACTTTGTTTGCCAGTGTATTTGGCTCTTCCAATCAGATCAGAAATCCTTTCATCACCAATTATGAAAAAAGGAACGAGAAAAATCTGGGAACGCGCTTGTATTTATCCTACACGGATTTGCTGAGCAAGGCCCTAAAATACGAAGTTCAAGTGGGCTTAGAAGCGCAAAAAGGCTGGTATGCTATCGATAACTATGATAATGATAAAGGGATCGCTACCGATCCGCAGGCCAAAGACAAACTGGAGAATAGCCAGCAGTCATTTTTTGCCCGCACACAACTAGCGTGGCTTGAACGTTTGCAGCTCGAGCTGTCGCTCGGATTGAATGGCAATAAAATAGCCTATCAACAGCGCTATCCTATTGCCCAAGAAAACAAATCAAGTATCGATTTCGGAAATACATGGATGCCAAGAGCTGCACTATCCTACTTAGTCACACCAACTGTTGCGCTCAGAGCGTCGATCTCCAAAGGTTTCTCCGCGCCGACAGTTGCAGAAGTGCGCTCTTCAGACAATACGGTCAACACGATGCTGAAACCAGAAAC
This sequence comes from Sphingobacterium sp., assembly GCA_022712315.1. Classification (GTDB taxonomy): domain Bacteria; phylum Bacteroidota; class Bacteroidia; order Sphingobacteriales; family Sphingobacteriaceae; genus Sphingobacterium. The sequence goes on along the minus strand of JALAGS010000212.1, from coordinate 34,239 downwards.
GGGGACAAATCATGAGCTGGGGATACGCTGGCATTTATGGAATAGACGGATTATTGTAGATGCTGCAGCTTACACTTACCAAATGAACAATGCTATTATCCGCCAGATACGAGATACGGGTGCTGAATATTTTCAAAATGCAGGTAAAATAAACCAAAAGGGTGTGGAAGCATCGATATTAACTTATTTGATTACCCCGCAGACAAGCGGTATTGTTCGCAGCTTACAGCTCGCCAGTAATTTTTCCCTCAATGACTATCGTTTCAAAACCTATCAGGTGGGTGACAAAGATTCTAGTGGCAATAAGCTCCCTGCTGTCCCAAAAACAGTATGGGTGAATTCGTTAAACGTGCTTTTCCCGAAGGAATTTCGATTAGATCTTCTTTCCAATCTAACAGCAGCAATACCATTGGATGATGCAAACACCGTGTATGCCAAACGCTATCACCTTTTACAAGGTAAATTATCGTGGACCAAGTCCGTCGGTTCAGGTCACAAGATCAAAATCTTTGCGGGAGCAGATAACTTGCTGAATGAAAAGTATAGTCTTGGAAACGACATCAATGCTTTTGGAGGCCGATATTTCAATCCAGCTCCCTTACGTAATTATTATGGCGGCATGAGTTTTAATTTTTAAGCGATCAACATGGAATTCCATCAGCACATATTGACCGATATAGATTTCAGCAGGGTGAGCCGTTATTCCTATTTTCCGTGGATGGAAGTGGCATTGGCACATTTTCAGATCAATATTGTGGAGATGAAGGTCAATCAGGCTACTTTTCAAGTACTGGAAAATTACACCAACTTTGAGGTCATGATCATCTATACAGCGCCCACAACGGCTGTATTTTGCAACTGTCCGGAAACAGCATTCTGCCGGCATCAAAAAGCTGTTTTAAGCAAATTATTTACGCAAGAAAACTGGCTGGCTTTTTTTGATCAAACCCGCTATCAGCATCTCCTAAAAAAAGTAGCCATTCAATATGGGCTAGAAAATGAATCCTCTTTGGAAAACTATTTTACTGCGCATATCCAATCTGGAGAGCTCCAGTTTCTATTAAAAGACAAACAGCTAACTTCGATAGATGACTTTGATCTGCTGGAGGAATCCCTGGCTCCAAAGGTCAAAGAAGGGGTCGAACAGCAGCATACTTTTATCGTGTTAACACGCAATCGCTACTACAAAAATTTACAGATACTCCTCTGCCAGGCTCCATTCACCAAATCGGGCATGCCAAAAAATCCCATTTCGGTAAGCGAAAGCCAAGCGCGTATCTGGCGGACCAATGCGATCGAAGAAATGCAATTTTACACAGCGATCCATCAGTTTTCCCAAGCCGTACAACAGGATATCGACGTTACTTCAAGCCTACGGGCAATTATAAAAAATCCTTTGCATCTCGATTTTTATCTTCATGATTACGAGAAATCAGAAAATATAACAGCTACATCGCTATCGCCAATCCAGCTTAGTTTAAACAAGGGCGAGATTAAACTGTTTATTACCAAAACCGATGCATTCTTTGCCGTTAAGGGAGAGATGCACATGCATACCCTAACGTACAATTTACAGGATCTCGTTATTCTTCTGGACCATTTTGTGTTGATCGGAAATCAGGTTGTGCTGATCGAGAACAAACTCCACCTCAAATTGATTCGTTTATTTATCAATAAAGGAGAACGGCTGTTGATTCATCAAAGCAAGTTCAAAGAGTTCAACAAACTATTTCTGGAACAGCTTGCCCATGCGGTGGAATTGAATTTTAAGGATATTCCCAAAGCCAGCAAGCCGCAACTAAAGGAAAATCTATATTATCAGGATATGCAGGCACTTCTCTTTTTGGAGGAATCGGAAGATTTTGTCAATCTTATTCCTGTCATGCGTTATGGTGAAGTCGAAATTCCAATCCTCAGCAAACGAAATATATTCGGCACAGATAGTAAGGGTAAACAATTCTTAGTCGATCGGAAGCTGGAAAAGGAAACAAAAGTCATTTCACTTCTACTCAAGCAGCACCCCTATTTTCAGGAACAGATGAATGATGGCAGCTTTCAGCATTTTTACCTACATCGCAAATATTTTTTGGATAAAGACTGGTTTTTAGATGCTTTTGATGAATGGCAGCATCATGGCATACAGATCGTTGGCTTTAATGCAATCCGGGGAAATAAACTCAGCCGATTTAAAGGGAAAATCCATGTGGAGGTACTCAGTGGACAAAATTGGTTCAATGCCAATATACAGGTTAAATTTGGTCCAAAAAGTGTTTCCTTAAAAAAATTGGAGAAAGCCGTACGTAACCGCTCGCAGTTTATCCCTTTGGACGATGGTACCCAAGGAATCTTGCCTCAAGAATGGCTCGCTAAATTTGAGGCTTACTTTAATGCCGCCGAAGTGATAGCCGATGATTTTATTGAAATTCCCAAATATAAGTTCAATGAAATTGATCAAATTTTCACTAAAAGTGAGATGGATCCCCTCGTATTGACAGAGCTCAGTGAATTGAGACAACGGCTTTCCTCTTCTTCTTTATCTGACGTACAGGTGCCTCCTACGTTTACAGGGAACCTACGCCCTTATCAGCTTCAGGGTTTGCAGTGGCTGCATTTCCTGGACGGACTTAACTTTGGTGCCTGTCTCGCCGATGATATGGGGCTCGGAAAAACGATCCAGATTCTGGCTTTTCTGGCAGTTCAAAAAGCACAGGGACACATTGCCCCGACCTTACTTGTGCTTCCCACAACACTGATTTTTAACTGGCGACATGAGATCCAGCAGTTTCTTCCTTCTTTTCGGATACTCGTCTTGGATGGCCCCAATAGAATAGAAAAAGGACTACAAGTTGAGTCCTATGACCTTATTTTAATCTCTTACCATAATCTGCTGACGGATATCAACATCCTCAAAAAAGTCATGTTCAATTATGTTATACTGGATGAATCGCAGCAGATTAAAAACCCAGATTCCCAGCGCTATAAAACGGTAAATTTGCTAAAATCAAGAAATCGCATCATCTTAACGGGAACGCCGATTGAGAATAATACGATGGACCTTTATGCGCAGCTTTCCTTTATTGTACCCGGTCTTTTAGGAAGTAAAAAATATTTCAAAGATGTCTATACAACTCCTATAGATGCTTTCCATGACCGCAAAAGGAAAAAAATGCTGAAAGAGAAAATAAAACCATTTATTCTCCGAAGGACAAAGCAGGATGTACTGGATGATCTTCCCGTAAAAAATGAGCTGATTCTTTATTGTGAAATGAAAACTGCCCAGCGGCGAATTTATGATCTCTATGAAAAGGAATTTCGGGATTTTATATCAGCCAAAGATGGCGATGAAATAAAGAAAAGCCCGATGCATGTGCTGAAAGGACTAACCAAATTGCGCCAAATATGTAATTCAAGCAAACTTCTTCAAAACGAGGATCTGACAACATCCGAAGATTCTGCAAAAATCGAAATGCTAATCGAGCAGATTCAGCATAAAAAGGACCAGCATAAAATCATCGTTTTTTCACAGTTTGTAAGTATGCTGAATCTAATTAAGGAAGCCTTGGATAAACAGAAAATTCCGGTATTAATGCTTACCGGGCAGTCTAAAAATCGAGGTCAGTTGGTTAATGATTTTCAATCTGACAAGGATATTCCGGTTTTTCTTGTTAGTTTAAAAGCCGGTGGTACGGGGCTTAATCTCACCGCAGCGGATGTTGTGTACCTGGTTGACCCTTGGTGGAATCCTGCTGTCGAGCAACAGGCGATCGACAGGATCTATCGCATGGGGCAACAAAAAGCTGTTACGGCAGTTCGGTTAATCAGCCCAAATACGGTTGAAGATAAGATTCAAACCCTACAGCAGCATAAAAAGGAGATCAGTAGCAGTATTCTCGATGATGGCGGCAGTTTGAATGCTTTTTATCTGGATAAAACTTATTTATTGGATCTGCTTCGGTAAATTTTAAAATAAAAAAGGACATCAAATGATGTCCTTTCTCCTCTAATAATTCGTCTTCAGCTTCTATTTATTTTTTGTCGGAAATATAAGTTTTGTTTCCATTTCCATTGATATAATATTTACCTCCTTTTGGACCTAGATAGACCGTATGGCCATTGTATTTTTCACTTGTTGCTTTATCGGAAGTAGCGACTGCATCTTTTTTAACAGCGGTCACCTGTTTTTGCGCTTTGGCAGTTTCCTTTTTCACCGCTTTATCCTTTACCTCTTTATCCTTGGTCTCCACCGCCGCTACTTTTGCATCCGCCATCTTCTTCGTCTGCATAGACTTTTCCTTGACCGCAGCCTCTTTCTTCTCCGCAGCTTTCACCGGTGCCGCCTTCGTTTTCATTTCGGTCTCGGTAGCCTTAGTTTTTACTTCCTTTACTTTTTGTTCAGACTTTTTGGCTTCTTTTTCCATTTTTTTAGGAGCCGTTTGTGCATAGGATTGTCCGATTCCGAATGCAGCAATCAAAGCTAATGCAGCTGTGATTTTTTTGAAACGATTTATTGCTTCCATAACCCAATTGTTATTTAAATAATTGTAAATAAAAGTACAATACAAATGCCATATTTCGATTTAATTTCCTAAAATAATATTTTTAACAAAATTTTAAGCTGAAAAACAAACTATTCAACAACCTGCTTCCTAAATTTCGAATCAATTATATATTTTACACCTTTAGCATCTATAAATACAGGCTTTCCATGATAGCGCTCATTGATCTGGCGATCAATTGCAACGCGATACCTGGTCGGTGAATTGGAGGAGGTATAAGTGATATTTCCCACAGATTCCCCTGAAGCAGTGATGACTTCAGATCCTTCATAAACGCGCTCACTAACTCTTCCTGTAAAACGCTGTCTGCCTGTCGAATTTTTGACTTTCTCCTGCTGATCAGGCTCTTTATTGAGCGAAGCTGCGTCCGAGTGTATCACATCCACCTGTTGGCTTAATGGAAAAAAGGGATCTACCCACCGATATACAGCATGATAATCGGTCTCCAAATTATTAAAAGCGTGCATTTGCTGCCCCCTGACGACACTTATCCATCCTCCTAAAATTAGCAGCGGCAGTAAAAAACGTCTAAAGAATATTAATTCAACTCCTAACATATCTTTTTTTCCTTTCGTTCAAGTACGCCCAAATAAAATGCCATCTCTCCTTTGAGCACTCATCTTTAACACATTTTTAACTAAAGTAAATTAGTTTGATATTTAACTGTTTTATATTTAACTTTGTAACATGAATGAATTCACGAATCCAGTAAAACCTTTGGTGGATAGTATCATCGCATTACGAACGAGCTTAAAACAGTACTATATCCAGAAAATAAAAGAACAGCAATTGGATATCACCTACGAAATGTTGCAAGTATTGGCAGCACTGTGGAAAAATGAACAGATGAATCAGCAGGATATTGCCATCGCTATACAAAAGAACAAAGCAAGTGTCACTCCGCTGATCGACAACCTTTGTAAACGGGATTTGGTTAGACGCGTCAGTGATCCCAATGACAGGCGAAATAACTTCATCGAACTAACCCTGAAAGGAGATGAATACAGAACATTATTGGATCCAGTCCAGCAAGATCTCTATAACGCTATCCTGCAGGAGATCGCAGAAAAAAAAGTATTGGAAATTACAGCAAGCCTAGAAAAATTGACAGCCATTATTGAGAAGCAATAATATAGATTGCCTTGCTTTCCAGAAAAAAATCGCATATAAGTAAAATGAGTCATGAGTAATTCAACATTAAGTGAGAAAGAAATAAAACGAAGACGGAAAATATGGACCATCAATATCCTATCTGTTGTGGTCATTGCGGTCACCATTATATGGGGTATCCTAGTCTTCTTCCACATCAACGAATCTGTTTATACAGATGATGCCCAAGTAGATGCCCATATTACCCCTATAAATTCGCGTATCAATGGTTATATCAAAACAGTTCGATTTGATGAGCACCAAAAAGTCCACAAGGGCGATACACTCGTCATTATTGATGATGCCGAGTATAGAATTTTATTGCAGAATGCCCAAGCTGCGCTAGCGGATGCAAAAGCGAGCAAAACAATATCCCAATCTGGAATTGCCATTGCCAGCAATAGCACTGCAATTGCAAATGCCAATATTGATGAAATGAAAGCCCGCTTAGCTAATATGGAAACAAATTACAGGCGATATGAAAGTCTTGTCAAAGATGAAGCTGTGACGCAATATCAATTCGATCAGGTAAAATCGGATTATGAGGCCATGCTGGCCAAGTATAAAGCCCTCTTGGCACAGGAACGTGTATCCAAACTCAATACACATGAATCCGAACAGAAACTATCTGTCAATGATGCTTCCTTATTAAAGGCGCAGTCAGCGATAGACCTGGCCAAATTGAACCTTTCCTATACGGTTATCACTGCCCCCTATGATGGTGTATTGGGAAGAAGAACAATCGAGGAGGGCCAATTGGTGCAAAATGGGACGCCATTGGTTAATATTGTCCGTGATGAACAGAAATGGATAACAGCAAATTATACCGAAAGTCAGCTAAAAAGTATTAGCCTCGGAACAAAGGTCAAGATTGAAATTGATGCATTGGCAGGAAAGACCTTCGAAGGTGAGGTAGCCGCTATATCTGAAGCTACAGGCTCCAAATATTCTGCTGTTCCAGTGGACAACTCCACGGGAAACTTCGTCAAAGTACAACAGCGAATCCCGGTCAGAATTAATTTTACGGCATCCAATACCCCAAAAGACCTCGCCATGCTTCGCGTCGGTATGAATGCCATCATTCGTATTCAATAATTATGAGAGATCGTATATTCAGGGATTGGTTGAGTACTGGATGGGAATTGTTTTTTTTGTTTGTACTCAATATTCTATTATCTTTCAATAATGGGATCCCTTCTTCCATCAACAGCTATGTCATGAGCGGATATGCTGGTATTAGCGCAGATCTCAGCATGGCGACTTATTGTTATTATGCGGGAATGGTATGTGCCATACCTTTGGTATTTAGGTTACTGAAGCTATTCTCCAAAAAGACTATATTAATTGCTTCCATCTTTATTATTCTTGCTTCCAATACGGTTTTGGAACATGCCAATAATGGTGTCAACATCTGTATGGCGACATTCTTCATCGGGAGTGCCAAGATTATCGTCACCATGGCTATCATTGGTGAAATGATCCCATTCCTCATGCCCCGTGGGGAACGTTATCAGCTGTATGCAGTCTATTATCCGATGACAATGGTCATTCCAGCCTTGGCAAGTTATGTATCGGCACTATTTGCCACACGCTTCTATTGGGAAACTGTCTTTCTATTTCAAAATATATTACTGGCCGCAGCACTGCTCATCTGCATTATCTTCCTGAAATCTTCTGATTTCAAAAAGGTACCACTGTATCAATATGATTGGTTCGGAAGCATTTTACTTTGTATTTCTTTATTGAACTTTGCCTATTTCAGTACATATGGCCTGACACAAAATTGGTTTCACTCCAAGTTTATTCTGATTACCGGCATTGTATCGCTTTGTTTTTTTGTCCTTTTTATCAACAGAAGTGCACTCATCAGAAAATCGCTGTTAAATTTTGAAGCGTTTTCGACACGAATTCTCCCCATCTCCATTGGAACAATTTTTATATTCGGCATTTTCTATAGCTCCACTTCGCTATATAGCTCTCTTTTAGGAATTACGCTTGGCACAAATCCTTTGAAGGCAGCTGAAATAAACACCTATGTTATCCCGGGCTATATTATCGGCGCAATAGTTTCTTATGTGTATTTTAAAATAACGAAGAAATGTAAGTTTATTCTCGCATTCTCTGCAGCTTGCTATGCATTATCCAGCTTTTTCTTTGCACGCATTGTCGACCAACAGACAAACGCCATTTTTTTCTATCTTCCTCTGACACTAAGAGGAATGGGCGTCATCACTTCCTACATTGGGATAGGGGTCTATATGGCCGGAAATATCCCAAGCAAATATTACCTCTCTGGATTGGTATTCTTGATTCTTACACGTTCATTTTTGGTACCTGTAGTTTGGGCAAACATGATTGCTAACTGGTATTATCATTTACAGGTCTACCATGCCAATGATCTGGCCAGCGTTATTGATAGGACCAATAGTTTGGTTCTACAAAGAGGAAACATGATGAAATCTACTCAGATTCAGGCGGCGCTACTTTCTGTCCGTGATGCCTATACCTGGCTCTTTATTATTGGAGTGGTTCTGACGTTTTTAATTTTAATCTTTCCCTTTCATTCTTCACCAATCAGAAGAGTCTTTGACTGGAAAAGGAAAAATGCGACAAAAGAAGCCTTACAAATTCCAATCTCTTAGTTTAACTGATATAGATGTCAGTCATATACTTAAATACAATACGTTCCGAGATCGCGTATTTATCGAAGAGTGTATGGAGATCGTCATAGAGCGTTTTGTTTTCAGCTTGCTCTTTTGGAAAATAAGAGGACGAGCGCACTCTTCCTAAAAAAGATCGAAGATCTAATATCTGCTGATTGGGCAAAGATACCTTTGTCATTGGCCGGGATCCAAAAAAAAGCCTGAGATCATCATCACTGATATTTTTGTGGCTGACAGATTGATAACTTGGGATATGATTGAGTAGAAAGTGTTCGTACTCCTGCTGAAAAGCATCTTCTGGATCGCGTTGGTTCCAGACCAAGACAATATGCCCATTTTCCGTCAGGATACGTCCAAATTCTTTTTGACAGGCCATACGGTCAAACCAATGAAAAGATTGCCCGGCAAAAATGAGGTCGACACATCCAGATTCTATAGATGTATCCTCAGCTGTCGCATTCAAAGCAATTAAATTTCTATAGGTCTTAAAATGGTGCAGCAAAGATTCCCGCATCTCCCGATTGGGTTCGACTGCAAAGACGTCATTTCCATTTTCGAGAAAAAGTTGTGTAGATAATCCGGTTCCGCTACCGATATCGGCAACTAGCCACTTTTTGTTCAGTCCAATATGCTCTTTGAGCACCTGAATGATTTCTTTGGGATAGCTAGGTCTAAATTTCTCGTAATCGACAACCCTGTCTGTGAATCTTTCTATACTGCTTTTGTTCATATTAAGAATTGCTATAACTAATCGATTATACCTTCATCTTTAAAGCTATAATACCCGTTATCGGTAAAGATTAAATGATCGGCAACTCTAATATCCATAATTTTGGAGGCTTCGGCAATTTTTTGCGTCAGAATTTTGTCAGCATTGCTCGGGTACAAAGTACCTGAGGGGTGGTTATGAACTAATATAATGGCGTGCGCCTTTAGGCTAAGCGCACTGCGTAAGATAATCCGGACATCGACAGGTGTAAAATCATTACCTCCACGACCGATCAGTTGCTTGTCTAATATTTTATAGCCTGTATTCAGATACAAGGCCCAAAATTCTTCATGAGGCAGATCCTGTAATATGGGTTTCATCAGGTTATAAACGAAGCGGCTACTATTTACCAGCTTACGTTCTTCTGCGGGTAGTTCATTTTTGCGGCGAGCCAGCTCCAATGCGGCAATAATGGCGATTGCTTTCGCTTCGCCGATCCCTTTATATGCGCTAAGCTCACTGACATCCATCATCGAAAGTGTATGCAGGCTGTTCTTGGCATCTGCCAATATACGCCGGCAAAGTTCAACAGCACTTTCATCGGGAGATCCAGAACCGATTAAGATAGCCAATAATTCGGCATCGGTAAGTGCCCTACGCCCCTGATTTAATAGCTTCTCCCTAGGACGATCGGCCTCAGACCACTCCCGAATGACTAACTTGTACGAATTTGACATTTGCAGTTATTTATAATTGGCTAACGTACATAAATATACATAATATTTTTGGTTATTTGTGGTCCAGATAAATCCTCAATTCATCAATTAAAAAAAATTGGTATTCGGGTTTTACTTCACATTTCACTCTGAAACGTTATCTTTGTATTTCATAAAAATTTTTGAATATGAGTAAAGCGATTATTAAAACAGAAAAAGGCGACATGACTGTGGAGTTCTACACAGCTGATGCTCCAAATACAGTAGCTAACTTTATCAAACTTGCTAAGTCAGGATATTATGATGGACTCGCATTTCACCGTGTGATCCCTGATTTTGTTATCCAAGGTGGATGTCCAAATTCGCGTGAAGGTGCTGCTGGAATCCCTGGAACTGGTGGCCCTGGTTACAAAATTGACTGTGAATTAACAGGTGAAAACCAATACCACGATAGAGGTGTATTGTCTATGGCTCATGCAGGCCGTAATACTGGTGGTTCGCAATTTTTTATCTGTCATAGCCGCAACAATACAGCTCACCTTGATCGTAACCATACATGTTTTGGAAAAGTAATCGAAAACGTAGATATCGTTGACGATATCAGACAAGGCGACCGTATTTTATCAATTGAAGTTATCGAAGATTAATTCTTGGAGATTTAAATATAATTAAAATGAATTTAAGAGCATTAGTATCCGTAACTGGTAAACCAGGATTGTTCAAATTGGTTGGACAAAATAAAGGTGGTTTTATTTTAGAAACTCTTGATCAGGCAAAAATTAAAACTGTAGTAAGTTTGTCTTCTACAAAAATGGCGACTTTGGAAGATATCACCATTTATGGTGAAGAAGAAGAAATTCGTTTGTTGAATATTTTTGAGACAATCAAAGAGAAAGGTATTGCTTTACCTGACACAAAATCTGATGGCGCTACGCTAAGAGATTTCTTCCGTGAGGTAGCTCCTGGCCACGATGAGTCACGTGTTTATTCCTCGGATATTAAAAAGGTTATTACTTGGTATAACATTATTAAAGAATTTCCTTTATTTGAAGAAGAAGCACCGGCTCCGTTAATGTAACATTGACATGTCCACAATAAAAAATGAGCTGATAAATAAAATTATCAGCTCATTTTTTTTCTGAAAGTGTCTCCTATTATTGGCCAGAAAAAACCTTCTGTATAATTCAGCGCTAAATTGACTTCTTCATTTTCACGATTTACTAAAAAAGCCCCAAAATTTATATCCGGGGCTTTTTAAGCTGTAGTTAGGACTTTCGCTTTTGACTTCAGTTAATGTCCTTTTGGTTCGGCATCAATACGTTTAATATCTGCCCCTAATTTGCGTAAGCGTTCTTCGATATCCTGATAACCACGTTCAATTTGTTCGATATTATGGATAACGGATTTACCCTTGGCAGATAATGCAGCGATCAATAAAGAAACTCCGGCACGGATATCAGGGGATGTCATCTCAATACCTCTTAGGTGGTGTGATTTATTCAATCCGATAACTGTTGCACGGTGTGGGTCACACAGGATAATCTGAGCTCCCATATCAATCAATTTATCCACAAAGAACAAACGGCTTTCAAACATTTTTTGATGGATCAATACATTTCCTTTCGCTTGGGTTGCAACAACAAGCACGATACTCAATAGATCCGGTGTAAAACCCGGCCATGGAGCATCCGAAATAGTCAGAATAGATCCATCGATAAATGTATCAATTTCATACGATTCCTGTGCTGGAATAAAAATATCGTCGCCACGTAATTCAAACTTGATACCCAAACGGGAAAATACCGATGGGATAACGCCTAGTTCTTCGAAACAGACGTCTTTAATGGTAATTTCTGAACCTGTCATTGCTGCCAGTCCGATGAACGAACCGATCTCAATCATATCAGGCAACATACGATGTGATGTTCCACCCAGACGTTCCACGCCTTCGATAGTCAACAAATTAGATCCTATACCCGATATTTTAGCACCCATGCGATTCAACATCTTACAAAGTTGCTGCAAGTAAGGTTCACATGCCGCATTGTAGATTGTCGTTGTACCTTTGGCCAATACAGCTGCCATCACGATATTGGCAGTACCCGTCACAGAAGCTTCATCCAAAAGAATGTAGCTTCCCTTTAGCTCTGTTGCATCAACATTAAAAAAATGGGTAGTCGCATCGTATACAAACTTGGCCCCCAATTTTTCAAAGCCTAAAAAATGCGTATCCAAACGTCTACGTCCAATTTTATCGCCACCTGGCTTAGGAATGGCAGCCTTTCCGAATCGAGCCAACAAAGGTCCGACAATCATGATAGAACCACGTAAGCCGCCGCCTTTTTCTTTGAACTCAGGTGACTGGAAATAGTCTATGTTTATATCTTTAGCTTCGAAAACGTATGTGTCTTTATCTATGCGATTAATTTTAACACCTAATGCCCCCAATAGATCGATCAGCTTATTGACATCCTTAATATCCGGGATATTACTGATGGTCATGGGCTCCTCTGTCAGTAAAACTGCAGAAAGGATCTGTAAGGCCTCATTTTTTGCTCCTTGAGGAATAATCTCTCCCTTTAACGGTTTTCCACCGATTATTTCAAATGCGTTCATTTATATATAAGTGATATCTTCTTAGTATAGTAACCTTACTCTTATAGCTGCTGCCTCCGGTACAACTCCTGCAGGCAACTCCGAAAGACTGATAAGCTGCCTTAAACCTGAGGTTTTCAAAGGAGCAGGACCGAAGAAGCTTGTTGCTCCTTAAAACAGCGAGGTTAAATAAAAAAGAAGGCAATTGTAAAGAAATCTGTTAATCACTTCGCAATTGCCTGCTCCTTTAAACAAAATTTTAAAGAACTAGCCTCTTTTATTATTATAATTTCCTTGAGGCTTTCTATTCCTGTTATTGTTATTATTACTTCCGTAATTATTATTGTTGCTACTACCGCCGTAATTATTGTTGTTACTACCGTAGTTATTGCGCTTCGCATTATTATTATTGTTTGTCATGCGCGGCTTGCCTCCACCTTTCGATTGGTGGCCCGAAGAATTATTATTGTTATTGTTATTATTTCCGCCCGAATTACTATTAGCTGGACCTTTAACACGATTTCCCGGAGGCGGTGTTTTAAAGTCAAGTTTTGTTAATACAGTACCTTCCGGTAAGGTCAATTGATAACCTGATAATTCTTTTAGATCCTGAATGATCAGCTCGTCAGAAACCGAGTCTTTATTCCAGGTGAGGTAAGCCATTTTCATAAAATTAGCGATCCCGATCACCATCTGTTCTCTTTTGGCTTCGTCAGTAGCTAATAAAGCTTTCTCAATCATTTTCTCTACGGTAAAACCATAGTGTTTGAATCTAATCGAGTGCTGTGGATAGCCCAAATGCTCAACTTCGTGTTTCACACTCTTTGCAGTAGCAATCGGATAAGGCGAGTCAATATCCAATTTAAAATCAGAGATAATCTGTAGGTGATCCCACAGTTTATGTTTGAAATCAGATACATCTCTCAAATGCGGATTTAAAACCCCCATCATATCGATTACAATCTGCGCGTGTTTATTTCTTTCTTCCTTTGTGGGCAAAGTACAGATGTAATCTACCATATTTTGCACATTGCGACCATATTCTGCAAGGATCAATTTTGGTCTAGTGCTGTTGTAGTCAAAGTTCATATAGCTAATATAAGTACCTAATTAAACGATCAAGATGCCGTTTTGGTATTTTATTATTGAATTATTCTAAGTTTTGCAAATTTAAGCAACAATTGTTTCTGTCCCAACTCTTTAAAGAAAATAGTTGCTTTTATATCTCCTTTGTTTCCTTCGAGATTAACAACTTTCCCAAATCCAAACCGTTCATGTTCAACTTCCATGCCGACTTGAAGATTTGATGTATCTGAAGGAGCAAAACCCGCAGTAGGTTTGTGGGCTTTCGGCAGTATGGAGGTCGTCTTCACCATCGGCTTAGGCTTAGGTTTAGAAAACGTATCATCACTGTCCTTTTGTTGCCATGCAATTCGTTCGCCTTGAAAACTGCCGGCTGAGGCGGAAGTTTGTCGTGGTTTAAAATCCAGTGCAAGACATGCCGGATTCAATTCATCCAAGAAGCGACTGGGTTCACAGTTATTCAGCGTTCCCCAACGATATCGCGAAGTAGCATACGAAAGTAGTAATTTTTTTTCAGCTCTGGTAACAGCGACGTAAAAAAGTCTCCGTTCTTCTTCCAATTCCGACCTGGAATTCAACGACAACTGCGACGGAAATAGGTTTTCTTCTAAGCCCACAATGAAAACAATCGGAAATTCCAATCCTTTGGAAGAGTGGATTGTCATTAAGGATACCGTATCCGCATTGGGATCTTTATCGTTATCGTCGTTTGTCAATAGAGCGATATCCTGCATATAGACATCTAGTCCACGTTCTTCGATATCCTCGCGCTCAGAAAATTCCTTGATACCATTGAGGAGCTCCTGGATATTTTCGTAACGCGCCAGTCCTTCTACTGATTTATCTTCGTATAATTCTTTTAGAATACCGCAGTGTTGGGCAATATGCATCGCCGTATCAAAAGCGTTATTATTTTTGGCCAAGGCTTGAAAACTCTGTATCATTTGCGCAAAACCGCCCACAGAAGTTGCACTGCGCCCGTCGAGAAAATGAGCAGCATTTGCAACAACATCCCAGATACGGTATTGATTCTGATCCGCAGCAATCATAATCTTTTCTATTGTCGTATCCCCGATACCCCTGCGAGGATAATTGATCACGCGTTTTAAAGCCTCCTCATCATTAGGGTTGAATGTAAGTCTGAAATACGCGATCAAGTCTTTGATTTCTTTCCGCTGATAGAAAGAAGTACCGCCATAAATTTTATAAGGGATATTGATTTTACGTAACGCTTCCTCCATTGCCCGGGATTGCGCGTTGGTACGATAAAGAATGGCAAAATCTTTATAATTAAGTCCCTTTAACGATTTCTCCTCGATGATCAGATCTGCCACGATCTTTCCTTCCTCGTTATCTGAAAAAGCACGTGAAACCTTGATCTTCTCACCTTCTTCGTTATCCGAGAACACATTTTTTTCCAATTGGTTCTGGTTATTGGCAATAACCGAATTAGCGGCATTCACAATCATCTTGGTTGACCGATAATTCTGCTCCAATTTAAAGATCTTGACATCTGGATAATCCTTTTGAAAATTCAGGATATTCTGGATGTTTGCCCCGCGAAATGCATAGATAGACTGTGCGTCGTCCCCTACGACACAGATATTTTCATTTACTGCCGCAAGACGTTTTACAATCAGGTACTGCGAAAAGTTCGTATCCTGATACTCATCCACCATCAAATAGCGAAACTGATGCTGGTATTTATGCAGGACTTCGGGATGTTTATTCAACAAGACATTGGTCTTAAATAGTAAATCATCGAAATCCATTGCTCCTGCACGATAGCATCGCTGCGCATAGGTCATATAAATCTGCCCTAATTGACCACGACCATTGGAAATATCTTCGGCCAATATGGCTTCATTTTTATTATACTCCTGGGGTGAGATCAGGTTGTTTTTTGCTTGTGAAATCCGTCCGTACACGTGATTGACATTATACAGCTTATCATCCAGATTCATCTCCTTTAAGATGGCTCGCAATAAACTTTTGGTATCGTCGGTATCGTAGATCGTAAAGTTTCTGGGATAACCGATCAATTCAGCTTCAACACGGAGTATTTTTGCAAATACGGAGTGGAATGTTCCCATCCAAATATTTTTCGCTTCGCTCCCAACAACAGAAACGATACGTGCACGCATCTCTTTGGCTGCTTTATTGGTAAATGTCAATACCAAGATATTGAATGGATCAACACCTTTTTGAATCAAGTGTGCTACACGATAGGTAATTACCCGTGTTTTTCCTGAACCAGCTCCCGCAACAATCATCACAGGACCTTCTGTTTGCTCTACGGCTCCTCGTTGTGAAGGGTTTAAACCCGCTAAATAATCCAAATTAACTCCTTAAATTTTAAAACCTGAGAATAGGGTATAAAAGTACAAATTTCCTATCGATCAGTGGGGCTATTTTGCTAATATTTTTACACAAAAAAACCGATAATCAAGATTATCGGTTTTTATATCGTTTAGGCAATGTTTAGCCTCTGCTATTATAATTTGGAGCTTCTTTCGTAATCGAAATATTATGCGGATGTGATTCTCTCAATCCTGCCCCTGTAATACGTACAAATTGCGCTTCCTGCAATCTTTCAATTGTAGCAGCTCCACAGTAGCCCATCGAAGCACGCAATCCACCGATATATTGATAAACAACTTCTGCTAGTGTACCTTTATAAGGAACACGACCAACAATACCTTCTGGAACCAACTTTTTGATATCATCTTCTACGTCTTGGAAATAACGGTCTTTAGAACCTTTCTCCATGGCTTCGATTGATCCCATTCCGCGGTAAGATTTAAACTTACGGCCTTCATAGATAATTGTTTCCCCTGGAGCTTCTTCTACCCCGGCAAATAAAGAACCAGCCATGATTGTGCTTGCACCCGCTGCTATTGCTTTTGCAATATCACCAGTTTGCTTGATACCGCCATCAGCGATCAATGGTACACCTGTTCCTTTCAATGCTTTAGCAACCTCATATACAGCATAGAGCTGTGGAACACCAACACCAGCAATGATACGGGTTGTACAAATTGAACCCGGTCCGATACCCACTTTTACTGCATCTGCACCTGCTTCAGCCAAAGCTGTCGCTGCCGCACCTGTTGCAATATTTCCAACGATCACCTGTAACTCAGGGAAATGGGATTTAACCAATTTCAATTTATCGATAACACCTTTGGAGTGCCCGTGTGCTGTATCGATTGTCACTACATCAACACCCGCTTTTACCAGCGCTTCAACACGCTCCAATGTATCTGGTGTCACACCAACAGCAGCACCTACCAATAAACGACCGTGGCTATCTTTGGCCGCATTGGGGTAATGTTTATATTTTTGGATATCTTTAAAAGTAATTAACCCTTTCAAAATACCTTCGTTGTTAACGACCGGAAGTTTTTCAATTTTTTCGTTTTGAAGAATCTCTTCAGCCTTCACTAAATCCGTTCCTTCTGGAGCAACGACAAGATTGTCTTTGGTCATCAATTCGTTGATTGGACGACCCATATCTTTCTGGAAACGAAGATCACGATTGGTTACGATACCTACCAATTGGCCTTTTTCGTTTACAACTGGAATTCCACCGATCTTATGCTCCTTCATAATGTTGAAGGCGTCACCTACTGTTGCTGTTGCCAACAAGGTTACTGGATCCTGAATCATACCGCTCTCCGAACGTTTTACTTTGCGTACTTCAGCAGCTTGCTCTGCAATCGTCATGTTCTTATGTAACATACCAATACCGCCAGCTTGTGCAATCGCTATCGCTAAATCAGCACCAGTTACCGTATCCATTGCTGCAGAAACCAATGGAATATTTAATTTGATTTTTTTTGTTAGCGAAGTGCTCGTATCAACGTCACGGGGTAAAATTTCAGAATAAGCTGGAATTAATAAGACGTCGTCATATGTGAGACCTTCTGCTACGAATTTTTGTGGATCTAATTGCATGGCAAATATGTATTGGGTTTTCTATTTGCCAGGCAAATTTAAGAAAAATAAGCAATAATAAAAAATAAAATATACAAATTACAATCAGGAGACAAATTAGAAACATTATGAATTAAACATCTACAGGAGGTATTCCTGGGCCATGTTCATTTTTTGGCAAGCTATTTGCTTTTGTTGTAACACGAAAAGTTATTTTAATTAATAAAAGTATAAAGATAAGATAATTATGAAAAAGACATTACTCTCATTAGCTGCTGTCGCAGCATTAGCATTTGGCGCACAGGAAGCGAAAGCTCAATCTCCTCAACGCGCAGCAATCGGTGTTGTATTTGATGGTACTAAACACGCTGATCTTTGGGGTGTGCAATATAAACAATCAATCGGAGGAGCTAACAACGGTCAAGCACAAGTGATGTTTGACGATCATGTTGTAGCTATCGGTGCTGACTGGCAACATGCTAGACCTTTTCGCGGAGCTGCAGGATTGGGTTGGTATGCAGGTATAGGTGCACAGGCTACTTTTTTTGATATTGGAGATAATTATACAGCGATAAGCTTAAGACCACAACTCGGTTTAGAATTTAAAATTCCATCTGCACCTATTGGATTTCACGCTGACTGGAAACCGGATTGGCAATTAAACCATGGAAGTGATTTCCACGCGTCAACATTCTCCTTTGGTATCAAGTATACATTGAGATAATATAAGCAACTAAACAGTAGTAAAAGGCCCTTCTCTTTTTGAGCAGGGCCTTTTTTTCTGAAAGCATGTGTTTCTATTGGCCAGAAAGAACCTTCAGTTCCCTTTCACAGCTATTATTGATTATTTAATCGTGAAGGTTTTTTATAAATAAAATCAATTAATATTTCTTTTTTTCTTCAATTCTCCTATTTTTATGCCATTGACCTAATTGGCATAAATAAAACTTTTCATTCTACAAAAATTTTATACCTTTGCCATTCTTGGTAAAATGTGATTAAATGAGAACTAATTATCAATTACATAAACAGTATTTAACATTAAAATTAATACAATTATAACAGACGATGCAAGGTAAAGGGCTGATTAAACTTTTAGTGATAGTGGTGTCATTAGCGTGTCTATACTCCCTATCATTTACTTGGGTGACCCGCAATGTGGAGCGAGATGCTGAGAATTTTGCCAAAGGAGACTTGGCAAAAGAGAAGAGCTATCTAGACTCAATGGCAGGTGAAGTAGTGTACAATTTAGGTTTTGCAAAATACACCTATCGGGAAGCCAAAGCAAATGAACTCGCTTTGGGATTGGATTTGAAAGGTGGTATGAACGTGACCATGGAAATCTCATTGGACGAATTGATCCGCAATTTGGCCAACAATCCAAAAGATGAGAAATTCAACAAAGCGTTGGAGCAAGCAGTAGCAAAAAGCAAAACAAGTGCTAAAACAGTTGTTGCTTTATTTATGGAAGAATACAAATCCATTGGTGCTACAACCCCACTTTCGACATTCTTTTCAACAAAAGATAATGCTGCTCTAATTAAACCGGGTGATTCAGACTCAAAAGTTGAATCATTCCTTCAAAAAGAAGCAGACAACGCCATCCAAAACTCCTACAAAGTACTCCGTACGCGTATCGATAAATTTGGTGTTGCATCTCCAAACATTCAGATCCAACAAGGTACAAACCGTATTTTGATCGAGTTACCTGGTGTAAAAGATGAAAGCCGTGTCCGTAACCTACTCCAAGGTTCTGCTAAATTGGAATTCTATGAGACCTATACGAACCAAGAAGTTTATCCAGTATTAGAAAATATCGATAAAACTTTAGCTGCAACGTTAAAAGCTGCTCCAGCAGCGACAGCAAATGCAGCAGCAGATACAAGCAAAAAATCAGATGATTTATTGTCCAATCTAACGGGTGGTAAAAAAGATGCGAAAAAAGACAGTGCTGCTGTTAATCTAGGTCAGAAAAACCCACTATTTGAAGTATTGCGCCCTGCAGTTTATATGGGTGAAAACCAACAAATGGCACTTATGCCAGGCTCGATGGTGGGAATTGCTTCGTTAAAAGATACAGCAAAAGTAAATGCGTATTTACAACGTCCTGAAGTAAAATCAATCCTTCCTGGAAATCTGAAACTTTTATGGGCTGTTAAACCTGAGCAAAAGACACCTGAGCAACTATCTTTATATGCAATTAAAGGGTCCGGGCAAGACAATGGTGCTGTATTGACAGGAGATGTGATCACCGATGCAACCGCAAACTTTGATGAGAAAAATCAACCAGTGGTTGGTATGCAAATGAACAGCGAAGGTGCGCATCAATGGAAGAAAATTACCGCTAAAGCAGCTCAAAACAGAGATGCAATTGCGATCGTTCTTGATAATGTGGTTTATTCTGCTCCTTCTGTAAACGGTGAAATCCCGAATGGTAGTTCATCGATATCAGGTTCCTTCACTGTCGAAGATACGAAGGATTTGGCAAACGTATTGAAAGCTGGTCGTCTTCCAACGACTGCTAAAATTGTTGAAGAAGCAGTTGTTGGTCCTACTTTAGGCCAGGCTGCCATCGATGCCGGTGTCAACTCGGCCGTTATCGGTATCATTGTGGTCATGATCTTTATGATCGCTTACTACAATACTGCAGGTATCGTGGCAAACATCGCGGTATTGTTAAACGTATTTATCATCATGGGGGTATTGGCATCCTTAAATGCTGTACTGACCTTACCTGGTATTGCGGGTATCGTATTAACAATGGGTACTGCGGTCGATGCGAACGTCTTGATTTATGAACGTATCCGTGAAGAACTGGGCTTAGGTAAATCAATTCGTCAGGCTGTTGCAGATGGCTACAAACATGCTTTGCCTTCTATCCTGGATTCACAGATCACAACCTTCTTAATTGGTATTATCCTATTCTTATTCGGTAGTGGGCCAATCTTAGGTTTCGCAACAACATTAATGGTGGGTATCATTACTTCATTATTTACTGCGATCTTAGTTACACGTGTTATCTTCGAATGGATGTTGGCAAAAGACTTCAAAATCAAAGTCTCTTTCCCTTGGTCTGCAAATACCTTGCATAATGCAAACTTTAAATTCGTTCAGAAACGTAAAATCTTTTACGCGATCTCGATCGTTGCAGTGTTAATCTCTGCGGCATCAATTTTCACAAAAGGATTTAGCTTAGGTGTGGATTTCCAAGGTGGACGTACTTATACTGTTCGTTATGACAAACCAGTAGATTTAGAAGCGGTACGTACAAACTTGGATGATATCTTCAAGAAAACAACAGAGGTAAAAGTATTTGGTGCATCCAACCAGCTTCGGATCACAACGACATATCATATTGAAGAAACTTCTGATGCTGCCGATAAAGAAGTATTGGACAAATTAAATCAAGGTCTATCAAAAGTAGATGCATCGAATAAACATGAGATTCTTTCATCTCAAAAAGTTGGACCAAGTATCGCTTCTGACATCAAGTCAAGAGCAACCAGTTCAGCAGTCTTCTCGATCATCATTGTTGCAGCTTACATCTTAATCCGTTTCCACAAATGGGAATATTCAGTTGGAGCGGCTATTGCAACAATTCACGATGCGATTATCCTATTAGGGTTATTCTCTCTTCTGGATGGCATCGTACCATTCTCGCTTGATATCGACCAGCACTTTGTGGCAGCGATATTAACGGTAATTGCTTACTCGGTGAATGATACAGTAGTTGTATTCGACCGCTTGAGAGAATTCGTATCGAAACCAAATGCACATAACGAAGATCTTGGCGATGTCGTAAACCATGCGATCAACTCTACGTTAAGTAGAACGATCATTACTTCATTGACAATCGTATTCGTTCTTGCAGTATTGTTTATTTTCGGTGGTGAGGTTATCCGTGGATTCTCATTCGCGATCTTAATCGGTGTTATCGTAGGTACTTATTCATCAATTATCTTAGCGGCACCTTCGGTATATGACTTACGTAAAGGAAAGCATTTAGCAGAAGGTAACACGGCTAAAAAAGCTGAGGTTGTAAGACCATAACAGCTTATATTAATCCATAAAAAAGGCGTTCAAATGAACGCCTTTTTTATTGCATTCAAATTACTTGTCATACTAAATATTTTAAATATATTTGTTGTACTAAATATTTGTATGCTAAACGAAAAATTTGACCGCTACTCTTTTATCTTGGATCAGACGGCCAAGAAGGTAAAACAGTTCGCCCAGTCTTCTTTTGCGGAGAAAGGATTTGATATCACTGTGGATCAATGGACTGTCTTGAAAGCCTTATACGAAACAGATCAACTCTCACAAAAAGAACTGGCAAAGCGCTGTGGAAAAGACCAGCCCACACTGACACGGATCGTTGATATTCTTCTTAAAAAAAATCTGGCTGAACGGGTCATTGATGAAACAGACCGACGGAGCCTCTACCTGCACTTAACGGACGAAGGCAAATTAAAAGTAGCATCGCTTTCACCGATTGTTACGGAGATTCGCATGAAGGCCTGGGAAAATCTAGCAGACGAAGATTTCGAAGCTTTTACAAGGATTTTAAATACGATATATAACAATTTAAACATCGAATAGCTATGATAAATACTGATATCTGTATCATCGGCGCAGGACCTGTTGGCTTATTCGCAGTTTTCGAAGCTGGGCTTTTAAAAATGCGTTGCCATCTGATTGATGTGCTGCCCCAGGTGGGCGGTCAGCTTTCGGAGATCTATCCCCACAAGCCTATCTACGACATTCCTGGTTATCCAAGTATCACTGCACAGGAATTGATCGATAAACAGCTTGAACAGATTAAACCCTTCGACCCCACATTCACCTTAGGTGAGCGTGTGGAACATATAACAAAACAGGACGACGGCTCTTTTATTGTAAGAACCAATGATAATACGGTTGTCCACACGCAAGTCATTGTCATCGCTGGAGGCTTAGGCTGTTTTGAACCACGCAAGCCCGAAATCCCAAATCTTCATCTCTTTGAAGGAAAAGGTGTAGACTATATGGTAAAGGATCCCGCCAAGTACCGGGATAAAAAAATTGTCATTGCCGGTGGCGGAGACTCGGCTCTCGACTGGACCTTTCACCTGGCAGATATTGCGCAGCAGGTTACTTTAATCCACCGAAGTGATTCTTTTAGAGGCGCTCCAGACTCTGCGGAGAAAGTATTCAAATTGGCTCAGCAGGGTAAAATCAACTTATTATTGTCCCACAATCTGACCAATATTCACGGCAATGGCAGTTTGTCCCATGTTGAGACAACAAATAAAGACAAGGAAGTCGTCGCGACAGACGCGGACTATTTTATCCCCTTATATGGCCTTACGCCTAAGCTCGGTCCCATTGCAGATTGGGGTTTGCAAATTGATAAAAACGCCATAGAGGTCAACACTTTTGATTACTCGACCAATATAGAACGCATTTATGCCATAGGTGACATTAATACCTATCCCGGCAAATTGAAGCTCATCCTTTGCGGTTATCATGAAGCGGCCTTAATGTGTCAAAGCGCGTTCAAATTTGTTTATCCAGATCAAAAACTGACATTCAAGTACACCACTGTAAATGGTATAAATACATTTTAGCCATGGAAGATAATCTAATTCACGTTACTGTCATTGATCGGGATGGCACCGAAAATGTACTGGAGGTACCCACCGATATCAATCTTTCGCTTATGGAAATTCTAAAGGCATCCGAATACGAGATATTGGCCACTTGTGGCGGTATGGCTTTATGTGCTACCTGCCATGTCGAGGTCGTCGAAGGCCTAGAAACACTTCCTTCGCCGAGTGATCAGGAGCTCGACATGCTGGACACGCTTCCGGATGCCGATGATCAAAGTCGACTTGCCTGTCAGCTTTATCTGCAAAACGGCAACAACGGCATGAAAATCAAGATCAAAGGGGCGCTGCAATAGTCTCATCATTGTGTATAAAATACACAATGATGAGACCGCAAATAGATTTTTTTTTGATTGCCTTACAGGAAGCATAAAAGACTAAAAATCAAAAGAATACAAAACATCTTATTGAAAGAATCGGCCTTTTAACAATAAAATTCACAACATATCGGCACAATAAATAAATATTTTTTAGCTTTTTGAGTCAAAATTTAAGATATTTGCAGCTTAATTCGATTGTACCGAATTTTTACAACAAACTATTAAAAATATGCCAAGCAATAGTTCAAATAAAAAATTCCCAAGAGTAGTCATTATTGGTGCTGGATTTGGAGGAATTGAAGTTGCTAAAAAGCTTAAAAATAAGGAGGTTGAAGTTCTGTTGCTGGACAGAAACAACTTTCATACTTTTCAACCATTGATGTACCAAGTTGCCACGGGTACTCTTTCAGCGGACTCTATTTCCTTCCCTGTCCGCAAAATGTTCAAAGGCCAAGACAACTTTCATTTTAGACTTGCTGACGTAAAAAGCGTAGACAACGAGGCTAAAATTGTCAGAACGGATGTTGGTGATTTTGACTACGATTATTTAATTGTTGCAACAGGTGCTACCACGAACTTCTTCGGGAATCAGCAAATCACGAAATATGCTTTGCCGATGAAAAACATACAAGAGGCATTGAATATTCGAAGCTATGTTTTACAGAACCTTGAAGAGGCCGTACGAATAGAAAACCCGGCTGACCGCAAAGCTAATTTGAACTTTGTCATTGTTGGAGGTGGTCCAACTGGTGTAGAACTTTCTGGTGCAATCGCAGAAATCAAAAACAATGTTCTTGAAAAAGATTATCCAGAACTGAAAAAATCTGAGATGTCGGTTTACCTGGTCGAAGGACTTCCAAAAGTGCTTGCCAACTTATCCGAAAAATCTTCTAAAGATTCTGAAAAATATCTAAAAGATCTGGGCGTAGAAGTGTTACTGAATGTTCAGGTAACAGGCTATGATGGCAATTCGATTACATTCGCCGATGGCAGAAGTATCGAAACAAAAACAGTTATCTGGGGAGCAGGTGTTGCTGGACAATATCCGGATGGTTTCAAAAAGGAGATTATCCAACGTGGTAACCGTATACAGACGGATGATCAATGTCGTGTTATCGATATGCCAGGTGTCTATGCAATTGGTGATGTGTCGGCATTTATCACAGACGATCTTCCGCGCGGCTTGCCAGGTGTTGCACCAGTAGCTCAGCAACAAGGAGCTTATGTTGCAAAACACATTCTTCAGACAATGTCTAATCAGCCAACAGAAAAATTCAATTATTTTGACAAAGGCTCAATGGCTACTGTAGGTCGTAACAAAGCTGTTGTTGATATGGGAAAAATCCATTTTAATGGCTTCTTTGGTTGGATGACATGGATGTTTGTACACTTAATGTCTATTTATGGATTCAGAAATAAATTGATCACCTTCGTCAACTGGTCGATCAAATTCTTCACCAAAAATAGTGGTGTACGTCTAATTTTCCACAAATATGATGAGCCGACTCCGGAAGAAGAGCAGGCAGAAACAGCCCAATAATTTGCTATAGGGTTTAATTAAGATATCTCAACAACCCGAGCAGCGCCATGATCCCACAGGATTATGGCGCTGTTCTTTTTACTGTTATTTAACCGTGTTAATACATTTTGTAAAAGGATATGATGGGATAGCACAAGCGCTCTTTACAACCGTAGCCCCTCGCAATAGTTGTCAAAACTACTATTTGGTAAAAATGTTTATTATCTCTACCGTCAATGCGATCAGAAAGACAGGCTTAATTCTTATTTGACAATGCATCCAATTAAAAATAACTTCACTTAGGACGTAAGAATTACAGATTATATTCGTTAAATTTAAGGACAGTTTTTTCCAGATCGAATTTACTTTCAGAATGTAGTTTTTTTTGATGTATAACCTCAAAAAGATTAATTTTTTTTGTGTAGGTTTGCATATTATTTTAAAATAGCTTAAGGATTAGCAGATGGGCTTATTTAATTGGTTTACGCAAGAAGTTGCGATTGACTTGGGTACTGCAAATACCCTAATAATTCATAATGACAAAGTAGTAGTGGATGAACCTTCTATTGTTGCATTTGACCGCACCACAAACAAAGTGATTGCCATTGGTCGCCAGGCCATGCAAATGGAGGGTAAAACACACGACAATATAAAGACTGTACGTCCTTTACGTGACGGAGTAATCGCCGATTTTACGGCAGCTGAACACCTGATCAGAGGGATGGTAAAATTGGTAAACAATGGTAAAAGCTGGTTTTTTCCTTCCTTACGTATGGTTGTCTGTATTCCTTCCGGCATTACAGAAGTAGAGAAAAGAGCGGTACGCGATTCTGCAGAAATTGCCGGTGCAAAGGAAGTTTATTTAATTCATGAGCCGATGGCTGCTGCCGTTGGTATCGGAATTGACGTGGAAGAACCAATGGGTAATATGATTATCGATATCGGTGGTGGTACAACGGAAATCGCTGTCATCGCTTTATCGGGTATTGTATGCGACCAGTCTATTCGTGTTGCAGGAGATAACTTCGACTCTGATATCGTACAATACATCAGAAGACAGCATAATATCATGATCGGTGAACGTACGGCTGAAAAAATCAAAATTGAAGTCGGCGCCGCACTTCCTGAGCTGCAGGAACCACCAGCGGATTTCGCCGTTCAAGGCCGGGATCTGATGACAGGTGTTCCGAAGCAAATTACTGTTTCTTATACTGAGATTGCGCATTGTCTGGATAAGTCCATTTCAAAAATTGAAGAGGCGATCTTAAAAGCACTTGAAATCACGCCACCAGAATTATCAGCGGATATTTATCAAACAGGTATTTACTTGACAGGTGGTGGTGCATTGTTACGTGGCTTAGACCGTCGTATACAGGCAAAAACAAAACTTCCGGTGCATATTGCCGAAGATCCATTACGCGCTGTCGTAAGGGGAACCGGTATTGCGCTTAAAAATATTGGACGATTTAAATTCTTGATGCAATCATAACCGTTCAATAATTAATAACAATATTTTATTAAAGAGCGATATAATATGCAAAATTATTATATCGCTTGCTTATTAAATACCCACATTAAAAAATGAGAAACCTTTGGTTATTCCTGAGACGATATAATGCATTCTTTTGGTTTATCCTATTTTTTGGATTCTCGTTATTTTTGGTGATCACCAACAATTCTTTCCAACGTAATTCTGTTTTAAATTCTTCGAATAGCATCATAGGAGGCCTGTATGCGAAAGTCAATTCCTGGAAAAGTTACCTGCACCTGGGAGAGACCAATGATGCCCTAGCAAAGGAAAATGCACAACTAAGAAAAGACTTACAAGCCTATCGTTCAACAGACAGCATCAAGATCGGTCCTGTTCCCGCGATTGACAGCAGTGAGTTTGGTCGTTACGAATTTATTATTGCAAATGTCATCAACAATAGCATTCACCAAAAAGCAAATACGATAACACTCGATAAAGGCAGTAAAGATGGTATTGAGCGAGGAATGGGCGTGATCGCTCCCAACGGAGTTGTCGGTATTGTATTGAATGTTTCACAGAACTTCTCCACGGTTCAATCCCTATTGCATCCAGATACCCGTATATCTGTCACACTTGGTCACACTGAAGTCTTTGGCTCATTGGTATGGGGCAACAGCATGGATTATCGCGCCGCAATGGTCAAGGAAATTCCAAACCACATCAAGGTCAATAAAGGCGACAAAGTATATACCTCTGGGTATTCGGGGCATTTTCCGAAAGGAATTTTTGTTGGAACAGTCATTCAGACAGGTATTTCTTCCGGAGATGCTTTTTTGGATCTTAGAATATTACTAAGCACCAACTTCTCCAACTTACAGCATGTATATGTTGTAAAAGACCTGTTAAGCAAAGAATTAAAGACATTAGAAGAATCGACAAAGGACAATGGCTAGGATTTTAATATTTAATATTATTCGATTTATCGTTTTGATAGGAATGCAGGTTTTCCTATTTCAGAATATCGGTTATTATAATCTGGTCGCTGCATTTCCTTACATCTTATTTATTTTTTTACTTCCGACAGGAACACCCAATTTCCTGGTGTATTTGATCGCATTTCTAACTGGACTTACCGTAGATTCATTTTACGATACTTTGGGAGTGAATACGGCTGCTTGCGTCGCGTTGGCTGCCTTCCGCATTTTCTTCATGAAGATTACACTTGAAGTGGAAGAACGCGAATCTTTCTTTACCCCAATGCTGGGTTTTATGAATATTCGCTGGTTCTTTTCCTACATCTTTTTTGGAACATTGATTCATCATACATTTTTGTATCTGCTGGAATCTTTTTCCTTCCAACACATCCAATATACCTTATTGAGTATAGTTTTAAGTTGTATATTTACAGTAATTATCATGCTATTATTTAGCATATTATTCTACAAAAAGAAAGATCGGTTGTAGTAGATCGATGGATAGAAATTCATTTCTATGAACAGTTTTTTTGCTCGTAAGTACGTCGTTTCTGGAATCTTTATTGCCATCACGCTGACCTTGGTGGCACGCTTATTTTATTTACAGATCATAGACGATTCCTATATACATTCCGCAAACAGCAATGTGATGCGCAAGGTCATCATTTACCCTGCCAGAGGGGTTATACTGGACCGAAAGGGAAAAGTGCTGGTTCAGAACGAACCGGTATATGACCTGATGGTTACTCCACGTGAGGTGAAAGAAATAGACACTGCTTTGTTTTGTAAATTGATAGATATTGACAAGGAAGGCTTTATCAAACGGATGGAAAAGGCCAGGGTGCATTCGCCCTACCGCGCGTCGATTTTTGAAAAACAGCTCTCTGTGAGAACATGGGCTCAATACCAGGAATACCAATATCAATTTCGTGGTTTCTATGTTCAAAAAAGAACGATCAGAAGCTATCCAGACAGTATAGCTGCTCAATTTTTGGGCTATGTGAGTGAGGTAAATGAAAAGGATATTGAACGCTCCAATGGATTTTATCGAAGTGGTGACTATATTGGCCGAAGCGGAGTGGAACGTTCCTATGAAGACCTCATTCGTGGAAAACGGGGTGTTAACAATTTAATGGTCGATGCACTGAACCGTCCCAAGGGCGTATTTATGGAGGGGAAATACGACACACTCGCTGTTGCAGGGGAAGGACTGGTTTCCTCTTTGGATAAAGACCTTCAAATTCTAGGGGAAAACCTGATGAAAAATAAATTGGGATCCATTGTCGCTATCGAACCTGCAACGGGTGAAATCTTGGCCTATGTAAGTAGCCCAAGCTATAATCCAAACATGATGGTCGGTAGACAATCCGGAAATAATTATATGAAATTATTGGAGGATAAAACAACAAATCCTTTGTTTAACAGGCCTATTCAAGCATCTTACCCCCCGGGATCGGTATTTAAAGTTGTTTCAGCTTTGACTGCCCAACAAGCGGGTGTGATTGATCGAAATACGGTATTTTTCTGTCCACATGGCTATAGTTATGGCGGTGGACGGGGCTGGATGGGATGTACACACTATCATGGCTCAACGACCTTACAGCGATCTGTAGCCGTATCGTGTAATACCTATTATGGATTCACCTATGCTAAAATGATCGACGGACGTGGACTGTCCGGGCCTAAAGCTTACGATCTATGGCGCAATGCAGTGACACAGTTTGGAATTGGCCATAAATTGGGCATCGATCTACCAGGCGAAAAACCGGGTTTATTACCCACATCAGATTTTTATACCAAACGATACGGTAATGATAAATGGCGTTCAAGTTTCAACATCTCCTTATCCATCGGACAAGGGGAAATGGGTATAACACCATTACAAATGGCCAATATCATGGCTATCGTTGCCAATAAAGGTTTCTATTATAGACCTCACTTGATCAAAGGTATCGGTGCGCAGAAAATTACCAAGAAGGAATTCACGGAAAAAATCAGTGCCGGTGTTGATGAGAAATATTATCCTGTTGTCATTCAGGGAATGAGTGATGCTGTCAATACGCCAGAAGGTACTGCCTGGGCCAATCGTATTCCAGGCATCGAAATGTGTGGAAAAACAGGTACAGCTCAAAATCCACATGGTGAAAACCACGCCGTTTTCTTTGCCTTTGCGCCGAGAGAAAATCCTAAAATTGCCATTGCCGTCTTTGTTGAAAATGCAGGTTACGGTGGCACCTGGGCTGGACCTATCGCAAGTATGATGGTCGAAAAATACCTCAAGGACACCATAACTGCTCCAAAATATATTCAGGACCGCATTTATAAAGCGAATTTTCTTCCTGCGCCTAAAAAAGTGGTGGATCCAAAGGTCAAAGATGTAAAAAAGGCTGATTCCGTCAAATCAAAAACGGACACATTAAAATCCAAACGCCAACTGGCTGCTTTAACGAAACCAAAAGAAACAATTGTTCACCATAGCGAGATAAAGAGAAGATATGAATAATCAAAAAACGAGTTTCTTTGGGAAAATAGACTGGCTCACTATCATTCTTTGGCTGGCGCTATGCTTAATTGGCCTATTCAATATCCGTGCAGCTGTATTTAATCCTGAGCTACCCAATTTCTTTACTTTAGGGACCAATTACGGAAAACAGTCTTTGTATCTTGTTTCCGCAATTATCTTGGGGATATCCATTCTGATCATCGATGCTAAGTTTTTCAGTTCCGCTTCACCAATATTTTATGGTATAACAGCGGTACTGCTTGTTATTGTATTGGTCGTTGGACGAAATGTCGGTGGAAACCAGGCCTGGATTGACTTAGGCTTTTTCCGCTTGCAGCCTTCGGAATTTGCCAAGCTTTCGACCTGTCTGCTTTTGGCTAACTTTTTAAGTTCTCAAAGTAATAAAGCGCCTACCATGCAAACATTGGCAATGGGAGCCGGTATTGTTTTGTTTCCTGTATTTTTGGTCATGTTACAACCTGATACGGGATCTGCACTTGCATTTTTCTCGTTGATTTTTGTCTTCTATCGGGAAGGCTATGTGAATAATGAGCTACTTATTTTCGGTGGTCTTTGCATTTTGCTTTTCGTCCTTGCTTTACTGGTCAACCCTTGGATACTTATCTTAATTTTAGCTTTACTGATTGGCTTAGTGATGTGGAACTACCGTAAGCGGCGAAAATACATTATTAATTTAAGTATACTTTTTGCTGCATGCGCTGTATTTGTTCTGTGCGTAGACTTGGTGTATGAACATGTACTACAACCCCATCAACGTGACCGTATTGACATTATCCTGGGCAAAATGGAAGACCCTAAAGGAAAAGGATACAATTTGAATCAGTCTAAAATTGCGATTGGATCGGGGCAACTTTTGGGAAAAGGTTATCTACAGGGAACGCAGACAAAATATAACTTTGTGCCTGAACAGAGTACCGACTTTATTTTCTGCACCGTCGGAGAAGAATGGGGATTTGTTGGATCAGTCACGCTACTGCTCATTTACCTCACTTTACTCCTACGTATTATTCACATAGCCGAACGACAGCGTTCAGCCTTTGCCAGAATATATGCATACGGTGTAGCGTCCATCCTATTTTTTCACTTATTCATCAATATCGGCATGACAATAGGTATTGTTCCTGTTATTGGGATTCCACTACCCTTTATCAGCTATGGTGGCTCATCTTTATGGAGCTTCACCATTTTGCTGTTCATCATGCTTAAATTTGATTCAAATAGAAAAGGAGTTGTTTAAAAACAACTCCTTTTCTATTTGAAAATTATCTAGTCTTCTCAACTCTTTTACTGCATCAATTGAGAAAAATCAACATCTCCCTTGCATGACACAGATAAACTATTAAATGCGCTGTAAAACGAGCTGTATAGCCTTATCAACAACTTCTTCGGGTGTGGAAGAAAACCGACCACCTACCCGACTTGCCAAGATCGCATTGATGGATAAAGCTTGATGTCCAAACATGTTAGCCAATGCATAAATACCGGCTGTTTCCATTTCCAGGTTAGTGAAGCGCTGACCTTTATATCGAAAGGAATTGATCAAGTCTATAAAATTAGGGATCGTATTAGTTGAGCGGACAGTCCTTCCCTGTGGAGCATAAAACCCGGGAGCAGTCAACGTAACTCCCTTCGGTAAATCAAAGGCAATTCGATCCAGAAGGCTTGTGCCAGCTTTCGAAACGTAAGGCTTCAGATTTAATGCGGAAAAATAGTTGGCTAGTTCTGCCTGAAGCGCCTGCTCCTCGCCATCGTAAGATCCCTGATAATAGTTCATCAATGCATCAAGTCCTACTCCGTAAGCGGACGCTAAAATAGTTCCCATCTCGATATCTTGCTGCACAGCTCCAGAAGTCCCGATTCGAACGATATCCAATGAAGTCAATGCAGGTTTAACGGTTCTGTTTGCAAAATCAATATTAACCAGCGCATCCAGTTCATTAAATACAATATCGATATTATCGGTACCGATACCGGTTGAAATTACGGTCAGCCGTTTATTGCCAAGATATCCGGTATGCGTAATAAATTCACGTTTTCCTTTCTTGAGTTCAATACGGTCGAAGTATTTCGACACCTTCGCAACACGATCGGGATCACCAACCGTAATTACGATATTTGCCAGATCCTCTGGCAATAAATTCAGATGGTATATACTGCCATCTGCATTTAAAATCAATTCCGATTCGTTAATCATATGGTGTATAAATAAGTTAACTGACTGCCTTCTATTTTGGAAAATCGGTCTACAATTCGATTGACCTGCATTTTTCGGACCCCAAACTCTAAATAACACTGATTGTCGAATTCCTGTTTTTCAACTTCCACCCCTTCTTCCTTAATTATCCGCATGACATCATTCATGTGGAGGTAGTCAAAGGTAATCCCGTAGTGATCATTAACTGTCCGTTCGATAATTTCTGCCTGGGCCAAAGCGTCTTGGGTTGCTGATTTGTAAGCATTGATTAACCCTGGAACTCCCAATAATGTTCCTCCGAAGTATCGAACGACAATTACGATAATGTTAGTCACGTCCATAGACAGGAGCACATTCAAAATAGGCCGGCCTGCTGTACCAGAAGGTTCGCCATCATCATTGACACGAAACAGCGCCCGATCGGTTGTCAGACGGTAAGCCCAGCAATGATGCCTCGCTTTCGGATGAATGGCTTTCACTTGCAAAATAAGATCTTTCAATTGGTCCTCGGATTTAAAAGGAAAGGCATAAGCGATAAATTTACTTCCTTTATCCCTAAAAATCCCTTCATATTTGGCATCAATAGTCCGATAAGTATCTTCAAATAAACTCATAGATAAGCTATGATTAAAACTGAAACAATAGAAAGTGCTATACCAAGATAATTCAATAGTGATAGCCTTTCCTTAAAAAATAAGACGCCAATTAAAGCGCCCAAGGAAATCACACCGATATTCATACCAGTAAACACAACAGAAGGGTTTTCTGGCAAGGCCCGATGTGCTTTCATATAGAATAGAATATTGCAAAAATTGAATACTCCCAAAACCAGTCCATACCCCACAGCTTTGCGCGAAAAACTTTGCTTTTCCACGAAAAGAAAATAGAACAGCAACAACGTGGCAATAAACATCGCCATGACAAAGATAATAAACATAGAACTGATATAGGGTATATTGACATGCAGAGCGACTTGTTTAAAAAGAATATCTATAATCCCCATACCAACAAATACCAACAAGGGATAACGCATTTTATAACGGCCATCTTTCGCCCCCCCATCATTCTGGCTTTTCTGCCAGCCAATCGAACACAAAATTGCCAATAAACCAATAGCTATCCCCAGCATTTTATGTTCTTCCATCTTTTCATGAAACAAGAAAAAAGATGCAAGCAGCGGTATAAATAAAGATAAGCGCTGTGCGACTTCCGTCTTGACCAAACCACTATACCGAATAGACAAAGCGATAAAAACAAACATTCCCGGGAGCAATATCGCGAGACTTGTATATAATGCAACCGGCATCGTATCCCATGCCAGCGATTTTAAGTCAGGTTGCAGTACAAAATACGTCAGTGCTACGGCCGCGGGATAATTCCAAACAATAACTTGCTTGGTTTCAACACCATTTTGCTTAGCCAATTTCAATAGTACGGCTACGGTCACACTACAGATGACACTTAATAAGACAAAAATCATTCTTCAAAATCTATTTATTTCCAGAGTCCACGTTTTTCCCGGCGGGCCTGGCGTTCCAATTTCACAAATAAATCCGCATACTGCACATTCGGCGCTAAGGTATAAGATACCGCATAGCCCTGCTCGACCAAATCTCGGTTGACAAATTTCTTTCCAAGATACACATAAGCAAGAAGTCTTCCATATCGATCACGTTTTCCCACATCAAACACAAGCTTGACCTGTTTCCCATTCAACATCGAAGTTAGGTATTCTTTTGCCTCCTGGCCGTAATAACCTATTTCTTTGCGTGCCGTCCTTCTTGTTTCCGGCGCATCTATTCCGATTAACCTTACTTTTTCTCCTTTTAAAGTGCCATTTTCAATCACAAAGGTATCCCCGTCGATCACACGTTTTACCTTCGCCTCTTTTTCCTCCCCTTTAAAATTGAAAGCCGTCAATAGCAAACAAATCACACCGGCACATCCATAAAAATTAATTCGCTTTAGCATAAAATTCAGAATTTGGTCAAAGGTAGTAAAATACTTTTTCAAGAAAGCAGTTTAAAAAACAGCAAATATTAACACTAAAAACACATATTTTTAACATTAAAAAACACGTTAAAAATACCATAAAAATCACCCTGTTTTAAGCAATAAAAAACCAGTAAATTCAAGCAATTTAAGACAGAAAAAAGAAAGAATAAATACTCAAAACACTAAAAAT
>JALAGS010000211.1 GCA_022712315.1 Sphingobacterium sp. | reverse complement strand
TATGAAAACAGCCTATCTATACGTCCGTGTAAGCACAGACGAGCAAAAGAAAAAGGGGTACTCTTTGCCGGAACAAGAGGATAGATTACTGAAATACTGTGATTATAATAATATAAAAGTTCTGGGTGTTTCCAGAGAAGATCATTCGGCAAAAGATTTTAATCGACCAGAGTGGAAAAAGTTGCTTGCAACAGTCAAGCAGAAGCCAAGGGAAGATAAGAACATACTCTTTATAAAATGGGATCGATTCAGTCGAAATATAGAATATGCTTATGAAATGATCGGGTTGCTACGTAAATATAATACAATACCGATAGCTATCGACCAACCAATAGATCTTTCTGTTCCTGAAAGTACAGTTATGTTAGCAGTCTATCTATCGGTACCGGAAGCGGAGAACAGTAGAAGGGCCATGAACACAGCAAATGGAATTCGCCGCGCAAAACAAATGGGAAGATTTCCTGGAAAGGCTCCTTTAGGCTATATCAATATGAGCGATTTTGATGGAAGGAAAATAATCGTTCCTAAACAACCTGAAGCGAATATCATAAAGTGGGTTTTTCGTCAACTAGCCAAGAACACCAATAAGATAGATTATATCCGAAAGATAGCTGATGCAAAAGGTTTAAAATGTTCACGCTCACATTTTTTTAGAATTATACGCAATCCGGCATATTGTGGCCTTATATCAATAAAGATTTCTTCAAAAGAGCAGCAAATGGTTAAAGGAATTCATGACCCCTTGATTTCTGAAGTATTGTTTAATGAGGTTCAGCGTATTATTACTAGAAAAAGAATAGTTACGTCTAAAACTAATGAATTGAATGAAACTTTTTATCTGAAAAGTTTTCTTCTATGTCCTATTTGCTACAAAAGGCTTTGTGGCAGCTTCTCTAAAGGCAAAACAAAAAGATATCCTTATTATCATTGTAATGCTAAATGTAAGACAAGAGTAAATGCGTTAACTCTTAACGACGCTTATTGTAGTGAACTTCAGAGCCTGCAGCTTTCTAAAAACGTGACTGAACTATTTAGTAGTATTTTGGAGGATTGTAATATAAATATACAGAAAGCAGAAGATATACAGGAACGCAACATGCTAGTTCGAAGATTAAGGG
Source organism: Sphingobacterium sp. (assembly GCA_022712315.1). Taxonomy (GTDB): domain Bacteria; phylum Bacteroidota; class Bacteroidia; order Sphingobacteriales; family Sphingobacteriaceae; genus Sphingobacterium. The sequence continues at coordinate 19,229 of JALAGS010000211.1, read as the reverse complement.
ATCAGGAGTTGCTACTCTCCCAGGCAAGAAAACTATTTGTAGCTTCTGTATTAGGAAATGATGACTACTACGCTATTAAAAGGGAATATCAAATCAATTCTCAAAGTATTAAAGGAGAACTTTCCAATGTAAATACTAAATTGGAAAACTATAAGAAGCATCGTGAGTTGATGTCAGTTTCGTTCATAGATGTTTTTCAAGTATTTAAACATTTAGAAACTGCAGATAAGATGCATTTGGTCAGCCTAATACCACCTAATAGAGTTGACTTGCAGAAGAGAAGTGTATCCTTGCATCTTGATAGTGCCTTATCAAAAATATTACTCCCAAAACTATCCGAAAAACAACAGCCATGAATTATATAGAAAAAAAGATCTCCACTAATAAAGCTATGGCGATATTAGCTAAAAATGGAATTCATGTAAATGAGAAAGAGACTGCTATTATATTAGATTTTTTATATTTAATGGCCAAATACTACAGCGTTGATCCATGTAGCTTGGATGCCGAATCCTTAAGGAGAAATCGAACTCAGGAAAAATGGTAGGAGAGTGGCTACAAACCTCATTTTTTGCTTCATCGATAACCAAAGACTAAATATTTTTATTAAAATTTTCGAACTCTCAATGAACCTGCTTTAACAGGTTGGCTCATAGTTTTTTATGGGTATAAAAAAAGGAGACACTTTCTGTTAAGTATCTCCTTAAGTGGACGAGAGTTCAATAGAACCTTTGGTGCCGTTATTACAGTTTATAAAAAACATGATGACTGTAAGTGTCCCAAAAATTTAAGACAGTATAAACTCTCGGAGTTATACTGCCTTAAATAATGTTTATTAATTGGATGATTTTTTTATTCTTTTACATCTACAGTTAGGCAATTTTTACAGAAGTCTGTTGAAGGGCTGAAATCTACAATTGCACTGGTATTATAAGATCCAGTATTTGAGAGTCGCACTTTCATTGCTTTTTGATTTTTACCAGGCTGTGTATACACTGCCGAAACCTTATAACGACCGATAGGAACTTCCAATTTTTGACTTTCAGGAACCGCGACTGTGATCGTACTTCCTTTGCTTCCATCAATTAACGGTCCTTGTGGCGTTAATGTTAAAACAACATTGGTAAAGTCATAGAATTCGCCCGGCTCGGAGCCAACAGTGACCAATCCACCGTAAATTCCGGTTGATCTTCCAACCTGTTCTCCTGTTAATTTCCAAGTAAAATTTCGTGTAATTTCTTTTGTAGGGAGAAAGTCCTCCGTTGACTCTGGATGAAGATCCACTGTATATTTTTTGCCGTTGTATTCCTTTTGTATTGAGGCATAAGCATACCATGCATCATTATCAGGGCCTGCTAGTTTCCGTTTATACGTGCCGTCAGCTGAGGTTGTGACAACATTATTTTCATTATACCAGATCACGCTTGATATGACTATTTTTGCTCCCCCCACTGGTCTACCATCGGATGTCACTACTTTACCTTTCACTGTTCCTAATTCTCCTTCGCTAGTAGGAGCATCAGATTTGCTGCAACTAAGTAAAATGAAGGCTATAGCCGTTAAAAACTGTATGTTAAATATCTTTTTCATCTTTATATATTGTTATTTCAAAAAATAATACTATAGATATATTTATCAATTCGATTTGAGTTCTAATTTCTTTTCCGATATCGGAAGTTAATATGTAAAGGGAAATCTGGGAGATAACAATATGTTCCGATTTTCTTACCCACTTCTCCTAAAACTTCTCCTCTTATCAGTCCGTTGTCATCATTAGTTACAGCGATAACCCCTTCTGAATAGATAGGTGTTGGATTGCAATCATAATATGTCGAAGCATAAGTTGGCCCATCAAGATAAACTGTAGTCCATACTTTCTCTCCAAAAGTTTGGCCTCCGAATTTTTGATTTTCTGCTTGGATATGGACTCTATAATCATTTCTGCCATAAAAGGTTACGCTCATCTTCTCACCACTCGCTACATTTAAAGCAACCTCTCCAGCTGTGTTCCGTGTACTACCTACAACGAAGTGACAGTATTCTTCTTGCAAAAGTGCATAGCTCGTACTTAAACTAGTTTTCGAGGCATCATTGAAAAAGACCGTAACACCTACCCAGAGTATGCCAGGTTTTTTTAAAGAATAGCTGGTTGGGGCAAGGTAAGTCGCGCTCGAAGATTGCCCTCCAAGAATCTCACCATAATCCAAAGAACCTTCAGTTATTTTCCATGTTTTGATAAAGCCATTATCTAAATTAACCTCAGGCTCTAAAAGATCTTCATTGTCCTTTTTAATTGTTGGTACATGATAGACCTTTAATTCAGAGGTTTGCCCTTTATCAAGGAATTCTTTTCCATCCGTTCTTAAATAAAGGTCGGTAATTATCCCCCAATCACTAAAATGCCTTGTTTTTGCTGTCACAATATCTATATTAGTGGAAAGCGTTATATCTTTAGGAACATGCCAGAAACCCTTGCTATCCTGAAAGGTCATCTTTATCTTATTTTCATTACAGTCATTGGTCTGCATATAACGCATAGAGATTTCGATGTCTTCTTTGAACTCTATGTTTTCCGGCAATAAGCGATATATGCTGCTAAGTGACCCATTTCTTAATCGTGAGTCAGGGAAAAGGGTCGGAAAAGTAGGATTTGTGGCCTTCGAATTTTTCTGTTCACTGATACCTTTTGGGAATGCCAAAGTGTTCGTTACTTCTTGAATACTAAATTCTATATTTTTGTCAACCGCTCCCGGCGGTATTGTGATCTTTATATCATTGTTGATACTGATATCACCGCCTTCAGGTCCAATCATTTTTACGGTAGCCTGTCCGATAGGTGTCCCCTTTATGCTTCTCAGTGCCCCGGGAATCTCAACGTCCGGTTCTGGATCCGGTTCTGGGTCAATTGGAGCGTTAGCTTTCTTGCTACAGGCGATAGTGAATAAAATGACTATCATCATCATTATCCCTTTGGTAATGTGTTTCATATATTTATTGATATTTTGTACGGGACAAAATTCATAATACGCGTTAGTTATTGCCAGTTTTGAAGACGAAGAGTGATCTTTTGTAGATAGAATGCAAAATTTTACATGTGATTACAAGTAAAGAAAAATTGGCCTACCTCAATAGTATGGCATTTAAAGATGTTATTGGTTTTTGATGAAGGTATTTTAATTTTTTGGGAGTTAGCAGATAAACCCAGGACCGCTGTTCGATCCCGGGAGTCTTAAATAAACATGGGAAATATCCTCACGACATGTCCTCACATATGAAAATATGAAACTATAATATTACTAACTGACTGTGAAAATGAGGGTATTTTTATTCAGTTTTAAAAGTATTCGATAAACAGTATTTCTCTGTCGATCAACAACCTAAATAACGCCATAATTCGAGAATCTATATCGGCAATGCACTAGGGGAACAGTTTGCTGACAATTGTCGATCAAAATTTACCCTCTGTCGACCAAGTTAGTATGTGATCTCCCAAGTTTCCATCATTGTAACAAAAACTATTTTAAATCATGAAAATTAAAAATGTAATCGTTGCAATTAGTTTAACCTTATTAATGATGGGCTGTAAAGATACAAACGGCCCAATTCAAGGGGACGATGAGACGCTAGTTCTGGAAACCGGATCAAGGGCAAAGTGGAGAGGATTTTTGGAAACGGGTTATTTCAATGAAGGGACCATTGGATTGAGTGGTGAAAGCCTTACAATCGAAGGAGATAGAATTACCGGAGGTGAGATCAACATCAGTGTCGAGTCCATAAAGGTGACCAATGATTTGCCACCCGATAGTAAAGAAGAACTACAGCACCACCTTCAGAACGTAGATTTTTTTAATTTGGCCAAATACCCTTTTGTTACTTATACCATCGGTTCAGCAGAGAAAACTGGAAAGATCGATGCCAATGGAAACAATTATCTGATCAAAGGAAGTATGAAGCTACTCGGGAAGTCCTTTCCATTAGACATTCCCGCCAAAATCAATATCACAGCTGCAGATGTAAAAGTCATTGCAAAGTTTAAGTTTGACCGCACAAAATGGGGAATGACCTTTGCTTCACAGCCAAATCTTCCAGCAAAGGATAAAATTAAAAACGATATTGAGGTTGATCTCGAATTAAAGGCAATCCGTTTTTAGGGAATTTTTGACAAGCAAGCCTCTTGGCTTAGGTATCCTAGTTGTTATTATAAGCCGATATTCCAGATCGGCATATTTTTCCCATTAACACATTAACCATTATGAAAGAAAAAATTATTTATTGTTGTCTCTGTTCATTAACAGCCCTTTTTAGTATCCAGGCTATTGCTCAAATTAAGCAGGTTTCAGGACAGGTAACCTCGCTTGCGAACGGGACACCAATTTCAGGGGTCACCATATCGGTTGTTGGTTCGAAAGCCGTTTCCCAAACAGATGGGAATGGCCGATTTATTATCCAGTCACCTGCAAATGGTACGTTGCATTTTACTGCTATAGGCTTTCTTCCGAAAGATATTGCACTCAACGGCACGCAACCGTTACAGGTGAAACTACAGGAAATGAGCCAGGAACTTGAGGAAGTCGTTATTGTGGCTTACGGAAAATCCTTCAGGTCCGAATTGACTGGATCGATTGCTACCATGGGGACTGGGGATTTACAGAAACGTACAGTTTCAAATATTACGAATGCCCTTGCGGGTATGGCACCAGGAATTTCGGTAAGTTCAGGAAACGGTCAGCCAGGGAGCAACGCATCTATCCGTTTACGTGGCATAGGGTCAATTAGTGCTTCAAGTGAGCCATTATTGGTCGTAGATGGGGCAGCCTATGACGGTTCAATCGGTGATATTAATGTCGACGATATCGAAAGTGTGTCTGTATTAAAGGATGCTACTTCTGCCGCTTTATATGGATCACGGGCTGGTAACGGCGTTATAATCATTACCACTAAAAAAGGCAAGGGAGCCCTGAAGCTGGAAGCTGGAATCAAACAAGGTTTTAGCCAGCGGGGTATCAAAGAATATGACCGTGTCGGACTGTATGATTATTATCCTGTTGTTTTTCAGGCGATCAAAAATTCGAAAATGTTCCCGAATTCAGGAACAGGTCTTTCGGAGCAGGATGCTTCGCAGTATGCGGTGGATAATGTCTTTAAAAACCTTTTTTACAACCCTTTCAATGTACCCGATAATCAGATAATCGATATCAACGGAAAAATGTATCCCGGCGCGGAACTGAAATATGATGATTTTGACTGGTATAAAGCTATACAGCGAACCGGTAAACGTAAAGAAGTAAATATTAATCTTTCTGGAAGCAACGAAAAGACAAACTATTATACTTCATTGGGATATCTTGATGAAGAGGGGTACCTTTTGAATTCTGATTTCCGGCGCTTCAGTGGACGGATGAATATTGATTCAAAAGTAAAGAGTTGGCTCCGGCTGGGTGTCAACATCTATGGTACGGGATCTGCTGGGAAATTGGCACTGGATGCAGGAAGCAGTTCGGGTAATGCAAACGCATTTGCCAATCCTTTTAATTTTATCAGGGGAATGGGACCGATTTATCCGATACATGCTTTTGATCCCGTCACAGGAGAGCCAATTACCGATCCCAAGACAGGCAAGCAATATTATGATTATGGCCTGCATCCAGGAGCGGTAAACAGACCCAACGCAGCTAGACCGGGAAGAAATGTGATCTATGAAACCATGCTAAACCATCGCGACAACACAAGGGTTTTATTAGGCGGAAGAGCGTACGCCGATATAGAATTTCTAAAATATTTTACTTTCACACCGTCGGTAAACGTGGATATATCCAACCGTAATTTTGATTATACTTATAACAATATTGTTGGAGACGGTGTCTCTTATGCGGGATTGAGCTCTGTGACCAATTCTATGATCAAATCCTATACCTTCAACCAAATACTTGCCTACAAAAGGAGTTTTGGAATCCATAATCTTTCGCTTTTGGCCGGACATGAAAATTACGACTATGTCTATAAAGACAGAAATGCGATCAAGACCGGTCAGATTGTCGAAGATATACCTGAGCTGATAAATTATGTGTCAAATTATTTTATAGATGGCCGAAAAAATAGCAACCGTCTAGAGTCTTATTTCGCAAAGGCATCTTATCATTATAATAACCGCTATTTTATAGATGCATCTGTTAGGCGGGATGGTTCTTCTATTTTTAACCCCGATCGCCGATGGGGGACATTTTTCTCAGTCGGGGGCGCATGGATGCTTTCAAAAGAGAGAATTATGGCTGGTTATGATTGGATCAATGAGCTAAAAATCAGGACATCCTATGGACAGGTTGGTAACAATAGATTGCTTGACAAAAGCGGCAACCAGATCTTTTTCGGCTATCAGGGCCTGTACAATTTAGGCTTTAGCAATGGTTCTTACCCCGGGACCCTGCTCTACAGTTTACCTAATCCAGATCTAACTTGGGAAATTTCAAACTCTTTCAATATAGGAGTAGATTTTGCCCTCTTCTCCAATAGATTGCGGGGTGCTCTTGAATATTACCGTCGAGGATCGGACAAGCTATTAATGTCTGTACCTCGACCATTGTCTACAGCGGTGAGTTTTGAATATCAAAATGTGGGATCAATGTACAACCGGGGATGGGAACTTTCACTTGCGGCGGATATAGTAAGAAATAAAGATTTTAAATGGACGCTAACCAATAATCTGTCTACTTTCAAAAATGAGATCACAAAGATGCCAAAGGAAACACCGGTGATTACCTCAGGAAGCAAAAGATGGCAGGTAGGTAAGGATTTCTATGCTTTTTGGTTAAGACAGTACGCCGGTGTGGACCCAGCGGATGGAGCCGCCCTATATCTACCAGCCGAGGGAACAGCGGCGGACGCCATGCGGACCATAAATGGACAAAATTATGTAACAAACTCAAACCTGGCGATGTACGATTACTCTGGAAGCGCAATACCCAAATGGTCGGGATCCATGCAGAACGATTTTGAATATAGAGGAACGGGGCTATCCTTTCTTATGACCTACCAATTGGGAGGAAAGATCTATGATAGCCAGTATGCAGCACTCATGAATACAAGTTCTTACGGAAAATCTTATCATGCTGATGCGCTTAACGCATGGACAACGACGAACAAAGGAAGCCACATACCAAGGCTTGACCAGGCCAATAGCGCGAATATTAATGCCGGTTCGACACGATGGCTCATCGATGCGTCTTACCTGAGCATCAGAAATGTGAATCTCTATTACCGTCTGCCGAGCGCTTGGTTAAGCAAGGTCGGTCTGGCTGCAGGCCGGATAGCGGCAAGTGCTGAGAATCTAAAACTGTTTTCCAAACGTCAGGGCCTGAACCCGACAGAGCAGTTTGATGGTACCAATTCAACAACTTACCTGCCCACACGTATCTGGTCATTGGGGCTAAATGCAACATTTTAAAAAGTACACTTATGAAAAGGATAACACGATTTATTTTTCTTGCCAATATGATCTTCTTTTCGGCTGGTTGCGGCAAAGATTATCTTAACACTTTGCCGACTGACAGAGTTTCCGCGGATGAAATATTCAGCTCCCTAGAGAATGCGACGACAGCTGTGAACGGCATTTATCGTTTTATGTTCGAAAGAACAACATTGGTAACCAGCAATACCCAAAATAAGCCCGGTGTAGGGGGGATCATGCTGGCGATGGACTTTATGGGGGAAGATCTTGGGATCGACGCTTCTAATTGGTACACATCTACAGGCGAGGGGAACTGGGTTGGACACCGAAATGAAAGCCAAGATCTGATGGAATACGATTACCGCACTTTCTATAAAATTATTGGCGACGCAAATTTCATTTTGGACAATGTCGGCAAAGTAAATGCGAGTGAAGAAGATCGAAATGAATTACGATCGCAGGCACTGACTTTACGTGCTTACGCATATAGCTTTTTAGTGCAATTGTACGGTAAACGATATGATTCGTCTGCGGGGCCCAATAAGCAGCTTGGCGTCCCGCTTGTGCTAAAATCCAGTGATGGCGCTTTACCCAGGGCAACGGTTGAAGAAGTATATGCTGCGATCGTAAAAGATCTTGATGATGCGATCGCATTAAAAGTTTCGGATAGAAAGAATAAATCCCAGGCAAATATGGACGTAGCTATTGGCCTTCGCGCTAGGGTATCTTTAAATATGCAGGATTATGAGAACGCAATATTATATGCAAAAAGGTTAATAGACATGCCCGATTATAAACTTATGACGGCATCTGAATACCTCAATGGTTTTAACGATGCCAATGCATTGAGCGAATTTATCTGGGCTTCGATGCCAACCGCGGATCAGGATGCCGTATTTGTATCTTATTTCTCACAGATTGCTTATAATGCAAATACAACGTTCATGCGGGGAAACCCAAAACGGATAAACGCTAGTCTTTATGATAGAATTTCGGCTACCGATGTCCGTAAAAGTATCTGGGAACCAAATCCAACAGTGGCAAATTTTCCACTTCCAACAGCAAGCTTTACGAGACAGCCTTATATGTCCCGTAAATTCTCTGTTAAAGCCGTGGGCGGTACATTAGGCGATGTACCTTTGATGCGCCTTTCCGAAATGTACCTGATCGTAGCTGAAGCCTATATTGAACGTGACCAAGACAAGCTCGCACAGGATATCCTCTTTGAATTTATGAAGGTAAGGGATCCACAGGCTACCCGTTCGACAAAAAGGGGGGATGCCTTAAAAGAGGAAATTTGGGTTCAGCGGCGAATAGAATTATGGGGAGAAGGCTTTCGGTTCCTCGACCTTAAACGGTTGAACCAGCCGCTCAATCGCACAGTTGTACCCAACTATGTTAGCGGCTCCGTAAATGGTCTTATGGAGGTTCCTGCTGGAGATAAACGATGGGAATTTCTGTTTCCGCGTGCGGAACTGGATGCCAATCCCAATATTGTGCAGAATGAAAGATAAAATTAGATTGTTTTAGGATTGTCCGTTCTATCACTATTTTTTGAGCATTTGTTATAGGGGTATCAAAGGGAATCGATTTCTTTGATACCCCTATTTTCATAGGATCAGAGGGCTATCTTATCGACGATGGAATGACAGAAAATCAGATCAGGTTCTTTGGCAGGAATCCACGTGTTTCTGTCGACAGAAGAATGCTATCGAGCGGTATTTATTTTATGGGGAAAGTTTTTGAAATAGCTTTGTTTTATAACAATACGGAGGTATTATGAAAAAATTATTGAGTGTGTTCCTTGCTTCATTATCCCTACTGTGTTCATATCGCCTGCATGCACAGTCGGATTCTTCTATAGCGGCCAGCGAGAGGTTCTTTGCGGAGACTGCGCGGCGGGAGGGAATTAAATCAGCCTTTCAAAAATACATGTCCCCGAAGGGGAGCATCGTCATAGGAAATACCATTACAAATGCCTTATCCTTTTATGAGAGGATTCCAAGTGATACGACCGATTTTTTATGGTGGCGGCCAACAAAGGTATTTGTCAATATGGAGGCAGACTTTGGGTTTGCCACTGGGCCGTTTCGCTATTTCAAAGAGAAAACTGGTACCGCGACAGCTGTAGGCTTTACATTCTCGATCTGGGAAAGGGGCGAAGACGGATTATTCAAGATTTTATTTGACGGAGGGGTGAACCTCAGTCATATTCCCGACAGTGTGATCTATGCCTCGGACAGTATACCCGCCAGCGAATTCAATTTCGGGTCAGAATCTACTCTCCATGAGGAAAGCCTACCGGCAATTGAGCTCTTTTCCGAGGATCGGATACACCATAATGCTATATTTTTAAGGCCCAATGGAAATGGGATTTTGAGTTATAGGCAGGCAAAAGCGAGCCCAGAATTGTTTAAAACAGTAAAAGAGGAAGGTTTTGACCGGAAAGGGAAAACTTACTATAGGTTTGGCAACTTGTGCAAAGATAGGCAAAGTATCCAAGATGGAAAATACTGTGGATATTTCGTCCAGATTTGGTCGTTAGATAAAGGTGGTTGGATGCTTATGGCAGATGTTATGCAATTTTAGTTGTATATTAAAGATTTTTGCTCATTTAAGATATTGTAAATTAGCGTATCAAACAAATTCAGCTGTATGGAAGAACTTAAAAAAAGAGTGTTTTTAGTCGATTTTCCCGATGATTTAGATCATGCTATAGCTTACTTTAGAGGAATATTAAGGGATACCAGACTTACGACAGTTCTGACTGTCCAAAATCTGACAACAATCGAATTGGATTGGCAATTTAAAGAAGGATGGAATACCATTGGCGCGCTGTTGTCACATATTTCTGCTCTACAGCACTATTTTAGGATTATATATATCGAAAAGCGCGCCATGACCGAGGAGGAAAATGACAGTCTTATACCTGCTTTAGATATGGGAATACATCTTCCGTCCCTTATTTCTGGTAAAAGTATTACCGATTATTTAACTGAACTGAATTATTCCCTTGAAGAGTTCCTAGAATCTTTATCCACCTTGACTTTTGAAGATTTTAGCGAGGTATTGCAAAATCAAGATTATGGAGAATGTTGTAATTTGGCCTGGATTCTATTTCACATGATAGAGGATGAAATCTATCACAGAGGACAAATTAGCATAATCTTAAAATTACTAAAGGAAAATGAAGCTTGGCAGAAGTAAGTTGATCTAGCGATATGTTTCAGATGACCGCCAAATGGTCGGTCGTCTGAAAAGTTACTTTGTGGGCGGAGTTTCCATTTTCAGTCCGGGAATGAAAAATGATGCTACGGATTTTGCGAGGTAGGGATAGAATCCCCGCTGATTTGTCAGAATGATCACCGTTATTCCTTGCTTCTCAAAATAACATACATCCGCCAGCGCGGGCCCACCACTATGGCCGACCACTTTATGTCCATCATAATTGTATACCATTGTCCCGAGTCCAAATGTTCCAATTTTTGATTTTAGCGGGTTTGCCGAGAAGATTAATTTCGCGTACTTTATATCGATAAAGGAAGGATCATGAAGCGCTCGCTGAAGAGTAATCATATCATCCAGCGATGTGTAGATGCCACCGGCAGCATATCCTGTAGAGACAAATGGGAATATTCCTTCAATATACCGTTCGGGATCATTAGCGGCATGATAGATCGTTGCTTTTTGGGGAATTATCTCTGAAAATAAGACGTGACCGCCACGCCAATAATCCACAAATGTATGTTCCATCCCGAGGGGAGCGGTAATGAACTCTTTAAGGACTTCGAAGTACGGTTTTCCCATCTTATGTTCAATCATATATTGTAGAATCCAATAATCACTGCTTACATAATTTTCTGAATCTCCTGGAGCAAATTGAAATGGCTGTTTTTTTGCGATTTCAAAAGCCTCTTTGGCATCTTTAGCCTCGCCAAAATTTCCGATCTGAATTCCGGATTGATGTGTTGCAAGCTGGAGAATGGTTATATTTTTCCATTTATCAGGAATGCTGTCTATAAGGTTTTCAAGTTTTGATTCTGGAGAAAGTATGCCTTTACTGAATAAGCGGGCCAATAGGGCACCGGTATAGATCTTTGATACAGACGCAAGCTGAAATGCCGTATGAGCGGATACTGGCTGATTCCAGGAAAGGTCGGCTATGCCCAGCGTTCCTTTTATGACCACTTTGTTATGCTCTAATACTGCATAAGCAAGGCCTGGAATACGCTCTTTCGCCATAGCTTGCGTGAGAAATTTCTCTACCTTTTGTTTGTGAGATTGGGAATATGCATCTTGCAGCAAAAATAAGTTTACTGCCAGGGCAATCAAAATGAGCGTACAATAATGTAGGTTTTTCATAGTAATATTTTTATGTTAGGTATATTGGATATAAATTTTCAGCATATTCCCCTTTTTTGAAATAGGAATATTCCTTTCCAATTTCCATGTTTCTTTTTATAATTGAATGTTTTGTAGATATAAAGTAAGTTTTCGTCGACGGACAGCTAAGTGCCCAACCCATTGAAGAGTTCTGCTAACACTCCCTTTGGAGTAACAAAGGCGCCAGAATTAATACCCAGTCCCATTTCGACACCAGCTTCAACTTGGTTAACTGAACCTGCCACACCGCTATCTACGCCCGACCAGGCACTGGTCATAGCTGTTCCTTTTAATCCGCCATCGGCGATTTGCCCTTTACTGTCAATAGTGATATAGGCGGTAGTGGATACCTCTACTTTGGCGCCGGCCTTCCATCGTAGTGGTGTTAGCATCTTTGGTACCTCAACAGTTTGTTCAAGCCAAGTTTTGATCACACTGATGGTGGTATTTCTTTTGACATGGTCACTCTTCAACTGTAATTTCATGCCGTCGAGCCAAAATGCTGCTTTTTTGCTCAGCTTGCCCAGTTCCGCAGCCTCTATGAAATGATCCAGCTTTAGTGTCAGGGTACTTTCCGTGCAATTGATCTTTAAGGTTATAGCACCGACATCGAACTGATTGTTTATCGGGCAATATGGTTTTATAATATCTTCGAAACGGTAAGTTTTTAACAATTCTTTCAATTGTAAGCAAAAAGGTTGTTCAGGGCCGTATCCAGCCAATTTTCTGATACTGATGAGATAGTCTTTTGCGGCATTATAATAATTTGCATTCGCCCTATGCGGGTCTGTCCCCATCAGATATCCCCATTTTGAATTGAAGAAAAATTGCTCCCTGGCCAACTGGAGTTGGCGTTGTTCATAGCGTTCAGCTGCAGTTGCACAGGCATCGAGAAATACATCCAGCCTTTTGTTTTTTGCGTCACACTCCTCTAGGGTAAGTTTCTCCAACATTTTACATCCACTTCCATCCATTGCGTCACAATTATAGGCTTTCTTTTTCTCAGCATATTGTGCCATGATGTTGTTGAGATCATTGGTATATGATTGTCTTCGATATTCAATTTCCGAAGTATATATTTTTTCTATCTTTCGCTGCTCCTCGGGAATATCTGTATTGATATACTTGCTAGTATATATTTTCGCAGCCATTTCATTCATAGGAGAAAAGAGCATGTTACTTATCCGTCCATATTTTATTGCTTCTGCCTGAGCTTGTTGTACTGTTTCCTTACTTTTCGTTAATGAAATCCCAGCTTCTTCATCTATCAGGATATTTAGGTTTTCAATCATACGGTCTATTTCAGTTAAGAATGCAATCTGTTCTGCTCGGACGACCTCAGCTTCGGTATGCTTCCTTTGCAGGCTTGGCTTTTTAAATTTATAGAGATTGAAGTAGTCCGGAATATTTTTTTCGTGCGCAAGAAATTCGAATTTGTCAGGTGCCGGGTCCAGTTCGTCAATAAGTTCCAGCGCTTCTATTGTTATTTCACTTTCGAGCGATTTTTTCGCTTGCTCTATAGCCTTTGCTTTATTGCCAGCGTCGCCAGACAGCTTAGCGGAAGTCTTATTTGCCATCGCATGTTTAGGTTCCAGCATAAGGCATTTGTTGAAATAGAACATAGCACTGTCCCGTATTCCGGCTGCGGCAAATGCTTGTCCCAAATTATTCAACACCATTGCGTTTTTTTGATTTTGGGGCACTAATCCACGCAAAATTGGAATAGCTTGTGGCGCCGCACCACAATTGGTCAGCATGGCAGCAAAGTTGTTTGTCGCAAGGTCATTTAAAGGGTCTGTTAAAATGGTGCGGCCACCGAGCAATAATGCAGCATCTTCTGCTTCAATAAGATAGAGATAACAAGATAACTGACTCATTATATTGGAATTGGTATCTGATCTCCGCTCGATTTTGTTGACAATCTCTACTGTTTCCTGATCCATCTTTGGCTCTAGTCGTCCGAGTAATTTTTCAATGTAGTCCGTTAACTTTTTACCGGTAAGACTTGCCTTAGAAACTTGTACCCTGTTAATTTTAGTTTTATACGGTAATTCTTTTTTAGGTTCAGAAGCGGTATGCTGAATAGAATATTGTTTTGCCAATTTCTCTAGCTTAGCTTGATCAGGCGGTCCACCTTGTTTCAGAATTTTTTCGATTTCGCTTTTAATCGTCTTGACGTCCGGCTTATTTGCATTTTTCTTCTGTCCTTGTGCCAGTGGTATCCCTAGTAGTAGGATCGCACAAGGGCAGAGAATTTTTAATAGAAATTTTTTCATTATTTAGGCGTAGAATTTTATTTAAAGGAAGAAAGGGTATGCTATACCCTTTCACCTACGACATTTTAATAAATTCAACACGTCGGTTCTCGGCTTTACCTTCGCTGGTTGCGTTGCTTGAAACCGGTTCACTGGCGCCTTTACCATCGGTTGAGAGCTTGTCTGAATCCACTTGGTAAGCATCTATCAGTACTTTCTTTATCGCTTCTGCACGTTTTCTTGATAGATCAATATTTAAATCAGCTTTACCGTCACTGTCCGTATGCCCGACGATTTTAATTTTGAGACCAGACTCAGCATTGAGGACACTTGATATTTCCTTTAGTATGCCATAAGACTCGGGTTTGATTTTATCCGAACCGCTGTCAAAAAGTATTCCATTGGTCACATAGCGTCCTGTTTCAAGAAGTTTCGTGCGCATGTCTGGCGTTCCCGACGCTATTTTTAGGTTGGTGATATAAAAAGCAGGGTATCCTTCTTTTGTCTTCTTGCCCGTGAACAGCATTTGGTTAAAATTGGCAGGACTTGCTACTGCGGTGGGGACGTCAATAACTTTTGTGTCATCGTACCAGAGTCTCAGGCGCTCTTTTTGCACTGACATAGCGACATGGACAACTGATCTATATTTATTTTGAAATCCTGTAAGGAATATTTTGTCAGACACCAATTTTTGAGCCGTATTTTCACGTGAATCGAGCGTAAATACAGCTTTATCACGGTTAAAGGTATTGGAGAAATAAAGAATGTTTTTTAGCGTATAGTTATAGGAATCTAGGCGTTTTGCTTTGTCCCCTCTATCGAATATTTCGAAATGAAAGCCTGGGAATACACTGGATGAGTTTACATTCAGGTTTAAAAACAAGTCAAATTCGACAGTGAAATTTTCAGGAAATTTCAGCGTGGGAGAAAGCACGCTACCATTATTCAGCTGAAGCCAGTTGCCAGGCAGGCCTTCCAGTTTTACGATTTCTGCTGAGCCCGTTGTAAACCATTTTAACGGAAATTCACCAACGACATCCTGTGCGAAATCGTCGAACAACAGCAGCTTCTCACCTGGGATAAAATCGAATTTTGAATACGACTTTATTTCACTTGAGGATGTCGACATGGGAGCAGCATCTGTCTTCACAGTTTCATTGGCATTAGGTTTGGTCTGATTTGCCTTAGGACCATCGATTACTTTTTCCACTTTCTTGGTTCCTTTTTTGATGATCAGGTCCTGGCCTGCCCGTGATGCCTTTTCGGCAAGCCCTTTTAAAAATCCCTGGCCATAAGATGCAAAGCATGTTGCTTGAAGAATAAGCAGGGTGTATAGAATTCTGTGTACCATATTTTTTTAATTTAAACAGTCCCGAAAATTCATATTATATGGAATATTCGCTAGTGCGACCCACCGAAATTGCGATTTCGTCGACAGAAGGCGTCTGATCGAAACTGAGTGATACAAATTTTAATGGTTAATCAGTAGAGAGGTAATTTGTCGATAAATTCGCTACTTCTGTCGATAGCTTTATTGTGTGAAATTAAAATGGATATCTTTGTTTATGGAAGTAAGTAGGTTATGGAAATCTAATAGACGTGTATTCACTCATGTAATATTCTGGTTGAGTGTTACAATCTTTCTTGTTTTCCTTTTTCAGGTAGGAGGGCCGGGCTATTGGCCGATATTTAAGATCTTAATGATGTTGCTTCCGGTACATATATTTTATTTCTACACGCTAAGCTATTTCATCGTCCCGAAATATCTATATACCCGTAAGTATTTTCAGTTAGCTGTTAATCTTGTTTTATTGGGTTTGCTATGTGCAATTGTATACCGCTTGATTGAAGTATTATTTGCTGATCCATACTTTCTTCAGGAGATGCGCAAGATAAATCCCTCAGCAAAATGGAAAAAATTAGACGGTAGTTTCCTACAGCAGCTTACAAACCCCGAATATTTTATACATGCCCTTGAGCAGAGTAATTCTATTGTCTGGATTGGACTCGTTATAAAATTTGTCCAGATGTGGCATGAGCGCAAGCAAGTAGCCCTACAATCAGAACTGAATTTTTTAAAATCGCAGATTCACCCACATTTTCTATTCAATACGCTCAATAACCTTTATGCGCTTACACTGAAACAATCAGTTAAAGCACCGGAAGTAGTTCTTGGACTATCGGATATTTTGCGTTATATGTTGTATGAATGTGATTCAGACTATGTGCCCCTCCGACGGGACATTGCTATTATAAAAAATTACCTGACATTGGAGAGACTTCGCTATGGTGATAGATTGGATTTGAACTTTAATCAAAGCGGATCAATCACAGATCAGGTAATTGCTCCCCTGTTAATGATCCCTTTGATAGAAAATGCCTTTAAGCATGGAGCCAGTGAAATGATGGAGGAAGCTTGGGTCAATATCGACCTTGATGTGGATGTGGACAGGCTCAAATTGAAGGTTTCCAATGGGCGTCCCGAACAAGTTTCGGACAATTCTTCCATATGTGGCAATATCGGTTTAACAAATCTCAGAAAAAGACTAGAATTGCTATATCCCCAAAGGCATACATTGACCGTTTACGAGGAGGAGGATCTTTATCTTGTTGTCTTGGAGATCAGGTTCGGTTCAGATCGTTTGCCTCTTTTAGAAAAAAAGGGACAATCGAATCGGGATAATGTACCTGCGGAAGTGAAATTTAATACCTGACTTGACGCTTATGAAAATAAAAACACTTATTGTTGACGATGAACCACATGCTATTGAAGTTATCGAAACTTATGTTGGCAATTTTCCAGAGTTGGAATTAATCGCAACCTGTAATAGCGCCATAGAAGCATTCCAAATTCTTCAAAAAGACAATGTTGACCTTTTATTCCTTGATATTAAGATGCCTGGATTGTTGGGAACAGATTTGGTTAGGACCTTAAAGAATCCACCAAAAGTTATTTTTACAACTGCATACCAAGATTATGCACTTGAAGGTTTCGATCTCAATGCCGTAGACTATTTGCTTAAACCTATTCCATTTAATAGGTTTTTAAGAGCCATGGACAAGGTCTTTGGAGATTATAAATCCTTACAACAACAGATTGTTCAGGTTCCAGCTGAGCAAAACAGGACAGAAAGTTTTATCTACCTCCGTGTCGAACGCAAGACCGTAAAGATAAACGTCAGAGATATCTATTGGGTTGAAAGCCTGAAAGACTATATTAAAGTGGTATTAGCTGATCGCATTCTAGTCAGTAAACAAAAAATCAGCGTATTGGCCGAGCTTCTTCCCGAGGAACTATTTTTGCGCATTCATCGTTCATTTATAGTTGCCATCGATAAAATAGAAAGTTATCATTCTTATGCCATAGATATCCTAGGTAAGGAACTCCCGATCGGTAGAAATTATAAAGATGAATGCCGTAAAAGACTACAAAAGTAGTTTTACAGTTATTGGTTGTTGGACGTCTTTGAACTTCTTTTTGTCGCTAAATACAGCTTTTCTGTCGATATATCTCCCTATCATATTATTTTTCGAGGATTTTAGTGCTTTTAAAAAATAATAGATATGAAATTTGCAAAGTATTTTGTCGTCTTTGTAGGGGGAACGATATTTCTAACCACGCTTGCTGGCGCATATGTTCGATTTGCGAAACCAGATATTGGCCCTGCACCGGAATTGAAGATTGAAAGAACAGTAAAGCGTATTGAGCGTGGTCGATATTTGGCAAATCATGTAGCGGTTTGCATGGATTGCCACAGTAAACGGGACTGGAGTAGATTTAGTGGGCCTGTTGCTTCGGGTACTTTAGGCGGAGGAGGTGAAAAATTTGGTAAAGAAGCAGGGTTTCCGGGAACCATCTATTCAACGAACTTGACTCCCTATCAGTTAGAATCATGGACAGACGGGGAGATCTACCGTGCCGTTACCGGAGGAGTTGGCAAGGACGGGCGGGCATTATTTCCAGTAATGGGATATCATCGTTTTGGTCAGATGGACAAAGAAGATATTTATAGTATCATAGCTTACATTCGGGGCCTACCCGCTATAAAGACGCAAATCCCTCAAACTGAGCTTGACTTTCCAGTTAACCTATTAAACAGACTCTCTCCGGTTCAGGCTTCCCATCAGCCTTTACCATCGCCAAAAGATAGCGTAAAATATGGCGCTTACCTTGTCAATGCAGCAGGTTGTGTGGACTGTCATAGTAAACAAGAGAAGGGAAAATTGGTCGCTGGAACAGAATTTGCCGGTGGAATGGAATTCGTACAACCCAATGGGATCATACGTGCTCCCAATATTACCATGGATCCGAAAACTGGCATCGGTAATTGGAATCAAGAGTTATTTGTAAGTAGGTTTAAGAGTTATGCGGACAGTAGCTACAGACTGCATAAGTTGACTGAGAAAGATCTTAATTCGCCAATGCCATGGTCTATGTATGCAGGTATGAGTACCTCTGATATCAAAGCGATATATCGTTATCTTGGAAGTTTGTCACCAAAGACTTCTTCGATAAAAGTAAGAAGTTTTGGAAAGTAGATAGAATATATACAATAATTCTAGCAATTTAACTATTTTCATTTTACCTTTTAATTCATAAAAGCCCATTTAGGAACTGACAGATCTAGATCAAAGTTATAAACGGATGCTCAGTGAATCCGTCAGCAGAGGTTAAACGGAACGGAACCACCTATTGTATTGTCGATTTACCTAGTTTCGATGCCGAATCCTTAAGGAGAAATCGAACTCTGGAAAAAGGGGGAGGGGGCGCTCTAAACCTTATTTTTCGCATAATTTGTGACAGAGGACTAAATAATTTTGTTAAAATTTTCGAACTCTAAATGAACATACTTTAACAGTTTGGTTCATAGTTTTTTATGGGTATAAAAAAAGGAGATACTTTCTATGAAGTGTCTCCTTAAGTGGGGTCACGATAGTTCAATAGAACCTTTAGTGCCTTTATTACAATTTATTAAGAAGTTAACAACAGGCAAATAGAATTACCCTATGTAGTTCTATTTGCCTGTTTTTTTTATAAAAATTTTAATGTTATGAGAAGTGTAATTTTGTTTTTTGTTATCAATATAATTTTGGTCATCGGATTCTTTGCCGCCCTAAGTATGAAGACTCCTTGGGTTGGATTCACT
>JALAGS010000016.1 GCA_022712315.1 Sphingobacterium sp. | reverse complement strand
CTATATCATACTCAGCGGAAAAAAATTTACTAGACCACGTTCGCTTGCGAGGCTTTATGTGCATGCTTTGGTGTCACGGGGAGCTGACTATGCTGCCGCTATCTTAGGTCAGCACCAAACAGATTCGCGTTTCTCCTTGAACGAAGGGGAATTAAATTTTTTGGGAATTGAGCTCATGCGCAACGGACAATTACCACTAGCTCTTGATGTTTTTAGGACAAATACCATGCTTTTTTCCCGCAGTTTCAACGTTTTTGACAGCTATGCTGAAGCGCTCATGAAAGCAGGTAAAAAAGAAGAAGCGATTATGATGTATCGTCGATCATTGGAAATTAATCCTGCCAATGAAAGTGGCAAAAAAGCATTGCAAATATTATTAGGCAGTAACTGACTGATGGGCTGTCGGATGATGCGCTACATTGCCTTAAATTTTTATATCGTTATGGATAGGGTTTGAACCTGACCAATTTTCAGCTCTCTTTTTAGAATTTACAGAGATTCGGCATTCAACCTCATTTGAGTTTGTTATTAATTTCAAATCTATAAAGATTATGGCCCAACCGTCAATTCTGTAACGATAAGTATTTCCCTTACAATATTTAGGATTTAATTCAATTTTTGAAATATAAAATTTACCTTTTGATTCTGGGTTATAAATTCCAAATGTGAAATTTCTTACTTTACTTAAAATTCCTTTTAGAAAGTAATCTGCAAATTGCGTAGTAAAGTAGATCTTTTCCCGGACTTTATCCTGCTTGAAATCAAAACTGTTACTTTTTTAGAATAACTATTCGTATACCGTCCGTTTTTAATTGTTTTCTACCTTGTAATGAAGCTGAACCGTATTGTCATTCAGCGACTTAACTTGCAACAATTTAAGCTTTAACTCACCAATGACGTTTTTTAATAATGGTAATCCGCTGTCAAATAGCACAGGCTCAAGTGTGGACCTTGTTCCCATTTTAGACAGTTTATGCAACTGGGGTAAATCGTACGCCGATGGTAAAAAGATCGTTGTTCCTGCGGACAATAATGTTATTGATTTGGGTTAGCCATGATTGAACTCAACACATTATTAGATTTTGGTTATGACAATCAAAAAAAATATCACGATAATCCTAAAAACGTCTCTCCTTCCGAAGCAGCATCAGAACGAATAGCCTGGACCTGTTGCTTGAGAGTTGATACCATTTAAGCCAATTTATATAAAGCGAAAATTATGATAACAATTGACAATTATCTTGACAATCATTACATCCACCGAAGCAATTGGCTCAGGGCGGCCGTGCTCGGAGCCAATGACGGTATTATCTCTATTTCCAGCCTAGCCATTGGCGTTGCTGCTGCCAGCTCGATAAGAGAGCCAATAATACTGGCTACCGTAGCGGGTCTTGTTGCCGGTGCCTTATCCATGGCAGCGGGTGAATATGTGTCTGTTAGCTCGCAGACAGATACGGAAAGGGCGGATATCGAGCGTGAAAAAAAAGAACTGGAAGAAAATCCGAATGAGGAGCTACAAATTTTGGCGCAGATTTATGAGCGTCGTGGATTAAAAAAAGAGACCGCAATGCAAGTTGCTTTGGAGCTCACGGAAAAAGATGTGCTAACTACTCATATTAGGGATGAACTTGGCATAAACGAAATAAGTCAGGCAAAGCCTATACAGGCAGCGCTTGCATCAGGGGCCTCATTTACCGTGGGTGGAATTTTACCGCTATTCGTTATTCTTTTTGCTCCGATGAATGAAATGGAATATTGGTTGTATGGATTTACATTGTTCTTTTTGATCCTTTTATGTGCTGCTGCCGCAAAAACTGGTGGATCAAGTATACTAAAAGCAATTATCCGTATAACGTTGTGGGGAACAATAGCGATGGTACTTTCAGCATGTGTAGGATATCTCTTTGGACAATAAAACTTGTGGACAACATAAGAACGGGGAAAATGTTTATAGTACAATACATACAATAGTATTTTTTTATAACTTTGTGTAGGATGAAAAAATTGCTTGCTATATGCTTTTTGACGATCTATATCGCCTCTGCAACAGAAATTGCGCAGTTGTTGCGGTTTCCATTGTTGATAGAGCATTATTTTGAGCATAAGGAAAAAAATCCACAGCTATCTGTCCTCGAATTTCTAAAGATTCACTATAATGGAGATCATCTAGAAAACCATCCACATGATGACGACTTTGAAGAAGATCAGAAGCTCCCATTCATGATGCATACAGCTTCATACTATGCTGTTTTTGTTTGCCCTCCCACTATAGAAGTGGAAATGCACAACAGCTCCCTACCGAAGCAACATACCACTACTCCAATCCGTAACGATCGGTTTATAGACGATACTTTTCTTAGTTCCATTTGGCAACCGCCAAAATTCTGTTAATATATTCCTCTTTTTATTAGGATAAAGACGACCGCAGTTCAGCATCTTTCTTAACAGTAAATGGTTATAATTTCTGTATTGGAAATACGGAAGCATTTTTCAATGTCAATATATTGCTGGTCATTCATGTCTTTGTCAAAACTTACGATTTAACAGAATCAAATTGATATGCTTACGAAAATTATTGAGTTCTCTGTAAAGAACAAACTCATTGTCGTGCTGTTGATGTTGGCTTTGATCGGTGTAGGTGCTTATCAGGTGACGAAATTGCCTATTGATGCCGTGCCCGATATTACCAACAATCAAGTGCAGGTCATTACAATAGCTCCATCCTTTGGAGCAACAGACATTGAAAGGCTCGTTACCTTTCCGATCGAACAGGCCAACAGTAATATTGCTGGATTACAGGAAATCCGGAGCTTTTCGCGATTTGGCTTATCCTTGGTAACCATTGTTTTTGATGACAATATCGATATCTATTGGGCGAGGCAACAGGTAGCTGAGCGTCTCCAACAGGCGCAACAGGAAATCCCACCTGGTATAGGTTCTCCGCAGTTAGGTCCTATTTCAACAGGTCTTGGCGAAATATACCAATATGTTATTCGCCCTGAGCAGGGATATGAGGGTAAATATAATGTGACTGAGCTCCGTACAATCCAGGACTGGATTGTCAGAAGGCAGCTGCTGGGTGTTAAAGGTGTAGCCGAAGTCAGCAGTTTTGGCGGCAAACTCAAACAATATGAGATCGCTGTAAACCCCGACAGGCTAAATGCTTATGGGATTACCATTAACGACGTCTTTGATGCCCTCAACACCAACAATCAGAATACCGGCGGTGCTTACATCGAAAAAGGACCGACAGTGCTTTACATCCGAAGTGAAGGATTGGTTGGCACGATTGAAGACATTCAGAATATTGCGATCACAGGGAAGCAAAATGACTTACCTATTTTCATTCGGGATGTAGCCGATGTCCGCACGGGCTTTGCAACGAGATATGGTGCCATGACCTACAATGACAATGGTGAGGTGGCTGGAGCCGTCGTCATGATGCTTAAAGGAGCCAACAGCAGCCAAGTGATTGCGGATGTCAAGGCCAAGGTAGAGGAAGTCCGAAAAACCCTACCCAAAGGAGTCATCATAGAGCCATTTCTAGACCGTACCAAAATGGTCAATAATGCCATCAGCACAGTGCAGACAAATCTTTTGGAAGGCGCACTTATTGTGGTATTTGTACTAGTTCTCTTTTTGGGCAACATACGTGCCGGATTGCTCGTAGCTTCCGTCATTCCGCTGGCCATGCTTTTTGCAATCTGCATGATGAACCTTTTTGGGGTGAGTGGTAACCTAATGAGTCTTGGTGCACTGGATTTCGGATTAATCATTGATGGGGCAGTCATTATTGTTGAATCCGTCATGCATCAGCTTATGCAACAGCAACGATTCAAAGCCCTATTTAAAGTACCCGCTTCTGAAATGGACGATTTGGTAACAGCATCAGCCGGTCGCATGATGAACAGTGCTGTCTTTGGACAGATCATTATCCTGATCGTTTACCTTCCAATCTTAACCTTACAAGGAATCGAAGGCAAAATGTTCAAACCTATGGCCGAAACGGTTGCTTTTGCCCTATTGGGGGCATTCCTTTTATCGCTTACCTATATTCCGATGATGAGCTCATTCCTACTTCGTTCAAAAAGTAACAGACCTTCGCTTTCGGATAAGCTGATGAAAAGACTGGAAAAGTTTTATCTGCACGCACTACTCAAAGTACTGCGAATTCCAAAGACAATTTTTACACTGGTTATTTTACTTTTTATAGGAGCAATAGTGATACTCAGTCAGCTAGGTGGTGAATTTATTCCTTCACTGGAAGAAGGTGATTTTGCGGTAGATACCCGCGTCCTCCCGGGAAGTAACCTGACGACTACCATTGAAAGCACACAGAAAGCTGCCCATATCTTAAAGAGCAGATTTCCGGAAGTAGAAAAAGTAGTCACCAAAATTGGCAGTGGCGAGGTGCCAACCGATCCTATGCCAATGGAGGCATCGGATATGATGGTTATTTTAAAAGACAAGAAGCAATGGACTTCGGCACATACGTTTCCTGAACTTGCTACAAAAATGAGCGAAGCATTGAAAGATGTCCCCGGTATTACCGCTGGTTTTCAGTACCCCGTCCAAATGCGGTTCAATGAGTTGATGACGGGGGCACGTCAGGATGTTGTCCTCAAAATATTTGGAGACAACCTGGATTCCCTGACTTTACATGCTCAAAAAATAGGTAAAATTATCGAAACAGTCCGGGGAACCCAGAATCTTTACATCGAACCGATTGCTGGGCTTCCGCAAGTTGTCATATCCTATAATCGCCCGATCATAGCACAGTATCATCTCTCGATTGCTGAAGTGAACAGAACCATCAATGCTGCCTTTGCTGGACAGCGAACAGGCTTAGTATTCGAGGGTGAGAAACGATTCGACATGGTCGTACGGCTTGCCGCCAGAGACCGAAATAATATTGCTGATATCCGTAACCTTTTAATACCTACTCCCATGGGAAACCAAATTCCATTGTCCCAATTGGCCCGTGTAGAGATTGTACAGGGCCCTAACCAGATCCAACGGGAAAATGCGCAACGGCGGATTGTTGTCGGATTTAATATCAACGGTCGAGATGTACAAAGTATCGTTCATGACCTACAAGCTAAGATTGAAAAAGAAATCAAACTTCCAACTGGATACTCCATCAAATATGGCGGCTCTTTTGAAAACCTCAATAACGCCAAACAGCGCCTGTTGATTGCTGTACCTATTGCGTTAGCGCTAATTTTTATACTCTTATTCCTTGCATTTAAATCCGTTAGAGAAAGCTTATTGATCTATACCGCTATACCATTATCAATTATCGGTGGCGTGTTCTTACTGGCGCTGCGGGGAATGCCTTTTAGCATTAGTGCCGGAGTTGGATTTATTGCGCTGTTTGGGGTCGCTGTGCTCAATGGAATCGTATTGATATCTGAATTTAACCGACTTCGAAAAAGCGGCATCCGTAATATTGTGCGTATTGTCGTTGATGGTGGAGAAAATCGGTTACGTCCTGTTTTAATGACCGCATCGGTGGCCTCACTGGGATTTATTCCAATGGCGCTGAGCAACGGAGCTGGAGCTGAAGTACAACGCCCTTTAGCAACTGTGGTTATCGGTGGTCTCCTTATTGCGACACTATTAACTTTATTTGTGCTTCCACTGCTTTTCGTAACGATGGAACGCGGATTTAAAACGCTTAAATTAAAAGGAAAGCATATTGTACCTCTTTTGATAGCCTTTGTTGTTTTTGCAACAGAAAAATCCACAGCACAGACCAAAATCACTTTAGATCAGTCTATTGAACTTGCGCTCCAAAACAACCGAAACATAAAAATTGAAAAACTGCGTGTAGCCTATGCCAAGGCAATGATAGCGACATCCACTGCTGATGTTCCTCAAACGGACCTAAGCTTGGATTACGGGCAGATCAATAGCGCCTATCAAGATACAAAAATCAGTGTCAGTCAACGTTTTGGATTTCCTGCTGTCTACAGAAGGCAACGCGCACGCTATACCGAAGAATGGAAAAAAAGCCAGCTGAATGTCACTCTCAAAGAGTTTGAGCTGAAAAAGGCTGTCAGTCTAACCTACTATAACATCTTGTATTGGCAGCAAAAGGAAATACTTTTGAACGAGGCATTGTCCCTTTATAGCAGCTTCCTTGACAAAACTATACTACGTAAAAAAGCAGGAGAAAGTAATGCCTTAGAAAGCGCAACCGCGGCAAATCAAAAGGCAGCAATCACAATCCAATTGAGACAGGTAGCTGATGAACTAAAAGTCTTTCACCTCCAATTTCAATGGTTGCTAAATACACCAGAAGCCTACAGCCCTATCCAAGTGGAAAAGGCTATTTTCGTTCAGTCATCGGTAGTCGATCATCCTTTACTCAAAGTACTGGAACAAGAAAAGATAATCGCAGCTCAGGCGACTGCAGTGGAAAAATCCAGGCTGCTTCCCCAATTACTGCTAGGCTACAATCTGAATAGTTTTAAAGGTGCAGGGCCTGATAACAGAATTTACGACGCGAGTCCAAGATTTCATTCGGTGCAGTTAGGGCTCTCCATACCGGTATTTTCGAGGGGACAGCGTGCCCGGATCGAAACGACGCGTCTGGCTGAAACCATTGCCAGCGATGAATTGCAAAATGCACAATCTGCGCTTGAAAGACGAGCCCAAGAATTTTCTCAACGCTATCAGACCAATCTTGCTATTGTCAATCAATATGAATCCGAGGGACTCAAAAATGCAACAATAGTTTTTGAAACAGCACAGAAGCAGTTTTCCAATGGAGCAATTGACTATCTCGAATTTGTCACTTTAATCAATCAGGCGATCTCGCTGAAAAGTAGCTATACAGATGCATTGTGGCAGCTCAATGAAAATGCCATTCAACTTCATTACATCATGATAAATCAATAGAAATGAAAACGAAAAATATGATAGTCCAATACATCGTCCTTATGTTGACAACAACTGTCATCTCTTGCCAGGGTAATAAAGGAGATGTCTCACCGTCATCACCCAAGTCGAAGGACGAAACTCTTGTCTCCTTAACGGAAGCGCAACTGCACGATACCCAAATAGAAACTGTAACGCTCTCAGACCAGCCGATAGCCATCATCTTAAAACTGAATGGAAAAATTGATGTCCCGCCTCAGAACCTGGTATCGGTAAGTATTCCTTTGGGGGGATACTTAAAAAGTACCAACCTGCTGCCCGGTATGAAAGTATCAAAAGGCGATATTATTGCTGTCGTCGAAAACCCTCAGTTTATCCAACTGCAGCAAGACTATCTTGCCGCCCAATCGAAATTACAATTTGCCCAGATCGACTACAGACGTCAAAAAGAGCTTAACCAGAGCCAGGCAAGCAGTGACAAAGTAATGCAGCAAGCACAGGCCGAAATGAACAGCCAGCAGATAATTATGAATGCAATGGCCAGACAGTTAGAACTCATTCATATTCAGCCAAGTACAGTTTCTGCAGGAAATATCCGTAAAAGCGCCCCCGTCTATAGTACGATCGATGGCTATGTAAGTAAAGTCAATGTCAATATCGGAAAATATGTAAATCCTTCCGATATCCTCTTTGAATTGATCAATCCAAAGGACATCCATCTAAATCTGAAAGTCTATGAAAAGGATCTTGAACAATTACGTCCAGGCCAATCACTAATGGCTTACTCCAATGCTAGTCCCAGTAAGAAGTATGCTGGTAAAATACATTTGATCGGCAAAGATGTCGATCCTACAGGCATGACAGATGTCCATTGCCATTTGGATAAATATGATCAGGAGCTGGTACCAGGTGTATATATGAATGCTGAAATTCAAACAACAAAGAGCTTGGGACAGGCTCTGCCGGAAGAATGTATCGTAGACTTTGAAGGAAAAAGTTACGTATTCGTCTCAGAAGGAAACAGGAACTATCGTCTGACAGCAATATCCGTTGAAGAGCCCCAAAAAGGCCTAGCTAAGGTGTTAAACGGTCGAGATTTCGAAGGTAAAAAAATCGTTAGTAAAAATGCTTATACATTGTTAATGCAGTTAAAAAACACAACCGAAGGAGAAGATTAAATATTCAGCTATTTAAATCGCTGAGAGGTTCTTAAAAAATTCTTAAAATATAAAAACAGGATAATAAAAGCTTCCAGGCATTGTTATCAATTTAATAAAATCGCTATGAAAACATTATTAAATACTATTGTACTAACACTTTTGTGCTATACTATCCACGCGCAGAATCGACTGGATGTCGCTAAACAACAGGCACTAGCGCAACATGGACTTATACTGCTCAATTTTTCCGGTTCGGACTGGTGCATTCCCTGTATAAAGTTGCATAAAGACATCATTGATACCGAGCAATTCAAACAGCTTATAAACGATCAGATCATTGTCTTTCTTAATGCCGACTTTCCAAGAAGCAAAAAAAATCAACTGCCGGCAGAACAGAAAAAAGAGAATGCGAATCTTGCAGATCAGTATAACCCTACGGGCATATTTCCTTTTACGCTGTTACTGGATGCCAATGGAAAAATTTTAAAGAGCTGGGCAGGCTTACCTCGGGAAGATCGCTCTGCTTTTTGTGATGAGATCAGGACAGTTTACCGCCAAATAACACGGCCATGAAAAAAGAATTTCGACGTGGACTCAAACTCATGGGTAATCATTTTGAGCTAACAGTCGTTGATGAAAATGAGGTGAAAGCTAACGCCCATATTGATGCGGCTATTGCAGAAATACAACGTATAGAGCGATTATTGACCACTTTCAATGAAGACAGTCAAACGAACCTGATCAACCGTCATGCGGGCATCCGTCCGGTCAAAGTTGACCGGGAAATCTACCAACTTATCGAAAGAAGCCTGCGGATTAGCCGCTTGACGGATGGCTATTTTGATATTTCCTACGGGAGCATTGATAAGGCCCTTTGGAATTTTGATCGCAGTATGCCATGTCTTCCTGATGCAGAAACTATTGAACGGAATTTGAGCTTAGTGAATTACAACAATATAGTGCTCGAAGATGAGGCAAGTACGGTATTCTTAACAAAGCAGGGCATGCGTATTGGTTTTGGCGGTATCGGAAAAGGATATGCGGCCGAAATGGGGAAACGAATATTACAGCAGCGGGGCGTAGATTCGGGTGTGGTAAACGCTTCGGGTGACCTTACCGTCTGGGGAAATCAGGCTAATGGAAAGCCATGGACCATTGGAATTGCCAATCCGGAGCAGTCAGGCCTTCCCTTTTCCTATATGAACATCACTGATACTGCTATTGCAACATCGGGCAACTATGAAAAATTCGTCCTGATAGACGGTAAAAAGTATTCCCATACCATTAACCCAAAAACAGGAATGCCCATAAGCGGTATAAAGAGTGTTACGATCATCTGCCCGAATGCTGAAATAGCAGATGCCCTTGCAACGCCGATCAGCATCATGGGTGTCCAAAATGGTATTGAGCTCATCAATCAGATTCAACAGGTAGAATGTATCATCATTGACGATGACAACCATATTTATTCATCTCATAAAATCAACTTCAAATGAAAAACAAAAGCAATAAGATATACTGGAGCCTCGCTATGATTGTACTATCGGTACTGGCCTCCTCCTGCAGTACAGTAAAAGAATACGAAAAAAATAAACTCAACGATGCTGAAATGAGGTTGGGAAACCGCAATGTCGAAAAGACTGAACTCAGCTTTCAGTCTTATAGAGAAGGTTCTTCTGGCGCAAACGCCGGAAAGGTTGGCGGCGGCTGTGGCTGCAATTAAAATGACTCCTGTTTTTTAACACACAACTAAATGAAAAAAGTATTTCTTAGTGTTGCGGCCCTCCTAGGCCTGTTGCACGCAAAAGCACAGGAAAGCAAACCCACGGAAAAATCGAGGAAGCTTACTTTTGAAGAGGCAAATCTTGTCTCAAGTTATTATCATCAGGACGGCAACAATTCGGCAGTAACAGGCGGTATCGGTTCAGAAAGATTAACAGATATCTCCAATAATATCGAGGTGGTTCTCTTAAAATATGACAAGAAAGACCGGAAAAACAAATTCACATTCAATATCGGATTGGACCATTACACTTCGGCATCTTCAGATATGATCGACCTCAAGGCCAATTCCTCTGCTTCACATGCCGACAATCGAATCTACCCGTCAATTTCCTGGTCTCGGGAAAATGAAAAAAAGGGATCGACATTGATGGGTGGAATATCCCTTTCTTCAGAATTTGACTATCAATCCTATGGTGCCAATATTGGTTTTGCGCAGAAAACCAGAAACAGAATGGGCGAATTCACAGCACGATTCCAAACCTACCTCGACCAAGTAAAGCTGATCACCCCTATCGAGCTACGATCCAATACCAGCCTTGGTTCTGGTGGCGGCGAACATGATAACTATGGTTCAAGCGGCAGAAATACCTATGCGCTTTCACTGAGCTATTCACAGATTATCAACAGCAATTTTCAGGTTGAATTTTTGGCTGATGCCGTACAGCAATCAGGTTTTTTGAGTTTGCCCTTTCATAGAGTCTATTTTACAGATGGCACGGTACATCAGGAAGCCCTACCCGATAGACGATTTAAAATACCATTGGGTGTGCGGGCAAATTATTTCCTCGGCGACAAATTCATCATGCGTGCCTATTATCGTTATTACACAGACGACTG
Source organism: Sphingobacterium sp. (assembly GCA_022712315.1). Lineage (GTDB taxonomy): Bacteria > Bacteroidota > Bacteroidia > Sphingobacteriales > Sphingobacteriaceae > Sphingobacterium. The sequence continues at coordinate 8,553 of JALAGS010000016.1, read as the reverse complement.
GGGAATAAAGTCCAGCACAGCAAGTCTAGAAATGCCAATAAAGCTTTCGCCATTTATTTCGCTAAGTCCTTTTTATCGGTATTACCGTCAGACTGCCGCTAAATATTTTGCGGCATATAAGCAACACACCGGATTGGACGATTACTACACCAGTAACTATGATCTATCGCAATTCAGCAGCAATTTCTATGGTGCCGGCGTCCGTTTCAATCTCCCGAATGGACTTTTCGGTATCCGTAAATTGGATATGCTGGAACTGCGGTACGGACATTACACCAAGTCAGTGGGGATGAAGTCGGATATTATTTCACTAAATCTTAGATTTAAATAAATGTCAGGCTAAAATCTTAGCCAAAATGAGGGTGCCATAATTGACACCCTTTTTTAATGGTACAGTTCGGAAAATTAAAGTCAGCAATCGCTTTGGCAATTATGATTTACTACTATAAATGTACTTATAAAGCTGAAATGCGGCAGTGATTAATATGACGATCAATATAATATAGCGGAAGGTCTTTTCTGATGTTCTTTGTAATATCAGTTTCCCAAAATAACTTCCTAAAATACTTATACCAATCAAAATTGGGATGTATACTATATGTTTACTTGTAAAATATCCATTGCTTATATAAACAATTGCCCGGCTCAGGTCGACACCCAGATCAATCATCGCTGAAGTAGCTATGAAAACATCTTTTGGCAATTGAAATGCAGCCAATGTAATCCCTCGAATCGCCCCCCCTGTACCTGCGATCCCAGCAATAAACCCTGATGTAATACCGCCAATATAAAGATTTGAATTGGATGGTTTAACCGGCCTATCTGATTTAAACAGTAGAAATATGGCCAGAAAGACCAATATGACATTCATCGCTAGCTCGATCTGCTGTACCGGTAAAAATTTAGTCATAATAGCACCCAATATGACAAATATAACGGCCGGAATACCAAGCTTGATAGCAATATCCAGACGGATTCCCTTTCTGAATAATGCAATTTTTGACAAATTGCTAAAAACATGAAATACAGCGGTAATACCCAATACTGTTTTAAAATTAAAGAATAGTGAGGCGATAGGAACAAACAAGATGGATGAACCAAAGCCAGAGACCGTCCCCAATACTTCCGCAATTAATGCAAGAATGAAAAAAATTAGATACCTTTCCATAAAACTTGATACTATCAATACATTGGAATACATCAATCGATGCAAAGGAAATCTCTGCTATTTAATTGCAACCTGTTCATTTCTGATTAGTATTTTAACTGGAATGTTTAAATCTGTCTGGATCTTTACGCGTAGTGCTTCCAAGGCTGAAGGTTCGCCATGGACCAGCATAATTTGCTTAGGAGGGTTTCTATATTTCCCAATCCATTCCATTAACTCAGACTGATCGGCATGCGCTGATAATCCCGTTAACTCAACAATATTAGCCCTTACAGGATAAAATGAACCGTGAATCTTCAACTCGTGCGACTGATTTAACAATGCCCTACCACGTGTGCCTTCTGCCTGAAAGCCTACAATCAGTATCGTATTCCGGCTGCTTCCTAGATCGTGTTTTAAATATTCAAGAACGCGACCGCCAGTCACCATTCCACTTCCCGCAATAATGATTTTACTTCTTTTATCACGAATTATTTCTTGGGTATTTATATAATCTCTGTTAATTTCAACACCAGACACAATCACAGTCCATTCACTTTTGTCCACAGCGGTATATTCAGCATTATCAACCATAATGGCTGTTGCAGCAGCAGCCATTGGGCTATCCAATATAACCGGTAGACCCTGCGGAATTCTGTTCTGTTTCTTTAGTTGATAAATCATATAGATAAGCTCCTGTGCTCTGCCCACAGCAAAACTTGGAATGATAATATTGCCGTGATTTTCAATGGTAACGTTGATCCAATGCTGCAGGCTATCATACACATTTGTATTATCATGCAATCGGTCTCCATAGGTAGATTCCATGACTAAATAATCGGCTTTGGTAAAAAAATCGTTAATAGGTAAAACTTCACTATGGTTTCTTCCGATATCTCCCGAAAATACGATGGTTTTATCAAAGCATGTGATGGCTATTGAACAGGCGCCGATGATATGGCCGCAGGGTTTAAACTCACATTGAATGTTATCGCTTAAGTTGATAATGCTGTTTTCCCCAACTGTATAAAAATAGTTAAAAGATCGTTCGGCATCATCCCTGGTGTACAGCGGCTTTGCAGGATGATGTTTGGAATAAAAGTTGTTATTCGCTTTTCTTGCGTCCTCTTCCTGTAATTTGGCGCTATCTTGCAAGATCAACTTTGTCAGCTCAGCAGTAGGCTCCGTCATATAGATTTTTCCTCTAAATCCGTTTTTTACGAGCAAGGGAATATAGCCGCAATGATCCAGATGGGCATGCGTAAGAATAACTAGATCAATCTCTTCGACAGGAATATCTAAGGGCTCCCAATTTTTTTCACGCAGAGTTTTAATACCTTGAAACAAACCACAATCGACCAATATAGTGAGTTCGGGCGTTTTTAATAGATGCTTGGAGCCAGTGACTGTTCCGGCGCCACCAAGGGATTTTAAATAAATAGTATCCATCGTTTTTAGTTTAAAGGGCAGTATTATATGGAATTCTGTAAATTTTAGTTACCGTATTTTGATTTCTTGCACTTCCTGATTGTCCAATGCCTTTTTTTAATGGCAATATTGAGCAGTCCGTCTTTATAATTGGACTTTATCTGATTCAAAGAAATATTGTCGGGTAAGCGGAAACTCCGTGAAAATGAACTGGTAGAAAATTCATTTCTTAGGTAATTTTCATACTCTTCTTTTTTTTCTGTGTTATGTTCAGCAGAAATAATTAAATCGCGACCTTGTATTGTTAACTTAAAATCCTTTCTTTTGAATCCAGGTGCTAAAACCTTAATTTTGTAAACACCATTCTTTTCGATAATATTAATTTCAGGTTTCATTTTGTCCAGTTGAGTAAACGATTCATCTTTAATTCGAAAGTCTTCGATGGTTGATACAAGCGAAGATTGCTTGGTCTTACTGTTTGTTTCTGTGGTTTTCATAATTGATTTATTTAATGGTTTTATTTCTAAAGTTAGGCTTATCCAAATTATTAAATCATGACGCCAGCGATATTTAATAATGATCCTGGTCACTTTCAATTCTGTAGAGAATTCGGGCATGAATTACTATTTTTAAATGCCAGGAAAACCATTAAACAACTTAAAGATGAAATTTACAGAATTATTTAAACTGATTAATATGCCTACATATTCAGGAATAATACGAAGATATTTATTGACCAATACTTTTTTATGGTTCCATGGCTTACCTTCTCTGCGCAGGTAGGCATATAGTTTTCGAAATCCATATAGAAAAATAGATCCTATGGAAAATGCTAAAAGAGAGCTAAATTTATCTGCTAATTTTTAATATTAGATGTAAAGTGATACTTTTAAAGCGATAAAACTGACACCAAATGACCGACAATATCGAACAATTTTTTGATGCATATTTGACCGAAGGAATACGTTCCGTTTACGCCGAAGATGTTCCAAAAGACATGATGGCGTCCGAGGTAAACGAAGACGGCTGGTATAAATGGAAACTTATCCGGGGAACAATGACCAATGGAGATTACGAAAGAGTAGCGACACAATGTGGTAGCAATGGACCGGGCTAACTTCGAGGAATTTGGATATTAAAGTCTGAATCCAGCAAATGAAAATGTAGCATAATTGAAGGAAACTCTTTTAGTATTGGATTTGGACAAAACATTGTGGTACGCAACAAAAGATAAGTTGATACAGCATGAAGACTTTGTTGTAGGGCAGTAATCAAGAGATATCCATATAAATCATCTTTAATATTCATCTAATTAAATCTTCGCTGTGCAAACAACCAAGCAAGAATATAGACAGTTTTTAAAAGATCACTTCAACAGGCTAAAGCTTAGAGCTCCTTTATTTTACAGTTGTGATTTTGGGCTTCGATTTGACTTACAAATTGGCGAAACCAATACAGAAAAATACTTTCACAATGTTAACAGGCGTGCAACGACAATTTTTCAAAGTGCCTTTGACAGTTCAGACAATATGTTTCTGGTTTTGATGGACTATAAATACAAACGCAGAAAAATTCGATGTTCGGACTTTATCTTTAAACAAATTCAGAATCTCCATGCAGCCGAAATAAATTTTTCGAAAGAAATAAGGCTTTACGATCCTCGCGATAAATTTGATATTCGAAATCTTGCCATTATTAAACTGAAGTCAGGCAGAGTAAATCATAAAACCTTATTAATGGCAATTGCAAATCAAGACTTTCCTTCAAGATTCCCGAGGTTAGAGTATAATCATATAATTTCGAACAAAGATATTTACTTTATAAACATCAATAAAAAACTTATTTTTAATATGTACGATGACAGAGGTCTTGATCTTGTCGCTAGTGATATTGAAACACTAAGACCAATTTACGAAAACCACAAAGACTGGATTCTTGACTATGACAGGGCGCAAATAGAAAAGCTCTTCACATAAAATCAGATTACAGTTTTGTTCATGTAAATTAGTGCGAAGGAAAAAAGGATCGGTATTCAGGCTTAAATCTAAAAGTAGGAGTATGCAAATTATCAGAATAGCTATGACATCGCTTTGCTGCATTTTGGCTAGCATCATTTTTTCGGTTTGCATTAAATGGGACTGGTCGTTTATCCTTATCCCAACATTAATCTCATTAGCCGTTTCATTAAGCAATTTTGATAGGATCAGTTTTCCGAAGAAATTGATAGGCATATTGCTACATTGGTTTTTGAGTATTGTTATCTTTATAATCACAATTGGCATCACTGTATTTATTCTTTCCCCAATGGGATTGTATGCCATGTATGTTGGTTCGGCTTTAGCTGCAATACTATTTACACTTATTACAAATATAATCCTCATTTTTCCTAAGTTCTGGCTTTCAATGGCGATAATAATTGGATTATCTGTACTTGTATGGCCAATAGCAGATTATATACACGCGCATCCCCTATTTAAATTCACATTGCTAAACGGCCGTGAGAATATTGTCATCATATGGTGCTCACTTGTTGGATTTGGAGTTGCATTGGGTGTACATGCGCAGAAGGATAAATGTGATAGAATTTCATAAAAATGGACGAAAAACATCAAAATCAGCGTCTTAAATTATAAAAAGTTAAGTATATAATATGGATACTCAATTAAACGAACTGATCGTAAAAGATAGACAGACCTTCATCAAATTTCTTGATTTGTTGCATCAGGATTTGCTCCAACAGCCTCAAAATTGGGAAAACAAAACCTTACCTGATTTTCTGGAAGCTTTGGCGAGATATACAGAAGATATCCAAGGATATTATGATAATACAAATGCAAACGTAGATGCTGAAAAAGCTGCGTGGTCAACATTTGCTGATATTTTCAAGGGAGCAAAAGTTTACGAGTAATATTAAGCATAAACTTCGATTTTCACATGTTCGCATATTTACAACGCACATTTACTTAAGTATACATACCAAAACTACAGAATAATATATGAACATACAGCTTAGTGTTAATAGCGACTTAAATGCAAACGACATTCTGCAACTTTACCAAGCTAATAAATGGAGTGCAGCCGAAAAACCAGAACTACTGCTGAAAGGACTATTAAATTCGCATTCTTTAGTTACGGCATGGGATGGTACAACATTAGTAGGTCTAGGGAATGCTATTTCCGATGGATACCTCGTGGTTTATTATCCGCATCTACTGGTGCTCCCCTCCTATCAAGGCAAAGGGGTTGGCCGTTTAATTATGGATAAAATGCAAGAGATTTATAAGGATTTTCATATGCAGATGCTTACTGCTGATGGAAAAGCCATAGACTTTTATAAAAAGAACGGTTTTGAAAGAGCCGGGCAAACAGAGCCGATGTGGATTTATAAAGGTAATGATCACTGAGATAAGGTTAAAGTTATAAAATATATGACAGATTTTAAAGTAATAATACCCGATGAATTCTATTCCTTGCTTAATTTTAAACAAGATGATTTACCTGGAGTAGCAGTCGTCAACACTGCATTAAAGGAATTTGAACCAAAAATAGTTTTCGCATGGCATTTATCAATTATGATAGATCTAGAAGATTTAATCGACAATGGAATGCCTTCAAAAAGTGAAGTTGAAGTAATTGACAACTATGGCGATTATTTAGATAATGAAATAAAAGGAAAAAATAAGAAAAAGCCTAACGCCTTATTTCTTGCAAGAATAACCTGGAATAAAACTCGAGAATTAATTTGGAGAGTCTACGATCCTGAAATCTCAAATAGCTTTCTGCAAGAAATTATTGCAGCTAACTCCTCCCCTAGACAGTTTGACTATCGAATCGATCCTGACGATAATTGGGAATTGGCAAAATGGCATTTGACAGATTGGGAATAGTAAATTCTCGAAGAATTGGATATTTAAGGAAAACATCGAAATCGCCGTATCTATAGAATCTGTACGAAATTCGATCCTGGCGTTTAATTATCGATAAAATGCAAGAGATTTATAAGGATTTTCATATGCAGATGCTTACTGCAGATAGAAATGCTATAGACTTTTATAAAAAGAACAGCTTTGAACGAGCTGGTCAAACAGAGCTGTTGTGGATATATTCTGGTGATGATCATTAAAATTGAGGAAATAACAAAGTTTGCACAAATATTAACCGTAATAATAGCATGATACGAACATTACAAATATCATATATTGATTCCTTGTTAAATTCCACTTCACCAATTAAGAGGAATTGGATTTACTATTTATTTATGGGCAAACTAGTCGAATATAAGAGAGTAAAAAAACTTAAGCGTGTTGATTATTGGTGGGTAGAAATTGACGATATAAATAATTCAATTACAAGGAAGATTCCCTTTGATGTTTTTAAATCTCCAATAAGGGGATTGAGTGAGGTAGAATTACATTTAAATTCCATTCACCCCATAAAGGACATAGATAGCGAGTTGTTTAACGATATGTGGAGTATATATGACAAATACAATTTCAACAAGCTTGAGCAAATGATTTCCAAATACTTGAACAACTGGAAAAGCATTGACAAATTTAATCCACCGGTGTTTCCTTCAATAATAATTGATCTAAAATATCCCAAAGATATTATTGAATTGGAAACGATTGAAGAATTAGTAGACCAAGTTGATTATTTTGGTTACGAATGGTCTGAATCAGAACGATTGATTGATTCGAAAGGAAACATTTATAGCACTGAATACCTAAATTTTGGACATCCGGTTGGCGTTGTACTACCAAACAAAATTGATGGAACTATAACGAATGAAAAACTAATCCATTTAATAGGAAATAACAAACTGAACTTTAAAATTATAGATTAAACATCCTATGCTAAAAATAACAGATATTAATCAAGGAGACCTGTTAACATTCAAAGCCGCTGACAATAAATTTAAAGTGTTGCTTTGCACGAGTACGCGCAAGGACAAAAGCCCGCAATTTTTTATTTTCGCGGCATTGACCTACGACAGTTTTGACAAGCCGAGGACTTCAAACATTAATGATATCGAATTCTTTGGAATAGGAAATAGAAAGTGTGACTACTTCAAATATTCTGATGATGAACTTGATAATATGTGGTCAATTCATCCTGAGACTCGGCCATACTTTTTAGGCTCTTACGGATTTTTAATTTTCCGAAAAGACTTTATGAAATTTCGAGACAATTTTGAAGTTATTGGTAATTTAAATATCATAGACTACCTCGACAAAAACGGGAATGGTAGTATGAATATAAGTCACTGGGAATCAATTGAGAGCTTTTTCGCAAATAGAATTAATTCTGTTATGCTAGACAGAGGACAGAAAACCTTTAAGATAGCTGCAATTATTAAAGATTGAGGGAGGACAGCTGGTAGAGCGACCGACAAAGAAACCTACATATATCGCTGAAGACAGTGGTGCCGATGACAATATTGGCTGCTATTGGATCATTATATCGTGAAATCTCCCTCCCTTCGATGGAATTGATCGTGGTATGCTAAATTAATATGTTTACAGCTATTAAAAAACGAAGATGCTATTGAATTTCTGAAAAAGCATCCTATCCTAAGGAGTATATCCGCAAATAAAATTTCGTGTTAAATCTGGTATATTTCCCAAATCACGCCACCCAATACCAATTTGACAAGTGTGCCATCTTCAACCAGTGTAAGTAGCACCTCATGTAATTCCGACTCCTCCAATTTATCTATTCCATAAACTTTATTGGTTAAAATAAATTCGCTCATTTTCCATAAAGAAAACTTTATGGGATATTCATTGGTTGGCATAAAATCAAATTCACATACTATACCGTCTTTCTCTAAACGGCAGCCCGCACCATGAAACTGGTAATTGAATGCACCAATTTGTCCAGAACGATTTCGACTGCTCTTTTGTTCAAATTCATCCATATTTGGAGAAAACTGATATTTGAAGTCGTTTATGAAAGTGACATAATCGTTCAATACTTTT
>JALAGS010000210.1 GCA_022712315.1 Sphingobacterium sp. | reverse complement strand
GTGATAAATCATTGCGAAATAAATTCTAAATTTCTACTAAATTGAAATTCTATCTTTACTACATGAAGATTTTGATCATAGAAGACGAATTGGAACTGGCCAAAAGTATCGCTACTTATCTTAGCGAACAGCAATATTTATGTGAATTTGCGCCAACTTTACAAGATGCTCAAGACAAAATACAGCTATACCAATATGACTGTATTTTATTGGATATTGGTCTTCCAGATGGAAATGGTCTAAAACTATTGGAAGAGTTAAAAAATCAGCGAAAGCAGGACGGTGTCATCATCATTTCAGCAAAAAATGCGCTGGACGACAAAATACACGGGCTACAACTGGGAGCTGACGATTATTTGACCAAGCCTTTCCACTTATCTGAACTCACTGCACGAATCTATTCCTTGATCCGTCGAAAACAATTCAATAGTTCAAATATTGTGGTACAGAATGAAATACAGATTGATCTACTCGCAAAAACTGTCATTGTCAATGATCTGCCTGTCGTATTGACGAAAAAGGAATTTGACCTGCTGATGTTTTTTATCGGCAACAAAAATAAAGTAATTTCCAAAAGCACCTTGGCGGAGCACTTGTCCGGCGATATTGCAGATATGCTCGACAACCATGATTTTGTTTATGCACATGTCAAAAATTTAAAAAAGAAGCTACAAGACGCAGGAAGTCACCCCTATATCAAGACGGTATATGGTACCGGTTATAAATGGGAAAATTAAAAAGATAAGATGAAACCCTTACTGAGCAAAATAACTACCCCATTTCTACTCTATGTATTGATCGTACTCGGTGTCAGTGTTCCTGTTTATTATTTCGTAATAGACGGGATATGGAAAAATGAACTTGACGAACATAATGAGATTATTGTCAAAAAAACAACCTACGAACTGAACAAATTGCGGCTGTCCGAAGACAGGCTTCAGGCTAGCATTGCATTATGGAATAGCATACAACCTGAAACGAATATACAAAAAGTAAAGCCGGGAGATTTATTGCAAGATAGCGTATATACCATCGAGAAACCACAGCATTTTGTCGAACCGAAGACGATTGACCGATTTAGATGTCTGTCTTCCGTTATCCAAATCAATGGGGCTCCTTATCGGTTTACCGTGCAGACCAATATAGAAGAATCCGTAGAGACCATCGCGGCAATCGCCACAACAACGTTGTTTTTCTTTGCTATTCTAGTCATTGGATTACTTATTCTTTCCAGAAAAATCTCCATTAGGCTCTGGAAACCGTTTCGGGATACTGTGGAGAAGTTAAAGGCTTTTAATCTCAATAGTCAGCAGCAGATAAATTTTCAACAAACAGATACCATAGAGTTCCAGGAGCTCAATCAATCTCTTGCGAGACTTCTTGAAAAAAACGTCGCCGTATATCGTTCTCAAAAGGAATTCACTGAAAATGCTTCCCATGAGTTGCAGACACCATTGGCAATACTCAAAAATAAACTGGATATCTTATTGCAGGATCCGGATCTAAGCGATGAACAATACCAGCTTATTGAAGATATGCATAAAGCGCTATCACGGAGTACACGAATAAACCGCAACCTGCTGCTTCTTGCCAAAATAGATAATAGTCAATTCGATCATTCGGAAAGGATCAGTATGGACACGCTGGTTTCACAGAGTATCGAAGTCATGCAAGAACATTTTGAACAAAAACAGCTGCTACTACTGCAGGAGATACAGCCTGCAGTGCTGCTCACTGGAAATAGTAGTCTGACCGAGATTCTCATCAACAACTTACTGCTAAATGCCATACGTTACAGTAATGCCGGCGATACCATCGCCGTACATCTGAGTCAAACATCTTTGGCAGTACATAACTCCGGCGCAACGTCGCTAGATAAAGTACTTTTATTCAAAAGATTCTCCAAGCTCTCAAAAAACAGTCAAGGGAGCGGTCTAGGGCTGGCCATTATCACTGAAATCGCCCGGTATCAAGGCTGGAAAGTTGATTATCAATTTGAAAATAATCAGCATATTTTTTCCGTTCATTTTTAAAATTCCAAAAGTATTCTAATTTGGATGACAGTTTTGTGTCATGATCCACATGAAGCAAAACCAGCAAGCACACTTATTCGTATGTCATCCACTTATAAGTATATTATTTCTTTTGGATGTAACGGTTGTCAAAAGTCAAATTACAACAGAAGTGTCGTCACACATCAATCCATCTGAGCATAATCACAGCGTTTTTAAAACAAACATCGCCACGATAGGGACAACCGATGGCATAACAAACAGCAGCCACTTACTGTCTGCGGACAGCACAGGGTTGTCTCCAGTAGTCAATCGTACAAACAAGGCAACGAAATTAAACCGTTTCTTCCACACAGCAATTGATGAAACTCCTTACAGACCACATTTAACCAGCTTTATTGTACCGACAGCATTTATTGGCTTCGGGGTTGCGAGTTTGAGCATCAACGGTTTAAAAAATCTCAATTTATCGACCAAAGACGAGATCAGCGAGCATCAGTTAAAGCATACCAACCTCGACAATTACAGTCAATATGTCCCTGTAGCTATGGTATATGGACTCAATGCGTTGGGTGTGCAAGGCAAACACAATTTTAAGGACAGAACGGTCATTTATTTAACATCACAGCTGATCTCAGGAGCAATGGTTCTTCCGTTGAAACATATCGTCAAAGAAATCCGGCCTGATAGTTCCAATAACCTTTCTTTTCCTTCAGGGCATACCGCTACAGCCTTCTCTTCTGCACAATTTATGTTTCATGAATATCGGGACAGTAACTTCTGGCTGAGCATTTCCGGCTATCCATTTGCGATTTTTACGGGAACCTATCGTGCCATCAATAACAAACATTGGGTCGGAGATGTGGTTGCGGGAGCGGGATTTGGTATTCTGGCAACGGAGCTGGCCTATTGGGTGCATCCCAAAATCAATCATTTGTTATTCAAAGACGATAAAACGACTTCAGCCACGATTATGCCATTCTACCAGAATAAGCACTTTGGTTTAAGTTACGCTAAGCAATTTTAACCCGCCCAATTTTTTCGAAACCTATGCATCCAGAAATCATCAAAAGCATTTTTCATCTCGAATAGCCTTCCAATAACAGGGAAGCTCGTGCGCTATCAGTTTTGTTTTTGGCTGATCGCTGTGCGTGACCGAATGAAATCCTGAAAGTTTTCTTTCCATATACCTGTAAATTTAGCTTAGTTTGATACTTTTGTATAGATGAAGCATGGACAAGCCACGATGAAGCATGGACAAGCCACGCTTTGGTATCAGATATGAACTTCGATTCATCGAAGCTTTTAACGTTTTTCTTTATATGAAGATTCTCCTAGTCGAAGATGACGTACGTGTTGCAGGATTGATAAAACGCGGACTTGATGAAAATGAATTTCAAACGGATATTGCGTACGACGGCGTATCTGGAAAGAAAATGGCCCTACAGCACGACTTTGATCTTATCATCACCGATATTGTACTGCCTAAGATGGATGGATTGGATCTATGCAAAGAAATTCGTCATATCAAACCCGATGTTCCGATTATCATGTTAACAGCCTTGGGCACAACCGACGATAAAATTGAGGGGTTTGACGCTGGAGCTGACGATTACCTCGTTAAGCCTTTTGAAATGCGCGAACTACTTGCACGGATACGGGTTCTGCTCAAAAGATATCAAAAACAGGATACACTTACAGGAACACTATTGCGCTATGGTGACCTGGAGATGAATCTCCATACCAAAAATGTCAAAAGGAATAACATTGAAATCCATTTGACACCTAAAGAGTTTAAACTGCTCCATTACTTATTGCAGCACCCCGAGCGCGTACTTTCCAGGATGGAAATTGCCGAAAAAGTGTGGGAAACCCATTTTGATACCGGGACCAACTTCATTGATGTTTACATCAATTATCTGCGTAAAAAGATCGACAAGGATTTTGCAACGAAATATATCCATACCAAATCCGGCATGGGCTTTATTCTAAAACAGGACTAATGCGCATCAGAACCCGAATCTCCATATTATTCACACTGATTACAGCGACCATATTGCTGGTATTTGCCAGTACAGTTTATTTTTCGGCTGTAGAGAATCGGGAAAAAGAATTTTATGCCCTATTAAAAAAAGAAGCTTACACCAAAGCAAACCTTTTTTTGAACGCGAAAGTAGACAAAAAGACCTTAGAAGATATTTATCACAACAATCGGAAAATTCTCAATGAAGTAGAGGTTGCCATTTACGATACCCATTTTGAGCTCCTGTATCATGATGCCGTCGATATCGACTTTGTCAAAGAGACACCGGAGATGCTGCGGGATATTTTAAAAAATAAAGAAATACGGTTCTATCAGGATAAATGGCAGGTCATTGGGATAACTTTCCCTTATAAAAACAAAAGCTACCTCATTACCGCTGCTGCCTATGATCAATATGGCTACAATAAACTCCATAGCCTGCTATCAACCATTCTCCTTGTTTTCATTTTGTCTATATTTCTGATTTATGCAGCAGGCATATTCTTTTCGAAAAAGGTCTTTCAACCTATCCTGGAAATGACACAGCGCGTAAAAAGCATTTCGGCGACTAGTTTAGACTCCAGACTCACTAGCAGCGGAAATAAAGATGAACTTTCCGAACTGGCGAGTACATTCAATGCGATGCTTGACCGGTTGGAAAATTCCTTTGATGCCCAAAAACATTTTGTGTCCAATATCTCCCACGAGCTGCGCACGCCCTTGGCGGCAATGATTGCAGAACTTGAAATTTCCGCCAATAAAGACCGCAGCATAGCTGAATATAAAATAGTCATCGACAACACGTTAAATGACGCACAGAAACTCAAAAAGCTATTTAATAGCTTACTTGATTTTGCAAAAGCAAGCTACGACAGTTCCGAAATTGCCTTCAAAGCCTTACGCATAGACGAAATACTTATTGATGCCTGCCAGCAAGTTCTTCAGTCAAATCCAGGTTATAAGCTTGACATTTTTGTCGATCCCGCGATTGAAGATGAAAATCTTATTTCTGTACATGCCAACGAATATTTACTTCAGGTTGCCTTTGTCAATTTAATTGAAAATGCCTGCAAATTTTCCTCAAATCAAAAATGTCTCATTGCCATCAGATCAGACGAAAACCAGGTTCACCTCGAATTTAAAGATGATGGAATAGGCATTGACCCGGTAGACCTCCCGCATATATTTACACCATTCTATCGTGGCAACAACAAAGACTATAGCGAGGGAAATGGTATAGGTCTGTCACTTACCAGGAAAATCATAGTCCTCCATCATGGAGAGATCACAGTCCGTTCAGCAAAAGGTGTCGGTAGTGTGTTTAGCATTGATCTTCCCCACCTTTCCGCATTCTAATAAAATTCTAATTTTTTTCTAAAGGACTTCTAACCTGCTTATCAGCAGTTGCTGGATAGTTTTGCGGTATGATTAACCGTACAATCAACTATTCGATCCAACCCCTAAGTTATATGAGTTGGATCCTCCTCCTGCTGTTGATGCAGGCTTGCGACCATCAGTCCGACACCCCCACTGGCCTATCGCCAGGGATCAGCGCGCATGGAGATACCCTGACCGTCGATCAAAATGCGCCTCTGTTGACGAAGTTAAAATTTGTGACGACAGCCAATGCACAGCATGCACTGAAACTAAACACCGCTGCGATGGTGAAGATGATCCCCAGCAGCTATGTGGAGATTTCTGTACCTTTTGCTGGACGAATTGTCAAGTCCCACATCAAACTGGGGCAAAAAGTGGCCATTAATACGCCTTTATTTTCAATTAGTTCATCGAACTATTTTGAAGCACAAAGGGGCTATCTCGACGCTAAACAAGCGGCTTTACTTGCGGAAAACAAACTAAAACGTGAAAAAGATCTGATCGGACACGGCGTTGGAACAAAAAAAGACCTTGAGGAGGCAGAAACCAATTTTGCAACGAGTAAATCAGCGCTCGGCAATGCCACGGCAGCGCTAAAAATATTCGATACTAACCTGAATAATATGGTTCTCGGTCAACCTCTTCTCGTTCGTTCACCCATCCAAGGAGAGATTTTAAGCAGTTCAATTGTCCTGGGGCAGTACACAAAAGAAGATGCTCCGGCATTACTCCGCATTGCCGAACTTTCAAAAGTATGGGTATCGGCCTATATCAAGGAAAAAGACTTGCCTGCCATCAATCAGCTTGGCCGTGTTGAAGTCCATGTGGATGCTTTACCCGATAAAAATATACAGGGAAAAATTATTCATATCAACCAATTTGTCGATGAAGCCAGCCGCAATATTGAAGTCCTCATCGCATGCGAAAATAGCGACCGTACATTAAAACCGGGGATGTATGTGAGTACCGAATTTGAACAGCAACACATTTCAACGCTCTTCATTCCCGCAAAAGCTGTCCTTCAATTTAACGACAAGAGTTTTGTATGGGCAAAAATAGCTGCCAATACCTTTGTCAAGCGCTTTGTAACCACGGGGGTAACAGAAGGAGATCATATCCAGATTTTAACAGGTCTGGCCCCACAGGAGGAAATTATCAGCGAAGGAGCTTTTTACCTCATGGGGGTAAATTAAATCGGTGAATAAACAAATCATACGCACCGGGTTCATGCATTCAATTTAAAATAAACACTGATCAATAACAATTTGAATATGAAACAATTTATTGTCCATATTATCGCAAAAAGATGGGTGATCGCGGCATCCTTTCTATTAATTGGCTTTTTCGGCTACTACGCCTGGCGTCAGCTATCGGTCGAGGCCTACCCAGATATAGCCGACGTATCGTCGCAGATCGTAACCCAGGTACCAGGATTGGCAGCCGAAGAGATGGAACAACAAATCACCATTCCCATTGAACAGGCTATCAATGGCTTGCCCGGAATGGAAGTGATGCGCAGCAAAACAACCTTTGGTTTATCCATGGTCACGATTGTCTTCAAAGATGGCGTTGAAGATTATTGGGCGCGAGCCCGTATACAGGAACGTCTTGCGGACTTATCCCTCCCTTATGGTGCCAGTCCCGGATTGGACCCCCTCACCTCACCTACAGGTGAGATCTTTCGTTATATCCTCGAGAGTAAAACCCACGATCTACGGCAATTGACCGATCTGCAAAACTTTGTTATTATCCCCAAAATTAAACAGGTTTCGGGTGTCGCTGATGTCACCAATTTTGGCGGAATAACGACCCAATTCCAAGTGGAGCTGGATCCTAAAAAGCTCGACCAATACGAAATCTCACTCGCAGAGGTGGTCTCGAAAATAGAAAGCAATAATGCCAATGCAGGTGGCAGCGTGATGAACCGCGGTGATCAATCTTACGTCATCCGGGGCATTGGTCTTGTCAAGACATTGGATGATCTGGGTAGCATCGTCGTCAAATCGACCGATGGGAACCGTATCTGTATGCGCGATATCGGTCAGATCAAACTTGGAAATCTAGCCCGTAAGGGTGCTTTAGGCTATTCCGATAAACGGGGTGCCAATTATTCAGACAACATCGAAGGTATTGTACTCTTATTGAAAAATGAAAATCCCTCCGCTGTCCTAGCCGGGGTAAATGCAACGGTCGACGAACTAAACGAAAAGATTCTTCCAGAAGGTGTAAAGATTCATGTTGTACTGGATAGAACCAGTTTAGTCGACAATACCCTATATACCGTTTCCAAAACCCTCTTGGAGGGGATGATTCTGGTTATTTTTGTTCTCATTATTTTTCTGGGGAGTTGGCGTGGAGCACTCCTGGTTGCCCTAACGATTCCGCTGTCCTTACTGATTGCATTTATCCTCATGCATTTCACCCATATTCCCGCCAACCTACTCTCCCTCGGAGCAATTGATTTTGGGATCATTGTAGACGGAGCGATCGTTATTCTCGAAACCATTCTTAAAAAAAGAGAAGATGAGCCGGAGGGTTTACTGGAGGAAAAAACCGTTGCCCAGAAAATTGCCGAAGTCGCCAAACCGATCTTCTTTGCCACACTGATCATTATTACGGCCTATCTTCCCTTGTTCGCGTTTGAGCGGGTCGAAAAGAAACTTTTTACACCGATGGCCTATACCGTAGGCTATGCGCTCTTTGGCGCACTGGCTGTCGCTCTTTTGCTTATTCCTGGATTAGCTTATTTGATCTATCGTAAACCACAGAAGGTATACCACAACAGATGGCTGACAAAGCTGACCCAAGCCTATCATACTGCGATTGAAAAGGTGATGGCAGTTCCCAAACGCGTTTTTATACCATTGGCGATTATATTAATTGCCAATGGCCTACTCACCGCATCTGTTGGTAAGGACTTTCTTCCCACTTTAGATGAAGGGTCGATCTGGCTCCAGGTGTCGCTCCCGCCCGGAATTACAGTGGAAAAATCAAAAGAAATGAGCGATACGCTACGCGCACGGACACTTCAACACGAAGAAATCTCCTATGTCATGGTGCAAGCCGGACGTAATGACGATGGTACCGACGCCTGGACACCCTCCCATTTTGAAGTGAGCGTAGGATTGAAACCTTATAAAACATGGAAATGGGGCAAAACTAAAGAAGACCTTATTGATGAACTTGCAGCAGAGTATGCAAACATGCCCGGATTCAACGTTGCTTTTTCCCAACCTATGATCGACGGTGTCATGGACAAGATAGCCGGTGCACATAGTGAACTTGTCGTCAAAATATTTGGTGATGACTTAAAAGAAACCCGCCGGGTTGCCGAGGAACTTATCACAACACTTAAACAGGTAAAGGGAGCTGTCGATCTCGCTATAGACCAGGAGCCGCCACTGCCGCAGCTGCAAATTATCGCCGATCGGGATAAAATAGCACAATACGGTTTAAATATCGCTGACGTCACTGACCTGATCCAGATTGCTATCGGCGGAAAAGCTGTCGCCCAGGTCTATCAAGGCATCAAAGTATATGATATTACCTGTCAATATCAGGAGGAAAACAGAAATTCTCCCGAAAAGATCGGCAACCTAATGCTATATCCCGAAAACGGGAACCGTATTCCTCTGGCCCAGGTTGCAACAATTAAACTCAATACCGGAGAAAGTATGATTTCACGTGAACGCAACAACCGCCAGTTGACCGTCCGCTTAAATGTACGCGGACAGGACCTCGGCACATTCCTTGCCGAAGCACAGCAGGCCATTGCCAAAAATATACGCTATGACCAGCATAAAATTACTTTAAAATGGGGTGGACAATTTGAAAATCAACATCGGGCTTACGCCCGGCTTGCCATTATTGTTCCATTAACATTAGCCATTATATTTATCTTACTCTATGGCACATTTGGTTCATTTAGACAAGCAGGCCTTTTAATGGGTATCGTTCCATTGGCACTGTTTGGCGGGATGCTTGCCCTCAATATCCGTGGCATGACGCTAAACGTATCCTCAGCAGTCGGTTTTATCGCCCTATTCGGAGTCGCTATACAAAATGGCGTATTAATGCTTTCTCAGATGAATGTATTGCGGAAGAATGGGCTATCGCTACATAAAGCTGTCACCCAAGGGGCCTTTAGTCGCTTTCGTCCGGTTTTAATGACCGCCACAGTCGCTATTCTCGGTTTGCTTCCGGCATCGCTGGCAACAGGAATTGGCTCAGATGTACAGCGTCCTTTAGCCACAGTTATTGTCTATGGCCTGTTATTTTCGACGATCCTGACACTGTTTGTGCTCCCACCGCTCTATTATCTTTTAGAAAGTAGATCCTCAAAAAACACAGCAGATTAAATAGATGTCCAATAACGGATGAACGATCTGTGCGCACGCTTTTTCAAAAACTGACCATCCAGAAAAATAGATTATCATGAATAAACAGCATATTTTAACAAAGAAACGCCTGACGTTTTTTCTTTTCATACTCACTTTGTCTCCTACTGCGATCGCCCAGGATAGAGACAGCTTAAGTACAGCCCAGAAACTTGATTATTCAACATTTATAACGGCTGTTGGCAAGCAGAACCTGGGTTATGCCGCTGAAAAATTCAACCTCAATATCGCGGAGGCCAATCTCATCAGCGCCAGGGTATTTCCTGATCCCGAATTTAGCATAGGCTTGTTTGATAACAGTGAACGGACAAAACAACTTGGCCACGGCTATAATGCCGGACTTGCATGGACACTGGAGCTGGGATCTAAACGAAAAGCGAGAATAAACCTGGCCAGCGATGAAGCAGAAGCAACCCGTTTATTGCTTGAAGATTATTTCAGGAATTTACGCGCCGACGCTACGCTTGCATTTCTGATGGCAAAACAACAATTGCTACTGGTAAAAACATACCAAAACTCTTACCAGCAACTCATGCAGTTGGTGGTATCAGATAGTATTCGTTATCAATTGGGAAGCATTCCTGAGATTGATTTCCGCCAATCTAAACTGGAAGCGGCCAATATGCGCAATACCCTCCTGGCAACAGAAGCAACCTGGAAGGCTTCGGCTGTAAACCTGGCCGTATTTATGGGCGAACAAACGGCTACGGGAATAAAAACACCCCAAGATCCTTTCGTGTATTTAGACCGGGAATACCGCTTAAATGAATTGATCAGGATCGCACAAAATGATCGTAGTGATTTGAAAGTTGCCGTACAGAATAAGCAACTTTCACAGAGCCTGCTCCAATTGGCCCGGGCAAATAGAGTAATCGATCTCGGTATTTCATTGGGTTTCACCTACAATGGGGAAGCGAGAAACGAAATTGCCCCAACACCTCAATTTACAGCAATAAACGCAGGGCTGTCCATACCACTCAAGTTCTCGAACCTAAAAACAGGTGATCTCAAAGCAGCCAAGTTTAAGATCGATCAGGACGAAACTGCTTATCAGGAAGTCCTTTTGCGCATTCAGGTGGAAGTTACGCAGGCTTTCCTTAACTACCAGGCTGCCCAAAAACAAGTACAGCTGTTCGACAGCAACATGCTCCTGGAAGCGAAAGCAATATTAGACGGAAAAGTTTACAGCTACAAAAGAGGAGAAACCTCCCTCCTGGAAGTTCTAAATGCCCAGCGGACCTACAACGAAACCCAATTGAGCTATTACGAAGCCCGTTACAATTACGCGGTGGCTTTGGTTGAACTTCAACGTACAGCCGGAATATGGGATATTCAGGAAATCTAGGCCGGCGAAATCCTGTTTTTTCTCAGTCTTTTATACATACTTTTTAAAGAAAGTGAAATCAGTATCAGCAGCAATATGCTGATACTGATCATCGACATGACCTCGTAATAATCCATAGCATACCGTACAAAGGATTGTTCTTTGACCCGCTCGGCAACGAGCTTTAATGCAGCTGTATGCTCTTTAAATTGTAATCCATGGCTTAAGATGCTGGTAGATTCCTGCTGCAAGTATTCACGAAACAGCGGATTTCCAGCCTCCGTTTGACCATTAAATACCTGTTGGTGCTGGGCATGTTCAAACAACTTGAAAAAATTCTGTAAACCAATACTGCTCGTGTAGCCCAGATAACGGATAGCGAGGCAGACCGCAGCAGCAGAAGCCCCCAATTGAGGGGTAACACTGGCAATGCAAAATAATATGGTAGGCACCATGATCAATCCTACTCCTAACCCATGCACAACTAATGGAAGCCAAAAATGAGCATCATTGCCCTGACCTTCAAAGGAAAAATACATCCATTGATGAAATAACAGCAAACAGCAGTAACCCGAAATCCATATCCACTTTACCGGGCGTTGCCCCAACATCCAATACAGCGAACCCAATACACCGGCAACAATCCCCCCAATATTAAACCACTGAATATAAGACAAATGAATAGGATCAAGCTGAATAACCTGTACTAAATACTGATTTGAAATGGCCAAAGAGAAGCGTTCCACATACATCATGTACAAAATCAGTAGCCCCAAAAGAAATTTCCTGTTTTTAAAAACAGACAAATGAATATACACCCGTTTGAGCACCATTTGCCGAACGATGAAAACAAGGAGTAAAGTGAGGCCCAATACAAATATGATAAGAAGTTGCCGGTCATTAAACCAATACACTTCCTGCCCATATACCA
This sequence comes from Sphingobacterium sp., assembly GCA_022712315.1. Lineage (GTDB taxonomy): Bacteria > Bacteroidota > Bacteroidia > Sphingobacteriales > Sphingobacteriaceae > Sphingobacterium. The sequence goes on along the minus strand of JALAGS010000210.1, from coordinate 108,560 downwards.
TTAAATAACCGAAGCTGACAATGACAAGACTATAGAAAATACAGCTCGACCAATCCAGAGAAAACAGGGGATATGGCCGCATATGCCGTATTGAACGCATCGACAGCATAATGAGCAATAGGCCCGGCACAAATGATAAAGCAGCGTATAGATAAAGCTGGTCGAAATTAAATGAATCGATAAATTCAGCAGTTACAAAGGTATTAAACGGAGAACTGCACAGTAACATCCCAAAAAAAACAGCATAACTTACTTCTTTAGCCCGATCACTCTTCAACCGGGAGAATATCATAGAGATCGACAGGTTTACCGCCGAAGCAAACAACATCCCCTGACAAAAACGTAGGCCATACACCCAGCTGATATCCCTGATACTGTACATCAAAAAGCAATTTAATAGCTGTAGCAGATTGAAGATGATATAATACTGCTTAATGGGGAAGTATAAAAAAAAGCGTCGTTCCAAAACGTAGAACCCCACAAAACCAGCGTAGAACAGGATAATCAAAAACTGGATATCGCTGGGTTGAGCGCCGTAGAATCCTGCGGTAACATTCGTATTTGCTCCGGGCAGGAAAAATAAGACCATACTCGGCATCAGACTGCTGAACAAGATCAGTTTGATCAGCCACTCGGGCACCCATTCCTTAAAAATTCCTTTCACTGTTTTTGGCTTTTTGATACCGAGACATTCACATTCATCCCCGAGAGCAGCTGGTTTACCCCCGCTTGCTTATCCAGTTCGATACGTACGGGTACCCTTTGCACAATCTTCACAAAGTTGCCCGTTGCATTATCCGGGGGCAACAGCGAGAATGCAGATCCCGTAGCCGGAGAGACCGAAATGATTTTGCCATAAAATTTTTCATCCGGATAAGCATCGGCAATTACCTCAACCCGATTGCCAAGATGTAAATAGCGCAACTGGGTTTCCTTAAAATTAGCCGTTATCCAAGTTGGTGTTTCTCTATTGACGATAAAGCCCAAAACTTCCCCGGCATTTATCATCTGCCCTTTCTCAATCGTACGTTTGCCGATCTGCCCATCATAGGGGGCACGGATAACGGTATAGCCGACATCCAATCGCTTGCGGCCCACAGCGGCAGTCAGACGAACCCGTTCGGCATCTACAACACCTTTTTTTATATCCACATCATGCACCCTTTCCTGCGAAGCCTGCAATTTATGTTTTAACGAAGCCAGTTCACTTTTGTAAACATCCAAAGTAGCTTTTACATCCTCCAGCTGTTGCGCAGTGGCAGATTTTTCCTGAAACAGATAATTGTACCGGTCGTATTCCAGCTGCTGCTTGGTCACACGGGCCTCCCCTGCCGCAATTGATGTCCGCAAGGATTCATGTTCAGCCTGTAAAATTTCCTTTTGACTGTGAAGGACATTGATCTCTGCCGCTTCCTTATTGACCGATGCCGCCACCTGATCAGCTTCGTATTTATATTCCCGATTATCAATAAGCAGCAAGGTATCCCCCCGTTTAACAAGCTGATGATCGTGATAGTGTACCGAAACTACATAACCTCCGACACGAGAGACAATAGGATTGATATACTGCGTAACTTGTGCGTCATTTGTATAAGTGTACCGTACGCGCATCCATAATGTCTTAGCGCCCCATAGCAACAATGCCAACAAGACAATTCCGGCCAACCAATTGGTGATTCGAGTGAGCTGTGCTTCCACAACTGATCTACGTGATTTAGGTTTCATTAGATAGTGCCCTTCAAAAATTCGATAAAATAATAATGCTTCTGTATTGCAATACGTGCAGTTTCAAGATCAAAAAGTGTCTTCAGGTATTGCATATCTGCGTCCAAAAGGTCCGTAATCAAAGCCGATGATTTGAAGTACCTGTTCTTGATAATACGTGCATTTTCCTGTGCCAGCGATTTGTTGTTCTGACAGACCTCTTCCTGTTTGACGGCTAACTGATAATCCAGAAAGGCCTGTAACAATTGGTTTTCCAAAATTTCCTCTTCATGATGGTGTTTCACCTGCTCCCGATCCAGTGCGATCTCTGCGCCACGGACCACATTCTTATTGAGATAAAGTGCAGAAATGGGAATATTTAATTTAAGGCCTGTGATACTCAAATGATACCAGCTCGGATTATAGGGATACAGAAATACCTGTGGATTGGCAAACGTAAACGTGCTGGTCAACCCCAGTTCCGGAAGATAATTTGACCGCGCCTGTTTGACCGACAATTGCTTCAGGACCACTTCCTGTTCTGATTTTAGGAGAGAAAAAGCATGATTTCGCGCTTCAGCAACCAACACTTCATACGAAGGACTTTTTACGGTAAATTGTTCGGCTACAGGAATAATCTGGGCCGAAATACCCCCTATCAGTTGCAGCTTCTGGTTCGCCGCCTGAATATCATGGGAAATCTGCACGAGCAACAATTCCCGTTTAGAAAGCTCCAACGAAATACGTAAGACATCACTATGCAATACGACCCCCGCTTTATACAGATGTTCAATCTCCTTTAATTGTACCCGTTGGTCTGCAATATCCTGCTCGATCAAAGATCGGTTACTGTATGCCAGTTCCAAATCTAAAAACAGATTGCAAACTTCCAATTTCGTCTGTGCAGCAGCATTCTTCCAATCTATTTTTGCCAGCTCGCTTTCTAATTTTTTGGATTCAATTTTCATCAGATCCCGATGTCCATTATAGAGATTAAGATAAAAATCCAAGCCCGTATCATACAAGTAATGAATGATATCATGCTGGCTGGGTTTATTTAAAATACCCCGATCATAAACAGGCATATTACTTGCATAACTGGCAGAGGCCCTTGCGGAAATTTTGGGCAGCAGCTCCATCCGTTGTTGCTGTACGGCGACTTCACTTTCTTTTAGCTGTAAATAGGATTGCTCCATGTATTTACTGTTCTGTAGCGCTTTGCCGATCATGTCTGTCAAGGACATACGCAAAGAGTCGAGGGCGAGCGTCTCTGAAACAGTGAATACGACCAATCCGATGGTCAGTATTCCTTTTGCCCAATAGGGAGGAAAAAAGTTCACTTTGTGCTATGTTATTTTTGCGTTGCAAACTTAGACACTTATTGCTATTTGGATTTCTTCACAAACGCCAATATGTTATGGAAAAAAGACATTTTTTCGTCGATATCATGAAAAAGACTATAATCTGCCAAACCCTAACCCTCGTATTCTATCTTTAGCGCATAAAAAAGCCTCTCAAATCAAAATTTGAGAGGCTTTTTTATGCGCTAAAAACGTCTTATTATCGGTATAGCGTATTATCTATATAAGGAATCTTCTATCGCGTTCCACAGTTGGATTCTCTTTTGGAGTGCAATTTTACTGATCTCTTTCATTTCAGCCCATTTAACCTCATCATCCTGTGCAAGATCTGTGATCATCCGCATCGCCAAAGGCCCATGCTCATCGCCGTCCAGATCAATATGACGCTGGAAATAATAAATAAAGCTATCCAGATTTGCTGCTGGAAAATTTGTTTTTATTTCTTCCAGAATCGATGTAAACATTCCCGGAATAAGATCTTCACGACCGAATGTAAAGGCAGCAGCAATTTTATGCACTGCGCCCTCAGCGATCACTTCGAATGTAAAATTCAAAAAGTCCTTGATACGTGCGTCGAGGGTTGTTATTGCTATCGCATCGAATATGCTACTCGAATTTTTAGCATTCACAATAAACTTATTGATCAAATGAAGATCAGCCCCCATCGCTTCCATGGCATCCAGGTACATCTCAAAATGACTCAAACGACGGCCATCAATATATTCATCCGACTCCTCAGCCAATACAATTTCATTAATCAGATAGCGCGTTGAGGGATGCTCACTCGCAAACCACGGCAGCGTGGTACAGGTTAATTTGATCTGCAATGCTTTTAACAGCGACATAAAATCCCAAACCGCATACACGTGGCCTTCCGTAAAGGCCCTTAGGTTTTTGATCGTCGTGATTTTACGGTATAAAGGGTGCTGCAATAATACGTCGCGTTCGTCGGCAATGTATTTATTAATTTCCGCAATTCTATTCATGCCGCAAAAGTATAGTCTTATCTTTATTTATTAAAGTATTTTAAATGAGATTACAGTACCATGATAAATTTCCCGTCCAGCTATCCGCTTCATAACCAAACCACAGACAACAACAACCCCGCTTTTGAACCCCTATTCCTGTTGCCAACGTTCATTTACGCTTAAAAACAAAAATATTTTTTATAATAAAAAATAATCTACTATATTTGTAGAGTATTCAGAATTGCATGATGCAATACCAACCGAGTGGAGTCACCGCGGTGGTAAATTAATACGGGTTTCGACCAAAATAAACGTTGCAGAACGATTATTTTCCCAAAAAGATCTGGATACAGTTTATGGTTTAATCCTTTAAATTTTTAAATTGTATGGCTACAACAACAAATCTTTACCAACATTTACTGGAAAAATTCAGTTATTACTCGACCGATGAGCTTATACAGCTTAACAACGACACCATTTTGGGACAAGGATGGGGATCATCCAAAGCGACTTTTCGCACAGCTCTGATCAGTACGTTCTCCAAAAGAGGACTGGATCTTTCCAACATCATTTCCAAGGAAGATGGTTTTACTTCAGTAAAGCATGTCCCTGTACGCTTGGAACAGAATGTCTTGATCCCTTTACAGTAATTGTTATCATCGCAAAAAATAGCGCGCATCGAAAGGATTTCGTGCGCGCTGTTTTTGGAGGTTTAGGCAACTGCCAATCCATTGAAGGCAATCGTTATTTTATTTATAGTTCGGATTCTGCACCAATACCCCCGCGCTCTTCTCAATCTCAGTCTGCGGCAATGGCCAGCGATAGAACTTGTCTTCGAAATGATAAGGTACCTTACTGTCTTTCACCTTATTCAGCACCTCACCAGCAATATGCCAACGAATTAAGTCATAATGCCGGAGGCCTTCGAATGCCAATTCCACGCGTCTTTCGTGACGTATCCGCTCGCGCATTTTTTCCTTGGTATAGCCAGCAGGAAATGCAGGCATTTGAACACGATCACGTAATGTTTTCATCGCAGCATAAACAGACGGATCTGGCCCTTCAATTTCATTCTGTGCCTCAGCATACATCAACAGAACTTCTCCCAACCTAAGTATAACTGCGTCTTGCTGGCTCAAGGTTGAAAAGCCAAAAGGTAGGTTGGCCGGATCAAGAAACTTCAATACGCCGTATCCGGTAGGCCTTGGGTTAGAAGGCGTATGTATCTTGCCGCCGCCAAAATCAGGATGGTCCACAAAAATTGTTTTGCTCAACCGCGGATCCCGATCTTTAAAAGGATTTGCAGGATCGGTATACGGCGACTCTCCGAAGGGCAATCCATCCTTGCATTCGTAGGCATCTACCAAATTCTGTAAGGGTGAAGCCGCAATCCAATCGCCCAAATACATATCCCAAGGAGCCGTATTATTGGGAGCAAGGAAATTGACCGAAAAAATAATCTCCGTATTATTTTTCTGCGTAGCATCACGGAAAACATTTTCAAAACTTGTACTCAAGGTATATTCCTTCATGACCTCTGCACACAAATCCTTCACTTCTTTGAGCACGGTCAAATCTGGTACACCATTGTTTCCATAAGCGGCAAACGTAAGCACCCTTGCTTTCAATGCTTTTGCAGAGCTTGCCGAGGCATGACCGCCATTATTGAAATAAGGTTTGGATTCTAAATTTGCAATCCCGAAATCGAGATCTGCCCTGATTTGTTTTAAAATATTCTCGGCACTTTCTTTAGGCTGGCGCTGATTCTCCAAATTCAATGAAACCAACACAAGCGGCACTTCGCCATAGATACTGTATAATTGAAAATACACAAAGGCACGTATAAAACGAGCTTCAGCTTCCATTTTCTTTTTTTCCGTATCGTTTAGGTCCGCCCCCGCATAGCTCTGCAATTTCTCGATCAAACGATTTGCTCTGCCGATCGCTACGTAAGCATCATTATAGATCCCTGTTTCATATCCGCCAGTTGTCGGATTTAAATTGCCACCAACGATTTCATTCACACTTCCCGAATTGAACTGATTATAGCCATTATCGGTCAGACAGTCCCTAAAAGGCATGCCATAGGAGAAGGTCTCACTTTGTAAGGAAGCATAGACGCCTGCAAGCGCATTATCAAAATCGGATTTTTTACTAAAATAATTATCGGAGGCAATCTGATCCAATGGATTCAAGTCCAACGCACTATTGCAAGCTCCAAAAGATAGGCTTGAAACTACCAAAGCAGTTAAAAATTTCTTTTTCATACATTAAAAATTAACTTGTAGACCGAATGAATAAATTTTGTTTTGCGGATATTGCACCAAATCTCCGCTGCCGTAACGTTCTGGGTCAAGTCCTTTAAATTTGGTTGACGTCAAGAGATTGTCTCCTGAAAAATAGATACGCAATCGGTCAATTTTGTATTTTTTCAATAAGCCCTCAGGTAAGGTATACCCCAGTACAAAATTTTTCAACCTAAAGTAGGAGGCATTCTGCAGGAAATAACTGGATGCACGGCTAAATTTTTCGGGTGCACTCCAGCCCCAGTAAATGCGAGGCATTGTTGTCGATGGATTTTCCGGAGTCCAGCGGTCCAACCAATCCTTGGTTGGGGGACTGCCTTGCACAAAAGGTGTGACTCCCCATCCAGATACATAAGATTTTACGCCATAAACTCCTTGCAGCATTGCTGAAACATCAAAACCCTTAAAACTAGCGCTCAAATTAAAACTATAGTTTAATTTCGGATCAACCCCACCAATAATGGTGCGATCATTTGCATCAATCTTTCCATCGCCATTGACGTCTCTATATTTAAGATCACCGGCTAATGTATTATCATTGAACTGTTTTGGCGAACTAGCGACTTCTTGTTCCGACTGGAATATGCCAATGACCTCATAGGTGTAAAAACTGTCCATAGCATAACCATTCTTCTTAATGGTATAACCGCCAATCTCAGGTTCTCCAAATTTCACCAGTCTGTTTTTGAAACGGTCAAAGTTCGCTCCCAGCTGATATTGTAAACCGTCCAATGCACCGCCCGTAATTTTGTTGTGATAAGTGATCCCCAATTCAACACCTTTATTTTCTACAATTCCGTCATTGATATTGGGAGCTCCCAATCCGACAATCGCCGTAATTTGAGAAGGACGCAGGATGTCAGTTGTACGTTTTTTATACCAGTCAAAAGTAAAATCTAGATTTTTAAATAAACTTAAATCTATACCGACATCTGTCATCGTCGTTGTCTCCCATTTAATCAATGGATTGGTGAGCCGCTGCTGAGCAACACCAGATTGAAGCGTGTTGTTGTCAAATGAATAATTACCCGTCAACCCCAAAACCGGCTGATAAGGATAATTTAAGGAATAACCATTCACATCGACCACATTCTGATTTCCGAGTTGTCCCCAGGATCCACGTATCTTTAGATTATCCAGCCAACCCGATGCAAGTTCCTTGATAAAAGACTCTTCAGATACACGCCAGCCGGCAGAGAAAGAAGGAAAAGCAGCCCATCGATTTTTGCCGTAAAATTTAGAGCTTCCATCATAGCGCATATTGGCTTCCAAAAGATATTTTCCTTGATAATCGTAGTTTATTCGCCCAAAATAGGATATCAATGCCCATTGATTGGCGGTTCCATTCGCTCTTTGAATATCAGATCCACCAGCATTTAATTCCGTCAGATTATCATCAACGAAATTCTGCCTAAATCCTTGTAAATAAGTATACTTACTTTTTTCTATACTATAACCTGCCTGAGCTTTTAAATGGTGATCTCCAAAAGCGCGGTCATAATTCAAATACGTAAATAAACTAGTATAGATTGTTTGCTGATCTTGATCCGTGAGTCCTTTACCAAGATCCAACACTGTCCCTAGCGTTCCCGAGTGATAGTAATATTCATCGAGCGTGGACTTATAATCTTTATACTTATCCATATTAAAATTATAAGCACCTTTAGTATACCACGAAAGCCCTTTAAACAGTTGGACTTCCATCCAAGCTTGTAAATTAGCAGCGTAGTCGTCGGTATTGTATGTAAATTTCCGATCCAATACGGCCATTGGGTTTTTATTATTGTATTCCCAATCGTAAGCTTTGTAGGTATACCGCCCACTTCCATCCGGTAAAAATGGACCATAGGTTGGCGCCTGTGACATTGCCGACAGGAATAAGTCCTTGGATCCGCCGGGAATAGATTCGGTATGCCCCGTTTTAAGCAAGATATTTGTTCCGAATTTAATCCCATCCGAGATTTTGGTTGTCAAGTTGACACGCGCCGAATAACGATCATAATTAAATCCTTTGATCATGCCATTCTGATTCACGTACCCGAGTCCGATATTAAATGTCGTCTTTTCGTTCCCGCCCTGAATTCCTAAATTGTGATTATACGTTGGCTTTGTCTGAAATATAAGCCCTAGCCAGTCCGTATTGGGGTATTTTATCCGATCGCTGCTATTTCTATAAGTATCAATGATATCAGCGGGATATAGGCCATCGTTAAGATTTGAATTCTTTCGCGCTTCATTATAGAGTTCCATGTATTGCGCAGAATTAGTAATCAGGTCGAACATTTTTGTCGGTTTGTAGATTCCCACATTACCGTCATACTGCACCGTTGTCTTGCCAGATTTCCCCTGTTTTGTGGTGATTAAAATAACACCATTTGCTGCACGTGATCCGTAAATCGCTGCAGATGCAGCATCCTTAAGCACACTTACATTTTCGATGTCATTAGGGTTGACATCCGAAAATTTGCCTTGCACACCGTCGATCAATACCAAAGGATCCGATCCGGCACCACTAAAAGTTCCCTTTCCACGGATGCGGATCGAAACACCTTCATTGCCGGGCTCACCTGACCCCTGATTGACCTGGACCCCAGGGATTGCCCCTTGTAACATAGCTGCCGGATTGACCACCGGTCGTTTAACCATATCTTTGCCGCTGACCGTCGCGACCGCACCAGTGAGGTTTACCTTCTTTTGGGTACCATAACCAACGACGACGACTTCCTCTAAACTTGAGGACGAGTTATTGAGCACAACATTCAATTGCTGGTCGCTGCCATTAAAAACGATTTCCCTTGTTTCAAAACCCACAGATGAAAATATGAGGACAGTTCCGACATCGACGGACTTGAACTCAAAGTCTCCCAACCCATTTGTTTTTGTTTCCGCAGCGGAATTTTTAATCCTCACCGTAACTCCTTCTAGCGGTTTTCCTTCACTATCCCTTACCTTTCCTTTCAAAGCATGCTGACGCATGCGCAAATCATTGTACATACCCTTAGGTATGCTTTCCAATGATCGACCAGTTGTTGTCCAGAGCGATTTTGCAGACACCGCAGCCGGCACCGCAATCGAAAGACAAAGAGCCATCATACTGACCTCTGGAACAAATGCTACCCGTTTTTCGGGCCACTGTCTTGTCTTTTTTGTTTTCATTGTTTACTGTAGTTATTTATAGAATATTTTTACAAGTGAGATTTCAGGGACAAAAGGGTCCCTTATCATGCAAAAAATTGCATAATCATCATTCGTGTAGACGCGATATTTTCTAATTACTTCTTACCTGTACGATAGGCTATCCAATTATTGTTCATCAACAGGATGATTTACATTGCTTATTTATCCCACTGATCGGTACGGAACGGGGAAGCGGGTAATGCAGCATCGTTATAGAGCACCAGATCGGGATTGTCAGCCCATCCGTAGCGCACAGCGACAGGTCGTTCCACTTCGTTGGCCGATAGGATAATTTTATTTCCTTCTCTGCGTACCTGAGCTGGATAAAACTGCTGATCGCTGCCCGCAATGGTAAATCCACCAATCTTACGATCGGAAGTTTTCAGTACGAGCTCCTTTCCCATGGGTTTAAAGCTAAGCTGTGCTTCTTTTCCCTTGATTACCCAACGGTCTAGCTGAGGACCGCTATAGGAAATTTTCTGTCCATACAAGTCGTGGGCTGCTATCCAAGCTAAGCGCTTTCCGACATCTTGCTTATTTTTAGGGTGTATATCTTTGCTATCACCGATATCGGCAATGACGGCCATTCCTGTGTTGGGCAATCGCAATGTTTGACGCTGTGCCTCCCGCAACATCGCCCATGATGAAGGTTTTGCTGTCGGTTGTTTCTCTCTGAAATTGGCCAACTGAACAAAATAAAAGGGCATCTTGTCATTATGCCATTGCTGTCTCCAATCCTGAATCAATGCTGGCAGTAAGTCGATATAGGGTGCGTCTTTTGAATCCGCATTACTTTCACCCTGATACCAAATAGCTCCCTTTATTTTAAAATCGACAAAGGGCTGCACCATCGCATTGTACAATACAGTCGGTCTATTGGGTCCTTCCATGAGATTAGGTTTGGCTGGCAGTTTTCCTAGATCAAAACCAAGTTTACATTTCCAGTCTCCGGCCAATGAAATCACCTCGCCATTAGGACCTTCCAGTCGCGGCTGTTCTTTACCGCCATATATTCCACCGTCTCCTGCACCATCAAATACGCGCACCGCAATATGAAGCACCGTATTGTTATTTGTTGCTGCTGGTATCGTATAATTTCGGATCTGATCATAACCATTCGTCTCCCCCACTTTATCACCGTTGACATACGTGATGTCATTATCGTCAATAGCACCCAAAATCAGTTTGATCGGCTTCCCAAGCCAATGGGCCGGAAGTTTGACCTCTTTTCCAAAATAGACTACGCCGTCCATTCCAGGAAATAAGTTCTGGTCAAAAAAACTAGGAATTACAATAGTATTCCAGGCACTCTTGTCCAACTTGGGTGCATACCATTCGCCCTTGCTTTCAATCTTCACCTGATCCTGCTTGTCGGCCATATCATTCCAGTCTGCAATTTCACGATTATAGATTTGCTGGGCATCGGGGCGCTGGATTTTCTCAATAATATTCGTATATATGGAAAAGGGGGCCAGTGCCTGCTTGCTCATCCAGGCTTCTATAATCGTTCCACCCCAGGAGGAATGGATCAAACCGATTGGAATCCCCGTTTTCTCGTAGAGTTCACGTGCAAAAAAATAAGCCGTAGCCGAAAATTCCGCAATGTGCGCTGGTGTTACGGGATTCCAGCCCCCCGATTCCACCTTCACCTCTTCAGTAGGCATATTAGCTGTCGCCTTTGGAATTTGCAGCAAACGAATATTGGGAAAATTAGCGGCATTTATTTCTTCCTGAAAATTATTGATCTTTCCCCAGCCCGCTAAAGGCATTTCCATATTGGACTGCCCCGAGCAGAACCATACTTCGCCGATAAGAATATTATTGAGGGTCAATTGATCACCGTCGTTGATTGTCATTTGATAAGGACCGCCATAATGCGGTGTTTCAATAGACAGCTCCCATTTTCCATTTTGATCGACTTTGGTCTGATATTGCTTCTTATTCCAGCTTACTGTCAACTGTAGCTCTTTACCCAGCGCGGTGCTGGTTCCCCATATCTTCACCTTTTCTTTTTGCTGAAGGACCATATTGTCGCCAATAAAAGCGGGTAACTGCACCTTGGCCTGGACAATAGATTGGCTCCCAACCACCCCAAGCAGCAGGGCCAATAAGATTCGTTTACACTGTTTAGATTTTATCATCATGATGGTTTTATGGGTTTGCTACCCATTGGTTTTTAATATACGCACCAACCATAGCACATTAGCTGAGCGCTATGATTGGCGCTTTATGTGCTAAAGTGCTGTGATTTTAAGAATGACGCTGGGTCGGTTGCTATTTAAATCTGGATTTACCCCGACTTTCATCAAATAATCGCCCGAATAGACCTGCCCTTGATTTAAGCTCGATTTGCTCCCCGGATATATGTTTATCTCCTCTACCTGATATTTTTTCTGAGCATCAAGCCCCTTCAGCCGCATAGGATCGGTTGTCCCGGCACCATAGCGATTATTGACGAGATAGTTAAAAACTATCGCTTCGGTCTTTTGATCATTGACATAACTTACTGCCGCAAAATCCCCTGCTCTTGGATCAGCCAGACGGTACTGGTCACCATGCCAGATCGTCCCCTTGATCGCATCATAATTTTTCACCGCTTGCTGGCAGAACAGCAAATCCTGTTCTTTCAGATGACTCACAACAATATCAAATCCCAGCTTGCCCATCATAGCCACGTCGGTCCGGAATTTAAGCGATTGTTTACCCCAGTCCGTCACATGGTTTGCCGTACTTATCGCTGGAAAGAAATAGGAATATTCATATTGCATAAATATGCGTTCCAATGGATCGGTATTATCGGATGGCCAAAATTCCGTAAAGTACCGAAGAGCCGCATAGTCCACACGGCCACCACCGCCTGAACATAACATCATCGGCACTTTCGGATATTTCGAACGTATGCGTTCAAGGACTTTATACAGTCCTTCCACATAAGAGATATAGAATGCTCCCTGATCCTTTAAAAATGCCGAATGGGCATTGTAGATAACCGCATTACAATCCCACTTAATATAGGCCAATGCTGGATTTTTGGTAAAGAGTTCATCCAGGATGTTAAAAACAAAATCCTGTACTTTAGGATTTGTCAGATCCAGGATCAGCTGATTTCGAAAGTAGTGTTCTGCTCGCAGCGGCTGTTTTACGACCCAATCGGGATGCTGCTCATAGAGCTCAGATTTGGGACTTACCATTTCTGGTTCCACCCAAATACCAAATTTAACGCCTTGTGTCGTAGCCTCTTCGACAAGTGTTGCAATGCCATTGGGCAATTTCTTGCGGTTAGGCTCCCAGTCGCCCAGACTTGAATGGTCACTGTTGCGCGGATACTTGTTGCCAAACCAGCCATCATCCAATAAAAAAAGATCAACTCCAAGTTTTTTGGTATCCTGCAGCAGCCCTTTCAGCTTTTGTTCATTAAAATCAAAATACGTTGCCTCCCAGTTATTGAGTAAAGTCAGTCGGTCGCCATTGCCATCCAGCAATTGATACCGGCGCGCCCAATTATGTAAATTACGGGAAGCAATCCCCTTTCCTTTGGTCGATAATGTATAGATCAGTTTGGGCGTCGTAAACTCCTGATTGCTGGCTAATTTTACCTGAGAAGCATAATTATTAATTCCAGCTATGATACGCAGGTTATTCAAATAATCCACCTCAAAATCAATCTTAAAATTTCCGCTGTAGCCCAGGCTCGCCATCAAAACAGTACCATCATCCTCCGATGCTGCTTTCCCGAGAGACACCATAAAAGAGGGCGGCTGAAATAAATTCGCTCGTGTTCCGAGTTTGCTATCCAGGACTTTTATGCCGTGTGTCAACGGTGTTTCCTCCACCTGCATCTCTTTGGCCCAATCGCCATGATATTGACGCAGCCAATAGGAATCGGAACGAAGGGTTAAATTGGCAGAAGCAAATTTCTCTACCGTAACCTCTTTCTTTTCTTTATTTTGGATGGTTGCCCACTGTTCAATGATATCTTCATTCGAAAAGGATTTATAGTGCAGCACCACAGTAATAGCATACACAGGATCCTTTAATGTGACATCCAGCTGCTTGACATTTCCATCCAGATTTTTAAGTTCATGCTTTTCGTAACGCAGATCCAATGACCTATTGCCGTCGCCATGCACAATGCTGATAGCCGGCTCGAGCAGGTTTTTTGATCCCGATGCTGTATAGGCCGCATTGGACAATCCGCTATAGTCTGTCAATTGCTTGTATCCACTTGTAAGGGCATTGTATTCTTTTGCATCGTTCAGCTTTTCGCCATAGTAAAGCATCTTAAGTGTCTTTGTGGAATCATATTCCAACACTAGCGCATTTGATCTGGTTTCAATGGGAATTTGCTTGGACTGCGCCTGAGCATCTAAATGGACAAGGCCCTGAGCCATCAACAGTCCGAGTACAACATGTTTAAAATGATGAGTTGGCATAATAATAAATAGATTTAGGGTTTCTTAACGATCGTGATTATTTTATTTGCTTTTAATCGGAGTTGATAGAGGTATTTTCCATTGATCTCCTGTTTCATATCCAAGCCGGACAATACATTGGGGCTCAGTAGCTCTATCGTCTGTTCCAGCGGAGAAGAGAGCTGAAGCTGCTCAATCTGTTTATTTTTCCACTTCATTTCTGTGATAAGGATATTTCCGCGTGCTTTTAATCCTTTCACACCACCATCACTCCAGTTGTCTGGCAATGCAGGCAGCAATTCCAATACATCGGTTTGGGACTGTAACAGCATTTCGCTCAATGCAGCAACATAACCCAAGTTTCCATCAATCTGAAACGGCGGGTGGGCACATAAAAGGTTTGCGTATACACCACCACCGTTATTATAGTCGATACCGTCCCCGCCCACAAGATTTATAAAATTATTCAGGATTTTGTAGGCATGGTTTCCGTCCTGGAGCCGGGCCCAAAAGGCAATTTTCCAAGCCATGGACCAACCGGTAGATTCGTCGCCACGGGCGGTCAATGTCACCTTTGCCGCTTTGGTGAGTTCAGGTGTTTTCAAAATCGAAAATTGGTTGCCTGGATAAAGACCAAACAGATGGGACACATGACGATGTTTATCCTGCGGATCATCGCGATCGCTTTCCCACTCCTGCAGCTGTCCCCATTTACCGATCTTGGGTTTCAATAAAGCGTTCCGGAGCGCCTCGATATGCTGCCGGTAACCTGTATCAAGCTTTAAGGCAAGACAAGCCGCAATATAATTGCCGAAGAGATTATCAATAATCTGATGGTCGTAGCTCACAGCATCCTCCGTCGGACCATGTTCGGGCGACCAGCCCTTTGGAGCAACCACAGTTCCATCCGCTCTCCGGATCAATCTGTCGTCCCAAAACTCACATATTTCTTTCAATATCGGATAGGCAAACTCTTTCAGATACTTTTTATCACCATTAAATGCATAATGTTCCCAAAGTGCCTGCGCATACCAGGCACTTCCCGGCGTATTCCAAAGAAAGCTTTCGCCGCCAAAAATATTGTTTTCAGTCTTGACCGTCCAGCCCCTTACGCCGGGAAATTCCTTTTGTGTATTTATTTTCTTTATCGCACGCATGCTGTTGATATAATCGAGGTAGGGCCAAGCAGATTCACCTAGGTTGGCTACTTCGGCAGGCCAATAATTCATCTGCACATTGATATTGGAATGATAATCGGAACGCCAAGGTGGATTATTGCTGTTATTCCAGAGTCCCTGTAAGTTTGCCGGCAGACCGCCTTTTCGCGAGGAGCTGATCAGCAGATAGCGTCCATATTGATAGACCAGCGCTTCCAAGGCAGGAATAGGCTGTTTCTTATAGGCTTCCAGCAGCGTTTTCGTTGTTTGCTGCCGATCCAATTGGTTATGGTCAAGATCAAGTTCGATCCTGTTAAATAAGGTTGTATAATCCGTAATATGTCTTGCAAGCAGTTTATTTACACCATATTTCTTCGCCTGACTCAGATTACGTTCGTTGGCTACTGTAGGATCTTCGGCCGACTTCCATTGTGTTGTCCGTGTCGGGGCATAGTCTGTTGCCGCACTTAGCAGCAGCACGAGTCGGTCAGCAGATTTGACAACAAGGATTGACTTTCCCTGCTCATCTTTTGTTGCGGACAAGGTACCGCCCGTGGCCTGAACTTCGACCCGGGCAGCATATTTCATCCCATTAGACAACACACCCTGAAACTCAAGCCGACCATTAGTGACCTTCACGTCCCCTCCGTGAGCATCTTGTAGAGCGACCTCCGCATTCAGCGTCCCTTTTTTACTGTTTGTATACTCAAATACCATCACCTGGTCTGGCTGACTGGCAAAATAACGGCGTTTCAGCGTCTGCCCATTTTGCTGAAAACCAATTTCATGCAATCCTTTATCCAAATTTAATTTGCGACTGTACGATGAAAATGATTGATTTTTTTGCTGATCGAAGCGAATAAACAAATCGCCGAAGGCTTGGTAAGCACCAGTTTCCTGTTCGTCACCTGTCCAGAGGCTATTTTCATTAAATTGAATATGTTCTTCCTGTACACCGCCAAAGATCATGGCTCCGATTCGTCCATTGCCGATTGGATAAGCCTCGGTCATCCAATCTTTGGCAGGTCGATCATCCCAGAGATAATAACGCTGGGCATAGGCGGAGCCAAAACAAATTGTCAAAAATAGGAAGAGAAGGTATTTCATTTTTATGTGCATCAACATAGCGGTTTATACAATTTTATTGGGCAATGCCCAAGGGTGAAAAAACAAGATATATGACAATCATCAAGACAATCAGAATTGCCCCTACGCCATAGCGGCCTTTCCAATAGGCTTCTTTGTGCTGGCCAGAGAATTCAAATTGATAGGTTGACCTATAGCTGGGCTGGCTCAATTTACTTCCTCCCCAGATAAGCAGTGAAATCATCAGAAACAGTACAGCGAATAGATGGAGATAATGGAGCTCTGTTTTCCAGACAAACACCAGAAAAAAATAACTGAACATGTACAAAAACAGTCCGATCTGTGCCATGCGTGGTGTTACACGACGGGATAAAATCCCCAAGATCATAATGGTGAAAATGGGCATATTGAACAAACCCGATACGGTCTGCAAATAGGTGTAAAATCCATCGTGGGCAAAAAGGATAAAAGGAGCAATAAACATTGCTGAAATTGAAATAATCAACTCAAACAATTTCCCTTTTCGCACCAGTTCCTTTTCACCATGTGGCCTTTTTTTATAGACCAGATAGGGTTTGTAAATATTAAAAATAAATAAACTGCCACAGCTTTGCAGCCCCGCAGTGTAGGTTGTCATCGCAGCACCAAAGACCAGGGCCAACGAAAAGCCGATCAGGATATCGGGGAAAATTAAAACAATAAGCTTCGGAAAAACAGAAGCTGTAGGCTGAACATGCGGCAGTAAATGCACCGCCAAAAGCCCGGGCAGATTGATTAATAGTGGCATCAGCAATTTACCGCCAGCAGCCAAAGTCATCCCCTTTTGGGCTTCCTTTAAATTACTGGCACTCAAGGCCTGCTGTGCAATATAGGGTTCCATCCCCCAGTAATAGAAATTGATCAGCAGCATTCCTGTAAATAAAGTCGAAAACGGCACCGCGTCCTGTTTTCCACCAACGGCGTTGAGGTGCTCTTTTTTTTCATGCAGTAACTGCGTTAGGCCAGACCATACATCCCCAGCACCAAGGTGCCAGAGCGCAAAGACAGGAATGAGCACCGCAAGCAAAAACAGACATAAGCCTAAGCTTAAATCAGACAAGGAGATCAGCTTGAGCCCTCCCAAAATACTGTACAAACTACCGATCACGCCTAAGGCCCATACCAGCAGCCAGATGCTCTGCCAATACGTAATATGCAACAAGCCCGGGACATCAAACATCGTCGCAAGGCTCAGTGCTCCACCATACAATACCGGAGGCAGCAAATTGACAATATAGCCTATCAAAATAAGGATAGAAACCAGCATTTTTGTTTTAGCGTCAAATCGCAAAGCCAAAAAATCCGGGACCGTCCGAAAACCATGCTTAAAATAAATAGGCAACAGAAACTCCGATACCAAAAGCATGGCCACAACCGAGCTGACGCCCCACCCGATGACTGAAAGATTATTGATATAAACCGATTCGTTTTCGCCTATAAACTGGTTGGCGCTCAAGTTTGTCAAGAGCAAGGCCGAACCAACCATCCAGAAGCTATTGCTTTTTCCTGCCAGAAAGAAGCCATTGAGCGTGGACGAATAAGTGGTCTTAAATTTCCATAACGACCATAACGCGACCAAACCGGTAAAGAGACAAAAGCTAAAAACTATCATCGTAGAACTTTTCTTTTTTTTATACAGAGTTACGGTCTGCCAAGGTCGTTGGCACCACTTCCTTGATCAATGTTCTTTCCAGCACAAACTTGGCTGCTTCGGATCCAATACGTGCGAAACTTGTTGAAAAAGTAGTAATACCACCACTGATAATCTCCTTGATGACATCGTCATTGTGTGATAAAATTCCCAGATCCTGGCCCAATACCCAGCCTTTTTGCAACACTTCTTTCAACATTTGATAGAGTTCTGGATTATGGATCGTAAAATAGAGCTTACCCTTTTTTAGTTCGCCTACATGATATTGTTTTTCAATCCGACCTTTTATTTTGTAATCCTTTAGAAACCGTAAGAATGCATTTTTGATTTCATTCGGTTCGGCAGTATGCTCTCTAAAGTAGAAGATTACCTCTTTATATTTTTTGATCTTCGGATGCAGCTGCTGGAATACGGCATAGGTAGCCTCTTCAAACTCCTGAGCTACATAGGAATAATCCTCGCCCAGGTCCATCAGCCGGTCGATAATCAAAAGCTTGGAAGCAGGAATACCCTGTAGCAGTCTTTCGGAATCTTCATTTTCAATCGGCGCCACAATATAGACCGTATAGCGTCCCTGTATGCGGTTAAAGATATCCTCAAAAGTTTCCATATTATTATGATGGAAGAAAAGATCAACAGTTACCTCCTCCGGCAGGTTAGCCCGAAGTTCCGAGACCAGGGTATCTTGAAAGGTATCGTATGCGTATAACAGCACAGCAACTTTCTGTTTCATCTGCGTGTTGTTACTGACCACAAAATAACCTTTCCTATTTTTTGACTCGACCACCCCATGAGCGATCAGATCACG
Organism: Sphingobacterium sp.; assembly: GCA_022712315.1. Classification (GTDB taxonomy): domain Bacteria; phylum Bacteroidota; class Bacteroidia; order Sphingobacteriales; family Sphingobacteriaceae; genus Sphingobacterium. The sequence continues at coordinate 89,891 of JALAGS010000210.1, read as the reverse complement.
GTAAGCTTTCGCGAACGTTTCCCGGGCATATCCGAGGTACTGAATCAGATTATTAACAGAGGGCAGACTGGCATGTACCTCAAGCTCATTCGCGTCAATCGCATCCAATACTCCCTGAACAATACATTCATGTTTCGAAAGGGTATTCAATGCTTCCAATCGTTTGATCCTATCGATCAATGCTTTAAAGTGTTCTTCTTTGGATATCTTCATATATTATTATTAACTAGAGCGCAATTTTAAATAATTTTGCGCCCTCCTGTTCAAAACCAATGGATTTTTGGGCCGCAAGCTCCTGGATGCTTTTATCAAATAATTCAACAGCTTTGTATGTTCCATTCGTCTCCAGACCAAGCTGTTTAAAATCAATCGTGACCGAGGTAGGTTCATGTGTGTAGTTAAATACCGCCACATAGAGGTCATTTCCTACCTTTTTATAAAAATAGCGATTGGCAGCTTTTCCTTCCACAAATCCGGCAGGACGAAAACTTTTGCCGTCGGCAATGATCTTTAAAATTTCCGGATCCTGGAGATATTGGTTGATCTTCGGCTGCCAGTTTTCTTTCTTGGAGAGATCGTCGCCCAAGATGATTGTTCCTGTGACTACCCCCGACAGCAATCGCGCTTTATTGACTTCTGGATGTTCATCGTGAAAAACTAAATGATCGGCATCGATAAAATCGTATAGATAGGTTTGCCACCAGCCATAACTGACGCTGTTTAGCGTATATTGAGTCTGATCGATGGTCTTCCAGGCATCACAAGCTATTCTGCGCATATGGGCAAATTGGGCGGTGGCAAGTGAAGGTGAAATCGCGGCATAAATCAACATTTTCCCCTGCAGGACGTCGACAAGATGTTTCATACCCACAGCATAAGCTTGCATACCGGTCTGGATTTTCTTATCGTAAAAACCAGTGGATTCGATTGCAGCATGGGAAAGAAAGTCTACTTTGATCATCCGAAAGCCACAGTCGACCAATTTTCCTAAGATGACATCCATTCGAGCCAAAGTGCCGGGATGCGTCGGATCGAGGGCCCTGCCGCCATCGAGGTTGTGATAGCCTTTTTGGGTTTTGGTCCAAAGCTGACCAAAGGTAAATTGACTCCCCTCCGCGTTGCGGTCAGGGCCACTTCCATGTCCCCAGTCCGTAAACGGTGCCCAGTAGACGCCCGGTTTGAGTCCCAGGGAATCACAATAACGTACAAATTGTTTCAGCTGTGTATAGTCGCCCGACATTCCTCCAGGAGTCATATTATCCCAAAAGGAATCCAAGTCTATAAATGCTTCACCGGCGGCATTGCGGAAATAAGGAATATCTTTTGCAAAATACTGCGCAGTAGCCGTTGCATTTTGAAAATTCAGTTTTTCCTGTATCACGCCCCAACTGTTCCAGCCTACAGGAGTCGCCCCCTGCCAGGATTGCACATAAGGAGGGGTTAATTTCCGATGGATTTTAGCATACTTTTCAAGCCCGATACGCCAATCCTTATCGTAAGATACCAGGTATTTTGGCGAACGGATCACATCGCCCTTCACGGCTCCATGTGCCATAGAATCCCGTGTAATCGTGACATCTGTAAATCCAGCCCGCGCAGCAAGGTGGTTGTATTGACCACGGTCGCCTCTGATCGCAATACCCGATTTCCAAACGGATTGATCCAAAGAACCGATCAACAAGCCTTTTCCGCTTTCCTTATCGTACACCACGCCGACCTCGGCGCTGCTCTTGCTGTCATTAGAAATCGCATTGTTTTCGTAAGAAATAAACGTATCGTTATCAAAAGGAACAGCCAGCTGATACAAGGATTTTCCTAAGCCGGCAAATGAAGCATGCGAGCAGATCGGCACGAGTTCATTACTGGACAGATTTTTGCCCTTCGCTTCCAGTTCAATAATGACGGCATCCATGTGGTCATAGAAATAAAAATGCTGCAGCAGTTCTATTCCCTGCTGGCTTTTAACTGAAACTGTATACCGTACACCGCTGCCCAGGTTATCCCGAATTGCCTGTTCGGTGATTTTACGGGATCCCTTGAGCTTATCTGTGCTAATCTTTTGTCCATTAGCAAGTGCCAAATAGGCACTTGCTTGTTGGATATAAGCGACTTGATCTTTACTTAGGGAATATGTTCCGGCCGCTTTGTTGTATGTTAATGTTATTCCATTTTTCCTGACCTGAAAAGGCTGCGCAGCCAACATGGAGGTACATAGTATAAAACATAGCGCGAAAATAACTGTCTTCATTCTGCTTGATATTATTGTAAATTGATTTGAAACGCGTTAATCTTCATGTAATGGTCGGGTTGAAAATTGACCAGCATTCCTATATTGACGGTCACCTTTTCTTTAATTTCAAAATAAACACCATCTGATTTTACGTCAGCATGGGCCATTGCCTGTTCAATCTGCTCAAGATCTGGAATTCCACTGTTTGCTTTGCTGACAACCAGTTTTGCTGGCGGTTGATCATAATTTGTCCAGGATAAGTTACAAAAAAAACGATATTTACCTGGCAATAAGGTTACTTTTTGCTCTATTTTGCCATTGACAATAGCTGGAGCACCCCAGCCGGCTTCAATATTAACCACGCCACCGTCGTCCGAACCAAAGCCACCATAACCATTGTGGTTTTTCATCGCGGCATTGGTGATCCAGTTGTCCAAAACTCCCCAGCGGTTGCCGTCATAGACTGTCGCTGTAAATGATGTTTTGTAATTCTGAAGGTACCAAGGCGTAATATTATCTTTTTTTACAGATAGTTTGGTCGATTTAACCATAAAGGTATCGATCGCTAGACTATCTGGTCTGAACACGGTACGATAGGAAACTTCGGCACCCGGGAGATAGCGTTGGAGACCAATCTTTTCATCCTGATTTTTAGTGCGCACGACGGTATCTGTGGTTCCACCATCCCAATTGCGATACGCGATACGCAAGCCGTCAAAACCCATGGTTTCCGACACATTCTGGAGTCCCAGCTGCAACTGCTGACCAGCAATAAAATTCTGTTCGAGCACCACGCGCTGGTATAGTCCCTCGCGGTAACGGTCGCCATACACATTTCCGACCAAGTAAGTAGGCACAGAAAAGCGTCCTGCGGCATCCACGCTGCGGATCTCAAAATTTATGGGCCCTTCCGATAGTTTGTCAATTAAATAACGTACCGTATCCACTTTGCCGGTCAACTTGACCGGAATCCGAATCGAATCCTGCTTACTATTCCAATAAATGCGCAGTTCAGATACCCCCGAGGAAGCTCTATAAACGCCTTCGATCTGTACGCGGTATTTTCCTGAGCGAACTTTTATCGAATCCAGTTTTGCCGGATAAATAATTGCTTTTCCGTCCGTGTGCTCGGTAAACTCGTCCATTTTGGAACAAGCCGCCAACAGCGCCAACACGAACAACGACAGCAATACCATATATCTTTTCATAACTTTGCTTTTTTAATTGATTAATAGACGCCCCAAACCTGAATCTGGTTAATCTGCATAAAGTAACTGCCGCGCCAATTGCGCAGATTGCGGATACGGAGGTATTTATATTTCGGTGCGTCTTCGGGTAAATCAAATGACCAACCCGAGGTGCCATACACCTCATCCGCATTGGTATTTGTTCCCGAAGGGGTTCCCGACGGTTTACGTACCGTACAGGTAGCCAGTTTGGTCCATGACTCCCAAGAGCCGTCCAGATTTGGGGTGTTGCTTCCCCAGATCTCAAAATCACGCAGGTTTCCTTTATCATAGAACCCATTTTCCCGTCTCGGAAAAATCACCACCCGGCTCAGCTTTGCTTCCTTCCCGATCGAGAAAGTCACCGATTGCGGCACACCTGCATTCTCTACGGTATAGAAGCTTGGCCATTTGGACGTATTGAGATTGCCATCCCATAGGTTGTCCATAGAACCGTAGAGGATCTGCGCATCTCCTGGTAAGCGCAACGGAGTGAATAATTGCCGGTTAAACAGGTTTTCCTCCAATGGCGTAATCGAGGTGTATAAGGTATCGGATTTATTCAACCAGCGATCACGCACATAAAATGCAAACTTCATTTCTTTGGATTTCAATCCACGGACATTATATAGGATCACAGAATCCTGTCCATAGTAGTTATCCAGAGGCAAGTACTCGCCATTATTGAGCGAGTCTACCATGGGCACGATCACAACATTTCCTTTTTCCTTATTGGTTGAGGTAATGCGGATACCACCAAAGGCAGCCGCTACTTTCATCTCACCAAACACCAGCTTAAAGATCGGCGTCTTCGGTTCAACAATCACGTCCACGGGATCCGATACCACCTCAGCTTTGCTCACGGCATACAGTTTGACGGTATGCGGTTTGGTATCCGGAAATCCATCAATTAAAATTTCATTGGTATAGGTTGATGATTTGACGACACGGGTCTCGCCACTTGCCATGACGTATTCAGCTTTGACATAGAGTATGTTGTCATTTTCCGGAAGACTATAATGTATCGTTGCCTGCCCATAGCCATTGACGACAGAGGGATGCTGTACCAAACCAGGTTTGGTCTGATCGTCCTCCATTAAGGTCCAGCCCTTTTCTTCTTTACAGCCCAGCAGCAGGAACAGCAAACCGGTAAATAAATAGATACTATGATGATATATTCGATTTTTCATGATTTTCTTGAATTTAAAACGATAATTACCAACCCGGATTTTGCACTAAATTCGGGTTAACCAATAGATCGGCTTCTTTAATCGGCCAAAAATAGTCCCTAGGTGCTACGAAGCGTTGTTGGAAAAAGGTCTGCTCCTGGTAGAATAGTTCCGGATGATCCTTATCTTGATTGCGATCCCAACCGGTAATGTTCTTATTGAGCTCCTGTGCAGCCAGTTTCCAGCGTCTCAAATCCCAGAAACGCGAACCTTCAAAACTCATTTCAATATTGCGTTCACGTTGTATGATGGCACGAAGCCCCTCTTTGGTCGTTGGCTTGGCACTATTAAAAGCATATTTCGACCAAGATTCTTTCACTCCTTCCAGACCTGCACGTTTCCGAATTTTGTCCAGATAGAGGAATACATCAGCTATAGGTCCCTCACTTTCGTTTAAGGCTTCCGCATACATCAAATACAGGTCGGCAAGCCGCAGCATAGGCCAAGGATATTCTTCGATATGTGAACTGTTTCCATCTTTAAAGGCAAATTTCCAATTGACCAGCTTCTTTGGATAATACGTTGTGATCGGCACAGAAACCCCACTGCCAAATAAGCCAAGACGAAGTTGAGTCGTCCAGGTATTTTCATCGGTTTGACTTGGGCTATTTTCCATGTACCAAACCCCACCATCGAAGCCAACATTCGCATAGAAACGGTTTTCACGATCGAAATGTAAACGTGCTGTTCTGTAGTTTTCAATGATATTGAACCGTTCATCATGTGTTCCTGTACGGAGCTGACTTTTATTGCTAAAATCCAAGGTTTTGTCTTCGTCCATCGGCACACCATTTTTCGTGTAGAACTGTTCAATGATCTTGATCGTTGGGGCCAAGGTACCGTTGACGCTGTTGTTGCCGGCATTATTCGGATCGATATGAGCCATGGAAGAGTATTGCAGCTGCCATGTCCTCGAATTCGAATTTCCCCAAATAATTTCCCGGTTCCATTTTTCTGTTACGGCATTCCGGATGCTCATCTGAACCATTGTCGTATTCGACAGTGGGCGTACAGGTGCTGGAAATTCATACAAACTCATCCCCAGTTCCTCGCAGGCAGCAATTGCCTCCTTGGCGGCCTGCGCTGCTTTTCGCCACTTCTCGGCCTGAAAGCTTGGATTAAAAAATAAGGTACCGTCTACATTTTTAAAGGTTGCATAGTCCGGATTACCATTGAATAATGGGCTTGCAGCGTATAACAAGACTTTTGCCTTGATCCCTAAGGCAATCGGTTTGGTAATATGTCCCAGGTCCGTGACTGGCGACTGCACGACACTAGGCAATTTACCTGCCGCCGCATCAAGTACTTTCACGATATAATCCACAACTTCGTCAACAGGCTGGCGCTTTACCTGCGTCTCCTCTATCGGTGCCGTCACAGGCACGTTGACATCCATGATCGGAATGGGACCGTAATGGCGCATCAGCATAAAATGGTAATACGCTTTTAAGAATAAGACCTCCCCTTCCCAGGTTGTACGTTCATCTGGTGTCATATCGCGTACTTTCTCCGGATTTTGGATGTTTTCCAAAAAGATATTACAGTCGCGAATGGCATTGAACATGGATCGTTCGCGGACATTATTGATTATATGCCCATCCCAATAGTTGACATAAGGGTCGGTAATACTCTGATTACCGCGTGCGATATTCCAGTTTGTTCCATTGATACTGCGTGTTGGATAATCCAGCCAGAATTCATCTCCCGCCATAAAAGCGGGATTGATAGTAGGCTCGCCATCATTGGGCAAGTAAGAATAGCAGGTTGCCAAATATTTAATGGCTTCACTGCGCATGGTAAATGCATTATCTATCGTTGGAGCATTGTCCGGTACGACATCCAGATAGCTGCAGGATTGAAAAAACAATAGACCTGACACCACCATCGATTTAAATACAGTTAATTTTTTCATGATACATTGTTTTTTATAATCCTACATTGATACCAATATTGTACACGGCCTGAACGGGATAGCCCAATCCATCGCCGCCCATTTCAGGATCCCACATTTTAAACTTGCTCCATACCGCAAGATTCAAGGCATTGGTATAAATGCGGATGTTGGACATCTTCCAGCGATCGAGGATCTTCTTTGGCACCGTATAGCCCAATTCGACAGATTTCAGGCGCAGGAAAGCTCCGTTTCGCATCCACCAGGTCGAAAATTGATTGTTGTTGTTATTAAATCCATCTGTCAGCCGAGGCCAGAACGCACGGATATCCTGATTATCTTCAGACCAGTGACTATCAGCCACCTGTTTTAACAGACCATTCTGATAAGGACCATTGATGGCAAAAGGCGTGATATTGCCCGGATTGATAAAAAACGATGAACGTGCAGATCCCTGTAAGAAGGCACTGACATCAAAGCCTTTAAACCCAACGGTAAATCCCATACCGTAGATAATTTCAGGATCAGTAGGAAAACCGATAGGCACTTTGTCCAGATCAGTTATTTTGCCATCGCCGTTAATGTCGCGGTATTTGATATCGCCGCCCATGGTCTTCAATGCACCACCAAAATTTTGCAATGGTGAGTTATCGGCTTCGATGTCATCCACAAATAAGCGTTCGGCGATCAAACCATATTGCTGTTTAAGCGGATAACCCAGATGCGTCAGGTAAGACAAATTTGCCGGATAGTTAGGCTCCTCATTGGTCAATAAGCGATTTGTCGCATAGGTCATATTTCCACGAAGCTGAGTCCACCAGGTGTTTGCGAAAGACTTGTTGTAATCCAAGGCCAGGTCAAAGCCCTTACTTTCTGCCTTTCCCATATTGGATTGAATATCGGCCTGAAAACCAGCAGTAGTAGGAATAGTCGAGCGCACCATTAAGATATCGCTACGTTTGGAGTTGTAGTAATCAAAGACAACACCCAATCCATTTTTGAGGTTTAGATCAAAACCTGCATCAAATGTTTTGGCGCGCTCCCAGGTAATATTTGGATTGGCATAGCGCGAGATCGAGTAGCCTGGTCTATAGTAATCCCAAAGGTTCCCCCAAGAAAAACCTTTCCCAGGATCGTTGGGATTGACCTGCGATAAATAGAAAAAGCGGTCACGGTCGTTACCGATCTGATCGTTACCCACCAAACCATAGGTTGCACGTAGTTTTAAACGAGATACCACTGGCGTAATAAACTCAAACATTTTCTCTTCCTGGAGGTTCCAGCCTACCCCAAAAGAGGGGAAAAAACCAAATCGTTTATCTTTAGAAAAACGTTCTGAACCGTTGTAACCAAAGTTTGCTTCAAAAAGATATTTATTTTTATAGGCATAAGTAGCCCGTCCGGACACACCGATATTACGTGCTGGCAGAGAGGCCTGTAAATTGCCCCCATTTGCCGTCTGATAATTGCGCATGATACCGATCAACATACCCGTGATATCATGATCTTTTCCGATGGTCCGGTTATAATTGACCGCAAATTCGCCGTAGGTCGTTGTGTTCTGTATTCTATCGCCCTGACTATAGTCCAGGTATTCTGTCCCTTCGTTTTCATTCAGCAAGCTCAGTACAGTATTGTTGGTACCTGGTATTTTCAGCAGATTATAGTAAAAAGGTTGAAAGCTTCTTCTGACCGAAAAATAAGAATAACGTTGTGTGTAAGCCATTAAACGCGCCGACAAACCTTTTGTAATAAAATCAAAGTTCTGTTTCAGTTCCAATTGTACGTTTACTGTCGAACTGTTATATTCCTGAAAACCATTGACCATCTTGGCATAAGGGTTATTATACAAAGTCTTTGTGGTCGGTATAAAGCTATTTCCGAAGAGCGGATGCGTTGTAAACGGTGCGTAAGAAGCCGGATAAACCGCCGGAAACATCACTGGGTTGGACCAGATCGCTTCTTTGAATACCCGCTGACCACCATTGATCAGATTTCCCCAGTCATCATAACCACCGATAGGTCCTTTATAATCATCAAATTGAGCCGAAGTACGGATAATTCCTATTGTTGTCGGCGTTACATTTAAGGTGATATTCGAACGTATCGAATAATTTTTGAGGTTGATGTTATTGTCAAAATTATTGCCGCTTTCCGATTTCAAAATTCCCTTATCGTTGTTGAACGTACCTGCAACATAATATTGCGCCAAGTTTCCACCACCAGTTACATTGAAATTGAAACGCTGGTTGTTGGTATAGTCTTTAATTAATTGGTCGATCCAGTTATTATTGGGATAAAGCAGCGGATCGTCCCCCCTCGCGGTATGATCGATCTTATTCTGATCATAAGGCAAAGCCCCTTTGGGATTGCGTGTCAATACCGCTTCATTTGCCAGGTTCATATAGGTAATGTTATCGGCAAATTGAAAATTCCGGGTATTGGTGGAAATGGAGTTTTCGAAACGCGCATTAAATTTTGCTTTTCCCACGATACCACTTTTGGTATTGACCAACACGACACCATTTGCACCTCTTGCACCATATAATGCAGAGGCGGCCGCATCTTTCAGCACCGAAAAACCAGCAATATCGTCAGGTTGGAGCCTGGCCAAAGCTGTTGTATTGGATTCCATCCCATCAATGAGGATCAAGGGATCTTTCTTTCCGGCACCAAAGGTCCCCACACCGCGGATAAAGAAAGAGGCATTATCATTTCCGGGCTCGCCACTTCGCTGATAGGCAATCAGTCCAGCTACCCGACCGGCCAGCATGGTCGTCAGGTTGGATGTAGGCCCTTTAATTTCTTTTGGATTGATCGAGGTGATCGAGGCTACCATACTTGTTTTCTTCTGTGTGCCGTAGGCGACAACCGTCACTTCATCCAGATTTGAACTTGATGAGGACAGAAAGATGGTCATCCGGTTGGTGCTGGTGACCTGAACAGTCTTGCGGTCGAATCCGACCGAAGTGAGGACAAGCTGATCATTGAGGTGTACATCTTTGATCAGGAACTGTCCCTGTGCATCCGTTGATACAACAGCGCTTTTTCCCACGAAAGCGATTGTAACATTGGAAATGGGTAAATGTCCGACACTATCTAATACAACTCCTCTTAATTCAAATGATTTGGACTGTGCGTTGGCAAAGCCAGCCAGCAGAAGAAAAAGGAAGACAAGACTACATCGCTGCCATTTACAGATTCGGTAATACATGTGGTAGATCATAAATTGGTCTTCTTATAGATTGGTTATTTTTTTCTAGCACAGCCTAGTAATCTATACTATTCTATACTACTATACAATAGTAAAAACATTTTCTGACATGTACAAATATTTTTTTCAATAAGCAGGGGTAGTGCACGTTTAGCACGGGGACTAAATATCAGTTATCCAATCCGGTATAAAAAAAATAGAGCTGTTATCTTGATGTATAACAGCTCTATCCAATTGTATTGTAATTTCTTTCAAACAAAAAAAGGTAGGCCTAGCCTACCCTTTTGTCAACGAGTGATGATATTTTAAGGTATGATTGAGTGAATGTGCCGTCTGACGGGCATCATCCTGGTAGGACGATAAGTCCTGACATTTCCGGATATCTGCTACATCCACCTTGTTTCTTACTTTGCTGATGACCTGATTTAATTCGGATTTCCAGTTGCCCGGATCGCCAAAATCGTCCACCCAATTTTTGTTGATAAACTTTTTGTAGTTCAAAAGCAAAATATACAATTCCTCACCACTACCGGCGCGATTGATTGACGTGCGCCAGTTCTCTAATTTTTCTTTAAAACTCATAACCAGCAATATACAAAAAAAAAATTGCTATTCCAAATTAAGGAGCATATACAGCATTTCATTGACTTGGATATGACATGACAGGTATTTTTTATTTGTATCAATAGGCAACTAAACTTTTACCCTTATATTGCGGTCTCATTAACAGCATTCACTAGTAAGAATGCCTACATTTCACTTTAGTCCAAACGCGATATGATACTAGCTGTTTCTTTCAAAACCATGCTCGCCCTTCTTCTGCTTGGCTCTACCAGCAATGACTATGCTGATCATAGCAAATACGAAAATAGCAGTTCCTATATCCATCAAGACCAGTTGGGAGATGGCTATGCCAAAATTGGCGGTCGCATTTACTATCGTGGTAAAGAAATTGCCAACGCTAATGCCGGTTCTTTTCAATTCTTAGGTGAAGGTTATGCAAAAGATACCTGGAAAGTCTATTTTCGAGGAGTAGCTGTAACTGATGCAAGTCCTTCTACTTTCCAGTCGCTGGGAGACGGTTATGCCAGTGATGCCTGGAAAGTTTATTTTTATGGCAGATTGCTATCCAATGCAACAGCCTCCTCATTCAAGATATTGGGGAATGGCTACAGTAAAGACAGCTGGAAAGTCTATTATCTAGGCAAAGAAATCAGTGGAGCCAGCGCCTCAAGTTTTGAAAACCTAGGTCGTGGTTATGCCAAAGATAATTGGTCGAGCTATTATAGAGGCGAGAAGAACAATAGATTTGCTGGCCCTACCACACAACCCCTTGGAGGTCAATACTCCAAAGACAACTGGTCTGTTTATTACAAAAATCAGAAGCTAGCAGATGCATCTGCTTCCACATTTGAATACGTGGAGGATGGTTACGCGAAAGATGCTTGGAATCTTTTTTATCGCGGGGTGAAAGTTGAGGGCGGCAGCCCCAACGCGTTTAAATTAATCGGAAATGGCTATGCGGCAGATCCCTGGGCAGTCTACTATCAAGGTGTAAAAGTTAAGGGTGCTTCGGCATCAACATTTAAGGCACTTGGGGGCGGGTATGCAAAAGACTCCTGGACAGTTTTCTATCGCGGCCAGGAGCTAAAGGGAGCAGGTGCTATCACTTTTGAGTATTTAGACAATGGCTATGCACGGGATGCCTATTCTAAGTTTTACCGGGGAGAAAAATTGCAGTAAATTATTCGATAATAATGTTAATGCCGACCATCTTCGCTTTATATTTAATTTTTTCGATAAGACCATAGTAACTCCAATTTCGTAAAAGGAATTCATCACCTTTGGCAATTTCTTCCTTATTGGATTGGTTGACCAGTAAGAGTGTACCCGCTTGTGCTTTCACACAAAGCTCTATTAACCTGCGGCTATAGAGGTGAAGCTTGGTATCTACATAATTTTTCTCCTTTTCATTGTAGTGTTCCAAGCTTTTCATTTTGCGCTTACGGCCACGGCCTCCTTTGTCAAATGCTGCTGCTTTTTGCAACCGATGCCGTGCTGCTTGGATAGCCATACGGCGGTAAGTAAATTCTTCCTTATTGCCGATCTGAAAGGACTCCTTACCGATGGATACTCCTATGGGGTGTTCAATAGAAAGCGAAGCTTCGGCGATAATGTTATCTTTCAATTCTTGGATCTTTTTGGGAAGTTCCAGAGCCAACAGCAGAAAGATTTTACCTTTAACAATTTTGAGTGAGCTGCTACAGATTTTGATCTGCCCAACAAGTGCACGTTGGAGCAGCACCCTTTTATCTGATCGGTCTTTACCGAGGTATGTTCGAAAAGGTATTTTGAATAGTGTGAATTTAAAATCTCTATTATTCTCATCTTTACTCAAATTAATTTGTTTACCGGAAAAGGGAATAGGCATATCCTTTTTATAATTGCGGAGTGATTTTTCACCCTTCCAGTATGAGAGACGATCTGCCTGAAAATATTTGATTAAAGCCGTGTTTATCTGGGATAGAATATCTGTGGGAATTCGTCCCTTAAAATAGCTGGACAGCAGGCGATAAGTTGTATTCATCCGTGAAGTATTCAATACACCTTCCGGGTCTTTTGCCTGATCGGCCAGTTTGATTTTCACATCTTCTTGTAGATAAATCAGATCTTTCAGATTTTCCTGTACATATTGATGGGTGATGACCATATTGGCACCGCGGAAAACAAGATCCTGCCATTCGAAGAGTTGTTTAAAATATTCCGATCGTTTTTCTTTATCGTCACAATCCACAAAAACCTGTATTTTGCGGGTCAATACCATTGTATCAGCTGCCATATCTTTTTATGTTTAGTTATGCTGTTTTCTTAGCAGATTTAATTTTTGCATGTGCATTAATAAATAAAGTGCGCACCTGTCCCCCATCCAATTGTAAAGCTTCAGAAATCTTGTCGAAGGAATACTGCAACTCATAGCGCATGCGGAAGACTTCCGCTTCTTCTTCGGTCATTTCGCCATTTAATTTAAATTCAACAGGTTTGGCCATGAGCTGCATTTTCTCTTCACTATGAATGATGGAACGCAGGTATTCGATTGTTTTCTCTATTTGCAGGCTAACCTCATAATCAGAGATATTCCCCATATAGTAAGCGATACGTTCATAGTTAAAACTATATTTGAGGCACAGGCGAATAAAGAGCTGTTGATCGTTGTTGAGGTTAGGTAGAATGGCATTGAGCTGATCCATTTTCTTTTTCTTTTCCAATTCCAGTTGCTCGATATAGAGCACATCTTCTTCGCTTTCTTCTTCCAGTTCATAGCCCAGCATAAACTCCTGATAGTCCTCGATGCTGTCGAGGCGGAGTAAACTTCGATGGAATCTATTGCGAGATTTTTGATAAAAAGCCTGAATGGCAGACTTCACCTGAATTTTCAGGAAGTCGAAAACTTCAGTTTCGGAATTCACATTTTCGCGGAACAGCCAAAGACGGAGAAAAGCCTCTTGGGCGATACTTTCGCCCGCACATTCATCATCGGTTGCACGGCGGGCGCGAAAAAGGAAGTGTTCATAAAATTTCTGGTAGAAAAATTTAAGTCCTTTTTCGTGCCCCTTGTGCAGGTGTTCAATGGCCGTTTTAATGTCCTTGTTTAGTAAAAGTAGTTTCATAATTCGTTTTTATGGTTAGCACACGAAAATCACTTACCGCAGCTTCGGCAAATCGGAAAGATCTGTCGGAAACCGAAGCTGGGTGGGTGCAAATTGTTATTTGGTTATAAAAACTTATTGGTATTGAATTGGATATTAAAGTTATAAAGGCTAAAATAGCTATGGTGGCTATGCTATAGCACTCTATCCGATTATTTCTTCATAACTCGTTATTATGTATACCCCCTATGTTATGTGGTCAACAACAGCTAATACAGCGATGCATGAAAACGCCCAGTTGTGTATACCCTTTAATTTAGATCACTAAACATCTGCTTAAAGAATAGGTATTATTCTGCAATAGTTGCATATAGCCTAATTTTTTTGAGATCATCAACATCTTAAGTTTTGAACGCTTGAATAGAGCAGTTGTGTATACCCTACATTTTGAGATCGTTAACATCGATCGGGAAAACCTAGTCGTTGTGTATACCCTACATTTTGAGATCGTTAACATCTGCGAATTGTAAGAATAGTGACTGGAACAAGTTGTGTATACCCTACATTTTGAGATCGTTAACATCCTACCTCCTAGTATCGCAATAATAATCAAGAACATAGCGTAGGATATAACCCAACATTTTCTTAAAAAGGGTATTTAGTGAGTCTCTTTTACGCTCACCCTACGGCATAACAAAATGCCTCAATATATAATTTTGAAAACTCTAATATCTCTTAAAAAAACAGTAGTAGCCCATGAGTTAGTTACATATTTACCCTATATTCTAAGATTATCAACAACCGTGGTTATCGCAAAACAAATATAATTGTCAATACCCTACTTTTTGGTTCCATCCACATCATTTTTGCGGCATTACAATGATCAGCACCGGCTTCATATACCCTACATTTCGATATTATTAACAACTTTTGTGAATCGTTTGTATATGCTACGATGTTGTGTAAAACTTACATTTTGAGATCGTCAACATCTTAAGTTGTGAACGCTTGAATAGAGCATTATTGTATATACCCTACATTTTGAGATCATCAACATCTAAAAAGTTTGGCCTCAACGAAAATTTGCTGTTGTTATACCGAAATCTTGAGATCTTAACGTCCTACCTCCTCGTATCGTAATAATCTATAACACAACGTAGAATACAAACCCAACATTTTCTTAAAAAGGGTATTTAGTGAGTCGCTGATGCGCTCACCCTACGGCATAACAAGATGCCTCAATATAATTTTGAAAATTTCTTACTTTTCAAATACTACGCAAGGGAATTCAGTTGTAGTTCATCAGCCCGTCGCATATCCCATATTACCTACCCATTTGGTTATGTAAAACGAGTTGCTACCACCCTACTTTCTGAGGTCTTTAACATTGAGATAAACTTGAGAGGCAAGTCAATTTTTGGTTGTGTATACCCCACAATTTAAGATCATTAACATCTTACCTCCTAGTATCGTAATAATAATTAAGAACATAGCTCAGGATACAACCCAAGATTTTATTAAAAAGGGTATTCAGTGAGTCGCCATTGCGCTCACCCTACGGCATCACAAGATACCTCCTATCCTAATCAAACCGACCAGCAAAACTACTGATCAGCCTATATTTTTATATTCTCCTTTTTCAATACCAATAAGTCAAAGAACATCCTTAACGCAAAATAATTACTATATTTTTGCGCAAAAACAGCTTTTAAATAAACTCAACAACAAGTCTATTCAACGATTCAGATAATTTTATTTTTTATTCATCCTATGCTTTGAATGGCAGTTACAAGTCAATAATAGGGGTTATCAACATAGGATACTAGATACAAATCCAATAAATTGAAATCAATTTTATTCCGGTGACTTTGCGATATTTTTTATTCTTAATTTTCTCATTCTTTAGATTTTAGTCGTACAAAGCAGTTTGGCCCTCCTCTCCGATCCCGCTGTTGTCGTTCATATTTAGTTATCGGCTTTCGTTGAAACAAATATAAAAACAAATATTAATTTGCGCAAATAAAATACAAATATTATTATTCTAAAAATGCGCAAATAAGTTTTCCATTTGTATATGGGATATACCAATGAGAATATACTGGAGGAAATTGGCGAACAATTGCGCATTCAACGTGAAAAAATATACTACACGCTGAAAGATGTAGCCAATATGACCGGATTAACAACTAACACAATAGCAGCTGTTGAAAAAGGAAAAGGTGCATCACTGAACAACTTTATCCTGATCTGCCGCGCATTAAATATTCAACCAAACACCATATTCAAAAAACAAATTGATCTAACACCACTCTACAATATTCCGCCGGAGTCAAAACGTCGTATTGAACTGACAAAAGAACTGGATAATCTTGTTTACAATTCCAATTTTTTCGAAATACCCCGCCGTGTTTCTCAAATAATCAAACAGCTGAATGCCAACAAGGAACAAAGCAATAAATTTTCTGTTTATCTAAGCAGTTATTGTGAGGAAGGTACGCTGGAATACGAAAAACATGGAAATTATAAAGAATACCGAAAAAAGCACTCTCCAAAACCTGTTAAAAAATATAAATAAAATTTGCCAAACTTACTATCTGTGAGTGCAATAACTTTATATACCTTTCCCTTTATTAAATGAAACAAAGACCAATCCACTGAAAAATAATATAGCCGCAACAAACTAAGATCAGATAGTAACCATATTCTATCTTTTGACACTGCTTGTTCAGTGATTGTTCAGTGATTGCTCAGTGTAGACTGAATAAACAATGACTAATTACTGTCTAAAAACTAAATGAATATTGTTTTTTGATATAACTTGGTAGCAGTATGTTTCCGTTGATCTCATAATTATATGCGGTAAATACAAGCATATTTACCGCATAAAATATTATTTACATTCATTTAAGGATTAATGACGAGGCTGCTCCCCAGACCAGTCATAAATACAGGCCCAATATTCTGGGCTTTCAGCAGATCGCGATGTTTCGTATCCAGTTTAGGAGCTCCAGCATCCGCAGCAGCCGCAAAAGGATAATTCCCCACAAAAGCTCCTAACACTGGGCTGCTGCTTGTTGGCTCATAGATACCGTCTGTCGTTAACGAATACTGTGGGTTCACGCGCGTAAATCCAGCCGGAAGCTGCTGGCTTGTCGGCACATCAAATACAATGTTTCCCTGATAAACAAAATTGACCGGTTGATCCGTAAAGGTTAGCATGGTGGACTGCGCAGATTGAAATACCACATTGTTTGCAATATGCCCATCCGTCGGCGGCAATGTCCGGCTATTTCCTCCTTTTCCCGAACCGATATCAAATGACTGCTTACACTTGATCATGGTATTGGCCACAACTTTCACGCGTTTTACCTGAAAGTAACCGCTCAACGGTGAATTTGGCACACCGTCCATGATTGCCAGCGCAGCTTTTTGTCCCGTACCAGCCATATTCTGAAAGTAATTGTTATACACAAGATGATCTTCACCTATGATACGAATACCACCAGCAGCACTATTGCCATTACCGACAAAATAGTTTCCATAAACGGCAGATCCATTGCCATGCCGTAGGCATAGGGTTCCCTGACTTTCATAAAAATAGTTATTCCGAATGGTATCAGCCCCCATCTTATTGGATATGATTTCCGTTTCGCCGTTACAGCGCTGAAAGATATTATCTTCAATAGTTGTCAGTGCATTTGTCATGGACCAGTCGCTGGTTCCGACGCGTATGGTCTCCCCGCCATTGTCGGGCACCGCAGCACGTTCGCCAAAGAAGTTATGGTCGATCCGATGTTTCATTGGCTTACTGGTTCCCCATACGACCATGGTCGGTCCCTGATGGGTCTTTCCTCTTAAATAACAGTGGTCAATGCGATGGTAAGAACCGTTAATGGAAACCCAACGGTAGTCGGTCGTTGCCGCCGGAGGATTATAGTCCATAATAGATGTATTGGTTAAACGACAATTGGAAGAGGATGAAGTGAAATCAACCACATTTTTCCCCGAGGTATAGCCTTCCTGAAAGACAAGCCCATCCACAACCAACCATTGTCCCGTGATACTAACGGATGAGGTACCTTTCATGATAACAGCTCCACGCTGCTCTGCCATCAGCACAATAGGTTGCTGTTTGGTCCCTTGAGCACTGAAGGTTAGTTCCTGATTGGTCCATTGGCCGGACTTCATAATGACTGTGTCTCCGGGCTGTAAGCTCAGTGCCTGAAGATCTGCTGCCGACTGAATGGTGTGACATTGCACACAGGCAATACTGTTTAACGTGAGTTTTTCGGCTGGCGATTTCTCACAGCTGCTTCCCACGGCCAGCAGCAGCAGCAATGAAGCAATAACTGAATTCTTCTTGATCATATTTTAAATTTGTTTTAAAAGGTTTTCCTTTAAAGTGCTCCCGCAAAAGGATAGACAGTGGTATTCCCCTTGCTTCCAAAGACATGAACCACACCGTTCGTGACAATATATCCCCCAGATCGATTGGTTGTCTTATTGTTAATTTGGATTGGGGCCAAATCGCTGTTGTTGACCAAGCGCAATACCATCAGCCCTTCTTGATCAAAACCTTTGCCCTCATTCAGGTATCCCAGCAGCGAACTTTTACTTGCTACTGTATTGGCCGGAAGCATTGTTTTTGCTTTTGTATTTTCAATGGTCAGCTTATCAAAGTTGTAATTCCCCTGCAGCATCAGGTAAAGAAAATAGTTACGGACATCCTCTTTATTATAATCTTCCCATTTTGTCGCCGGTCTAGTAATCGGTTTTCCTGTGCCGTCTACTCCGGTCACGATCGGGAAATCAAAAAAGAGGCCTGCAGTCACTTTTTTCGTTTTCGGGTCCCAGGTCTTTATTCCTTCATTGTGCAAAAAAATAAAGGTCCGATCGTTTTTCTCAAATTCTTCCAAGGGGATACCTGCATATTCCAGACCTTTACGCATCCATTTGAAAACTGTATCTGTCGGATTTTCTACCGTTTCGTACGATCGGTTCTCCAAAAATTTCCGTGCACTGATCCCGATATTGGGATCTAAAGTTTTATGTTGGTAATCGTAATCTTTTTGCAGTTCCAAATCGAAAAGTGAACAACTTGTCATTAATAGACTTACGGCGATGATAGCGCTATAGGTCCATTTGGTCTTAAACATTCTTTTCATGACGCTCTGATTTAAATTCTTCTGTTAATCTGTATATCCCGGATTTTGAACCAATGCTTTATTCGAGTTTAAAACATTCCGGTGAATAGGCCAATACACTCTATTTGTTGGATCCAGGAATCCGGGTTTTTCCAAATTGCCGGCTTCTTCCTGTCTTCGTTTCAGTATGGGATCCATCACATCCTTCACCCTGCCCGTCCGTACCAGATCAAACCACCTTTTCCCCTCACCAAAGAGCTCCATACGACGTTCATCCAGAATAGCCGTTTCCAGCTGATAGCTTGTGGCAATCGTTGCGTCATTAGCATCATACTGTGGTAGGCGTGCACGTTTGCGGACAAAGTTTAAATATTTCAGGGCGTTGGTCCGATCCCCCAGGCCATTCAAC
The DNA here is from genome assembly GCA_022712315.1 of Sphingobacterium sp. Taxonomy (GTDB): domain Bacteria; phylum Bacteroidota; class Bacteroidia; order Sphingobacteriales; family Sphingobacteriaceae; genus Sphingobacterium. The sequence continues at coordinate 70,901 of JALAGS010000210.1, read as the reverse complement.
GCTTCCGCGTACAAGAGATACATATCGCTCAATCTGTACATCGTTAGATAAACGGGAAGTGCCTGATTTGTGATGGGCCATGGATCCGCTTTGGTTGGATTGGCATCCGTAGGATACCATTTGATAAATCGGTCCCGCTTATTGCTTGGCAATCCAAAATACACATCTAAAGTCTGTTGCGGCCTGATATCGGGGCTTGGCGAGGTGGTGGTCTGTGGCTGAAACCAGGTTGCCCACACTCCTTCATCGACTACAATCTGTTTATTGTTGGGAGACCATGATGTCTGCATACAGGCACAGCCATTTTTGAGGTAATCCCAATGGATGCTCCAGATGGTTTCTTTGCTGGAAGTTGGATTGACAAAAATAGTTTTCCAGCTTGCGCCATCCTGTAAATTGGTTTCATTGGCTCCGGCATAGCTTACACCTGTAGGTGACTTGGTCAAAAACAGGCGTCCAATCCATTTCGTTGCATTTTGATAATCCTTCTTCCACATATACACATCGGACATGATGGCACAGATCCCTGCTCCTCCGATTGTCCATAGGGAGTTTTTCGCATCTTTATCGACCAGGGAATAGGCTTTTTCCAGATCCGGTATAATGACCTCGTTCAATATCTTATCTTTCGATTCACGTGGGCTAGCAGCAGGCTGCTGTACGTCTTCATACGGTTCAAGCCATATCGGAGCATCTCCCCATACACGGACGAGATAGAAATAACACATGGCCCGAAGTGCATGGCACTGCGCGAGATAATCCTTCAGCATCTCCGGCGTGATACGGCTATCCAATTCCGCTGCTTTTGGAATGTATTTGATATTGTTATTGATACGCCCGATGGCGGTATAGAGTCCGCTCCAGTCTGAAAACTGATTGGTCGGTGTCAGACTGTTTAACACAATCTCGTCCACATAGTCTTTGGTGTAGCTAATTGCACGGTCAAAATTATCCGCACGGTATTCGCCCCAATACAGGTATTTCTCGAGGTAATTATCTTTGTTATCCTGATAGTTACCCTTGCCAACCATTTCAAGCTGAAAGGCGCTATACATTCCAGCGATTGCGGCCTGCACATCGTACAAGTTTTTATAATGCTGGTCCAGAGCAACTTCGGCCAGCGGTTTTTCTTCCAAAAATTTATTACAGCTTCCCAGCGTGGCTGACAGCAGTAACAGTGCTAAGATCTTTGTTTTCATGTCAAAAATATTTTTTCATTCCATCCGTCAGATGGAACCTAACCGAATAGATATATGCTAAAAATTAATATTTACCCCAAATCCAAACTCCCGTCTCCTTGGGTAACGGCCATCGTCCTCACCCGGTGTCAGCGGATTGTTCGTACTGAATTCAGGATCGTAGCCCCGATAATTGGTCCATGTCAATAGGTTGCTTCCATAAACGAAAGCCGTAAGTCCTTTCATTTTCAACCTATTGATCAACTGAGGATCAAACGTATAGGCTAGCCGTACACTTGACAAACGGATAAAAGTGGCATCTTCGATATAGAGGCTATTCTGATTGGTTTTCATATTTCCACGGTTGTTTCGCTCCACATAATTTGGATATTTTGCCACATCCCCGGGTTTGCGCCATACATTGTAGACCATATCCGGTGAACCTGCTCCTGTATTGGTCGGATAATTCTGACGTTGCAGCAAAGCATTATAAACTTCACCGCCAAAAGAACCGTTGAAGAGTACGTTTAGCGTAAATCGTTTATATCTAAAAGTCTGCATAAAACCAAAATAGAAATCAGGTGTCGCATTGCCGAGGATCATGCGGTCTTCGTCGTTGATCAAGCTGTCTTTCTTATTGTTGAGCCATTCCGCATCACCGCCTTTTAATTTACCGTCTGGTGCGTAGAGCTGATGTACGGTTCCTTGGTAATCATTGCCGTTAAATGTATACACAGCCTTTCCATCGCGATACAATGGTTTGCCCTGATCGTCAAGTACCAATGTCAATTTTTCCCAGTTGTCGTTGTAAGCGTTGGATTCATCCCAGGCATATACCCCCAGATTGCGCCAGCCGTAGAAATTACCGATACGGCCACCTTCTTCCGCGTACCATTTATTACCCGGGAAAAATGGTATTCCATCGGCCAGCTTCACGATCTTACCGCGCTCAAAGGAGATATTGCCGTTTACCTCCCAGCTGAAATCACGTGTTACGATTGGTTTGGCGCTGATGACAAATTCCATCCCGCGATTGCGAATTGTCCCTAAATTGACATTCACCTTGGCATAACCTGTTTCCTTGGCCAGCTCTCTCGGGTATAATAGATCGGTGGTTGTCTTGACATAGTAATCTGCAGTAAATCCCAATCGACCATTTAAGAAAGTAAGATCCAGCCCCACATTGTTCTGCGTGGTCGTTTCCCATTTGATCCGATTATTCCCAAAAGTACTGGTCAAAGCAGCTCCGCCGACACCGTTATAAGATCCACCAAAGGCCACTTTGGTGTACGATTCGTAATCACCAACTTTATCATTTCCAAGCTGTCCGATGCTGTATCGAAGTTTAGCATCTATCAATGCCGGTTTCGCCCATTTCATGAAATTCTCATCCGAGAAACGCCAGGCAGCAGATGCCGAAAGGAAGTTCCCCCATTTATTTGTCTCGCCGAACCGCGATGAACCATCCCTTCTGTACGACCCCTGAACGATGTAACGTCCCTTGTAGTTATAGCCGATCCGGCTAAAAACAGAGGCAGAAGCATTCGCTGTCGCAGTAGTATAGGTTTTTGAAGGTGTGAGGTAATCTGGAAAAGTCACCAGTACCTCCTCATTTACGCTATTCATATATTCGGAATGAAAACGGTCATAGCGTCTACGATCCGAACTGAATCCCAATAAAGCCGTGACATTATGATCCTGCGCAAAAGTTTTATTATAATTCAGATAGGATTGAAACTCCCAGGTAAATGTCTTATTAAATTCATTTGTTCCGCTATTCTGATCCTTATTTGCCGAGAGAAAACGCGGCGAAAATTGCGTATTCTGCAAGTTGTCCAGCCTTGCGTTAAACAAAGTCGTAAATTTCAGGTCGTCCCTGATCTGATAATCCAATTGGTTGTTAAATTGTCCAGAATAAGTTTCATCAATATTTTTTTCAAACAAAGCGTTGGCTACTGGATTCCGTTTCGAGCCGATATAACTTGTTAGGGAACCGTCAGGATAATAAATCAGTGAATACGCAGGTCGGTCCATGACGACACGGATCGTATTCCCGATCGGAATTGTATTACCTTTCTGCCAGGAAAAGGAAATATTGTTGGAGTACCTCAATTTGGATGAAAACTGATATTCCACATTGATGCGTGACTGCAAACGTTTGGCGTAACTATTCAGGATAATAGATTTATCGTCCAGGTAATTTAAGCTACTGTAGTAGCGGAGATTTTTCTGACCACCGGAAACACTCACCTTAATTTCCTTCTTCTGTGCCAGATTACCCAATAAAAGCCGCTGCAAATCGTTGTCGGAATTGAAACTTGGGTTGATGGAATCCGTATTGGTATTGAGTCCTTGAATATACCTAAAAGCCCTTACCTCTGCCGAATTGCTTACTGGGATATAATGAGCCAGACGACCAAAAAGATGATTGTAGTTGACATTGACCATTGGTCTTCCTTCGGAACCGCGCTTGGTGGTGATCAGGATAACCCCATTGGCCGCACGCGACCCATAAATAGATGCAGAGGCGGCATCTTTCAGCACCTCGATGTTCTCAATATCCGTTGGGTTGATGGTGGCGCCGTCTGGGTTAATGACCCCATCGACCAGATATAAAGGACCATTACCACCATTTAAAGTTGACGTACCCCGTACCTGGATGGAACCTGTCGCCCCGGGTGCACCACCACCGTCATTGACAATAAGAACCCCAGCCGCCTGCCCCTGTAAGGCATCGAAAAGATTAATAGGCTGACGTTCTTCGATTTTCTTTGCATTGACAGAAGAGATGGCACCTGTGAGGTCACGTTTCTTTGCGACACCACCATAGCCCGTGACCACAATCTCATCCAGCGCATTGTCGCTATCTTCCAATGTGACATCCAGTTGCCGCTGGTTACCGACTGCTCGCTCCAGCTCTTTCATGCCCACTTGGCTAAAGACAACCGTACTGGAGGCGGTAACATCCAGCTGATACTTCCCCACAGCATCAGTACTTGTTCCCTGACTTTTCCCTTTAACGCGAACATTGACTCCCTGCAGTGCCTCTCCTTTTTTGTTGGTCACTTTTCCTGAAAGCCGGATGTTTTGCTGGGCAAAGACCGGTAAGCCTATACTCCCCATAGCAAGAAACAGGAAGAGTACAAAGCACCCCATTTTTGTGATACTTTTTATCATAATAAATCAGTTTTTATGGCGATAGCCTACCCTAAGTAGATTATTGATGGCTAAGCCATGCATTTAATAAATTGGTTATTTTTTATAATCAGTTATACCTCAAATATCAGTCAATCCGCAAGGTTAGACCGTGTATTTTTTGGTCTTTTTAGCAGTAAAAAATGGTTTTTAGGAACGCAGAACACTCCATATGAATCAAAACAGCATCATTGACCCATCCACTCAAACCTTATTGTACCGAAATTATCAGGTTTATTTTTGCTTGCCGGAGACAGCTCCCCTACCAATTTTCCACCGGCTTTTCTTTTAATTTGTATGCGACGCCAGGAATAAGCACCTTTCTCATAGTCGAAACTTATACCATCGTCATCATATAGGTTATACCCCCCCTCCTTTTCACCATAATGCCGAATGATCAGATCTACTTTTTCACCGGTTGCCGGGACATGGAGCCTTGCTGCTGTCATCGGGATGATCCCGCCATCTTTAACATATACAGGTATCCGATCATCTTCGGGTTTAGCAACGATCTCCTCTCCATTACCGACATAACGTCCCGAATAGAAATCGTACCAGTTGCCCTTGGGCAAAAGCACTTTGCGGGAGGATTCGCCCGTAAATAATGGTGCGACCAAAAGATACTCACCACACATGTATTGATCTTTCACTTCCTTATTTACCGCTTCCAGGTAAGGATTCGTTTCGAGATCCTGGTTACCCAAAGTCGAATTTGTATACCCCTGGAACCCATCTTCGAGTACCATGGCCCGGAAAGGCGGTGTTCCTTCAAAATGGTATTTTGCAAATTCACTGTACAGGTAGGGCAACAATTCCATACGCAATTGCGCATAATACTTCACTTTCTCTGCGACTTCGGGAAAAGACCAGGGTTTAGTCCCACTGGACCAGGCATTGATCATAGCCATCGGTGAAAATACGACCGTTTGAAAACGGCGCAGCCACTCTTCTCCGGTTTTGGAACCCCTAACCTCCGGCGTCCATAGCACACCGCAAAAACCACTATTGACCAATGCAGTAATAAAATCCTGATGGCTGTAATAGTCATTGTAAATGACATAAGGCATATTGTTGGCTCCGGCGTTGGAAGCACGTACAAGTCCAAAAGTTCGTTTATTCTGCTGACGGTATAGACTATCGGTCAACCTCTGTGCAAGCACGCCATAGGTTTGTCGCATTTGAATTCCACTGATGCCCGATGGAAATTTGGCCATGTCTGGCCACAGGTAGTAGTCGTAACCATCTACTTCGTCAATCTTATAGCCACTGATTCCAATATTGATCTGCGATCGGCTCAGCTGGTCTGCGAGGATACGCTTTGCATCGGGGTGATTTAAATCAGGAACAGTACCGTTCCACACGGTATGAGATCCTGTAAAAGGCTCAATTGACTTGCTGATGGGAGCATCAGGCGAAACATAGGGGTTTGTCCAGAGGTTTAGACGCACACCTTTATCGGCTAATGTTTTGACCAAGGCTGCTGGATCTGGAAAACGCCCAGCATCCCATTCAAATGAACAGGGATAAGCTTTGGATTGCCAGCCCGGTTCAAGTCCGATAAAATCGAGCGGAAAACCATGTTCTTCAAATTCGGCAGCTTCTTTAATGACTTCATCTGCTGTATAAAGCTTTTGCACACGCTGTGTGAAACCAAGTCCCCACTTCGGTGGCAATGTGCCACCGCCACAAAAGAGGTTATAGCGTTTGATGGCATCGAGCGGATTGATACCCGCGAACACATAAATTTCGGCACCTGCTGTGGGTACATATACCTCCACAGCATCCGAGTAAGGGCGGGAGTTCCAGCTTTTATCGGTATTGCGGTCTTTTACTTCTGCAGGAACCTTGGCATCTTTACGTACACCCGTTCCGACATAATAGGTTAAATATTGTGCTGAATTGATCAGTACACCGTATCCTCTGGAAGAAACGTAGAATGGAACCGGCGCATGGGTACGGCCATTGTCCTTGCCGCCATAGTGATCCACGTGCAGATTGAGAATCTTGCCCCGCTGATGTACCGTCTGAAAATTGAGCCCCAGTCCATAGATCTGTTCATTCTTTTGCAATGGGAATCGTAGGTAAGTTTTACCATCGATCAGTTCGGCATGCACCTCCATCTTGGGTAAGGGAAAATCAACAGACTGCAGTCGTTCGAGCGTTGCCGCCTGGGGCTTTGCTCCGGCTGCGCCGAGCAAAGTATATGTATCGGGCTTTCCAAATACGGCTTTCCATACACCGGGGTATTGCTCCTGAAAGCGCAGGCTTTGTGCAGGCGCTTTTAAGGCGAGCAATAACAGCAAAATTGTCCATAATCTTCTCATAATTGGCTTATTTTTTTAACAAAGCATACACACACCAGAGTAGAGGAGCTTGACCGTGCATATCCCCAGTTTTCTGTTTTCGATCTAAATAATACTGGTAGTCGTTTTTCCGGTTGGTGCCTTCGCAGACATTGGCAATATCCCCTTCCTTATTGATATAACCAGTCAAAGCTATCCAGGCCCTGCGTGCGATCGGCGTATATGTTGCGGCATCGAGCCAACCATTTTTTATGCCCAGGATAATCGCATAGGTAAACATGGCGGAGCCCGAAGTTTCCACCCAGGATTCAGGTTTATCGATCAATTGGCCCCATAGGCCATCCGGACGTTGATACTTTTTGAGGCTCACCATCATTTTGTGATAAGAAGCCAATATTTTGGGTCTATTGGGGTTATTGTGCTGCAATGAAGAGAGCAATTCGCTCATGCCCGCAGCCATCCAACCATTGCCACGCCCCCAGAAGAAAGGTGCATCAGGGGCATGATAAAAAAGGCCATTTTCTTTTTGAATGGTATCGAGGTAGACAACCATTTCATGCGCTGCCCGATCAATATATTGTGGATCACCCGTCACATGAAAAGCTTTGGACTGAATCATGGTAATCATATACATGTCGTCGATCCAGTAGCGAGTCTGCCAAGTCAGGCCTTTATCGAGAAATTTCTGATAGCTGTCTTTGACAACCTGGGGAGAATCGATCGGAATTGTCCATTGTGCATTGGCAAAACGCATTCCCATCGTTTTGAATTTCTGGTCTTTTGTTTGCTGATAGAGTTCCAGCGGCACTGTTCCAAAGACACAAAAATCCACATGCCAAGGTTTGGGGACCAAGTGTTTTTCGGTGTCAAAAAGTGGCATAAACCGATGCGTCAATTGCTCCAGTAGTTTCTTATTGTTGCTCACTTCGGCATACTTCAATGCCCCATACCAGGTACAGACTTCGGGATAGGTAATTGATTTTGGGGGAGCCGGTGGTTTGAAACTGTTATGTGGGCTTGCCACAAAACGTTGTGCCACCAGATCACCTATTAATTTGGGATCAGCCTGCTTTGGCCAATTGACCAGGTCCATACTTTGTGCAAAAGTACAAAGAGACATGCAGACGCCAATACCCAGGAGTATGGACATACAAAACTGCTTCATCATCAGTCGGGTTTATAATTTAGTTATAAACCAAATATCGGAGGGACGGTCTGTTTTGAGGGGGTATATTTTGTTCTTTTAGGTGGAAATATCGGTATTTGCCTAGGCGTTTTCCGTAGTGCAATTCTATAAATAAAAACACCCCAAAAGCTTGGTGAAAGCTTTTGGGGTGTAGTAAACTAATTTTACTATATTACTATTTCCTAGTTAAATTTAAATTTAACGCCGAACTGCATATAATAAGTTGAAGTAATTGTTTCATTTGGTCTGTTCAATTCTTTAATGATACCACCATTTGCATATCCCATTCTAAACGTTGGCACAGTTGTACCATCAGGCGTTATACTAGAAGTATTCGCTGGTGCTAATAAAGCACTATTGTTTAATTTGAAAACACCCCAAGAAGAATTAAATAAGTTACCAATATTCATCACATCCCAAAAGAACTCCAATGAATTATTTCCACCTGCGATTCCTCTAAAGATTTCTTGTGATAAGTGGAAGTCAAACTGATGTCTCCATGGTGCAACGGCTCCATTACGTTCAACAGATTTTCCTTTATGATCTCTAAGATATTTATTACCGTCTACCAAATTCCAGAAAATTTCCTCTTGTTCTTTAGCGGTATAACCAATACCACCGTAGTTTGAGTTTCCTGCTGCAATATCAACAAATTTTAATTCAGATCTATCTTTAGGAATGTAAAGCAAATCATTATTACTTACCCCATCACGGTTAAAGTCACCATTGTAAGAATAAGAATATCTACCCATTGAACTACCAATATAGAATAAAGTCATCGAGGTATTCAATTTGCCAATCCAATTATTGGTATAAGTTACAGATCCCATTAAACGGTGAGGAACAATATTTGTTGTATATCCAAGCTCCGGATTGTTAGAATTTCCATTTGCCTGCATAGGGATCGACCATAAATTTTGAATTTGATCTCCCGCGCCATCTCCGTAGTTTTTAGCACCGCTTCTTGTATATGCGATCATTCCAGAAAACCCTTTATCGAAACTTTTTTGCAATTGAGCAGTCACCGAATAGTAATGTCCACCTTTTACATTCGTCATATAGGTTGGAATAAATTGACCTGTTGCAGTTTTGCTAGGTAAGCTTGTTTTACTATCCAATTTATAAATGTACTTATCTACATTCGCATTTGGGAAAATAAATCTAGAATCTCCATATCCAGCAATACTCATCGCAGTTGGATCAACCAAATTCACATTCTTAGCTACAACAGCATTGATATCTTTATTATAGATAGCTTCTACTGTACCGACTACACCCCAAGGTAGCTTGTAATCAACTGCTAAACTTGATTTCCATGTGGAAGGGAATTTCAGATTTACATCCATTGCTGACATATTTCCTGGCAAAGTCGTGCCCGGCGCATCAGGATTAGCTGGATAATTCGCTTTGATATCAGGGCTAAATGCTGGCATATTAGCATCCCCAACTTGGTATGTCTTAGTAAATTGAAGCATTCCAGCATCTCCTGATTGTGCTACAATCCAAACATATGGAATACGTCCCGTAAATATACCTGTACCACCGCGTACAATGAATGATCTATCGCCTCTTACATCATAGTTAAATCCAAAACGAGGAGAAACCATCACGCGTGATTTAGGCATCGCTCCAGTGTTCAAATTTAAACCATTTGCGAAATCTAAACTCTGTAACAATGGGTGAGTTTTCATTTCTGATACATCCGGATATGTTGGAAGTTCCAAACGTACACCTGCTGTTAATTTCAATTTCTCATTAACAGTATATTGGTCTTGCAAATACAAAGAGTACTGTGCGAATTTAAAGCTTGGATAAGCCTGTGAACCATCAGCCGTTAAAGGATAAGTTAACGCATAGTTAATTGCCGGTTTTCCTGCTTTAAAGTCATCCCAGGTATTAAACATGTAATATCCTGTTCCAAAGCGTTGGAAACCATTTTTTGTACGCGAGGTTTCGTATTGAAGTCCAGCCGTAAAATAATGATCATTTAATGTATAATTCGCATCATAATTTGCCGTCCAAGTTTTTACCGAACGAAGATTTCCATAAGTAAATGGGTCTGGACCAAAAGAAACTAGGACGTTACCTGTATTTCCAGCAATTCCATCCCTAATATCTACCAACGGAAATAAATTTCCCATCACGCTTCTTGGCTCATCCTGATTTACATACGATAAACGAGCAGAGTGATTTACATTACCGATTTTACCGGTGTATTCAACTGTCCCTGAGTACAAATTGGTTTCTTGCCAATAATTTGAATTTTGGAAAGTCATCGCATTGGTTGTCGTACGATTTGTAGGATACGCACTAGGTATATTTGCACCGGTATTGGACGAACTGATCGTATTAGGTGATTTTCCTTTTGTCTGGTTATAACGGAAATTAATTTTATGATTGTCAGAAATATTCCAATCTATCCTTGCGAATATCTTATCATTATTACTTTTATTCGAATATCCTTGATACGCACCTGGATCATAACCGTAAGTGCTTCTCAAATAATCCCCCACTTCATTCATGAATTTTTCAGTAGGTCTAGCAACATAGGATGGAGTACCTGCAACTCCGTATACAAGATTATCATTGGAAGCAACTCTATTTGGTCCGGGCTCAGTTTGCTTCAATTGTTCAACATTCACAAAGAAGAATAACTTGTTCTTAATAATTGGACCGCCCAAACTTACCCCATATTGTTTTACACTTAAATCATTTGGTGTAAATACCACATCATTTACGCGATTTCCCTGTTGTTTGTCTGATCGTCCAGTATAAAAAGCTGAACCAAAGAAATCGTTACGACCAGAACGTGTTACAGCATTGATTGAAGCACCTGTAAAACCTGATTGACGAACGTCAAAAGGAGTTACATTCACTGAAATCTGCTCCAATGCATCAATAGAAATTGGAGAACCGTTTGCTGGAATATTTTGGCCGATACCGAATTGGTTATTGAAGTTAGCACCGTCAACAGTAAAGTTATTAGCACGGTAATTTCCCCCACCAATTGCAGTTCCGTTAGCCTGAGGAGTTAAACGGGTTAAATCATTTACACTTCTAGTAATTGTAGGCAAATTTTCGATCTGACGACGCCCAACAATGGTAGATGCTCCATTTCGCTCTCCTTTTAAAACACCAGCTCTTGTAACAACTACTTCTTCAAGATTAGTCGCTGAATCGCCGAAAACAGGATTTACTACGAATGGTTCACCTAATTGCAAATAAACATCTTCATACACGATAGGTTGTTGTCCTACATAGGTTACTTCAATTTTGTAAGGTCCGCCAACACGCATATTCGCTAAGTTGAACCGACCTGCAGCGTTAGCCGAGCCAGAATAAACAGTTCCTGATGGCACGTGTGTAGCTTTAATTGTTGCTCCCGATGTGAACTGTCCGTTTGCCTCTTTTACAATACCTGTAACGCTACTTGTTGTAACCTGAGCTTGTACAGCACCATAACTAGCCATAACAAGAGCGAAAAAGAGTAAAGATCTTTTCATATAATGTGATTTGTTAAAAAATGTTAAGCAAAATTACTAAGAGATTTCAAATTACAAAGGACTTAATATAAACTTAACACACTAAACCACACATACTTCATAAAATACACAGTAAAATTATTATATTAACGTACAATTTATCCGTAAAAAAAACGTTGTAACATGTTTTAAACCAGCTTCCCCCTCCATACAAACGGATCAAAAATAGTTTTCCACATCAAATCCGTGAAATTCTTTTGTAACAACATTCTTCCAATCGGAATTTAAGTTTTTGAAAAAAATTAGCTAATTTTCTGTCAATCGAGAATTTTATTAAACAACTCAGTTTTTTGTAGCATTTGAGCTACCGCAAGCCTAATCTTATCAAAAAATCTAAACGATTGTTGTTGCTTAATGGTTTCTTTAAAAACTTGTTTCAAAAGCCGAGAACTTTTCAGAAATTCGCACACCTAATAATTTATGCTTCATGGAAGACGGTATTCAAAATTCTTCTTTTCAAGAACCCGCAGACATTAAACTATCTCCTGCAGGGCTTTCATTCTTGGCTTCAGCAGCCAAGTGGGCCAATTTTTTGGCCATTGTCTGTTTTATTTTCATCGGAATCTCCGCCATCACCATGGTCAGCTTAATCTTCGGAGCCAGTGCACTGTCACTCGGTGCCGACGAATATGTAACGGCAGAGGCTTTATCCACATTCGGTGTACTCTATCTGCTGTTTCTTGCTTTCTTCTGCCTTCCAATTTATTTCCTTTATAATTTCGGATCAAAAGCGAAAAAAGCAATCGAAAACCGCGACAGTATCCAATTGGAACTGTGTTTAGATGCGCTCAAAAAACACTATAAATTTATTGGCATCATGGTTATTATCACCATTGCATTTAACTGCATGGGCTTGATATTTGGAGTTATACTTGGTATAAGTGACGCCATAGCCGGCGTATAATACAACCATAAATAAGGCACAAATAAAAAGAGTCGTCTGCCATTGGCAGACGACTCTTTTTATTTTGTATGGACTATCTATTTTTTATAATATTTCATTGCATTCGGAATCAATTTCTGAATATCCGCAATCCGTCGTTCATCACTCGGGTGGGTACTCAAAAACTCAGGCTGTCCTTTTTGGCTACCGGATGCCATACGTTTCCAGAAATCGACCGCTTCATTTGGATTGTAGCCAGCCAAAGCCATAATGATCAAACCCGCAGCATCTGCATCTGATTCATCGCTTCTTGAAAATTTCAATTGCGCTAAATTACCGCCCAGACCATAAAGATTGTTGAAAACACCGAGCGTACTGTTCCCAGAAACCCCTGCAGCTGACCCTAAAATCTGTCCTCCCAGCTGTAAAGCAATCTGATTCGATGCTTGAGCAACAGAGTGCTCTTCAATAGCGTGCGCGATCTCGTGGCCCATAACCGTTGCCAAACCTGCTTCTGTCCGTGTCACTGGTAATATTCCCGTATATACCGCAACCTTACCGCCTGGCATACACCATGCATTGACATCGTCACTTTTTACAAGGTTAAACTCCCAGTTGAAATTAAATTGATTCGCACGGCCTGTGCTTTGTAAATATTGGTTAACCGCTGTTGCCAGCCTGTTACCAACACGTTTAACCATCGCTGCATCTGCAGTCCCGGTTACTACTTTTGCGCTATTCTTCGATAAAAAATCTTTATAAGCCAATGCAGCTTGCTGGTTCACTTGATCAGCACTGACCAATTTTAAATATTTTTTCCCGGTAACAGCTGAAGTTGCGCAACCTGACAGCCCCGATGCCAGTGCCACGCACGCTAATACCATAGCTGAATACTTAAATATTCCGTTCATATGTATATATTTTCTTTCAATGGCCATATGGAATATCCAAACGATGATTAGCAGCTCCAAGCTCTTCTATCATGGATATTTCACAATAAATTATTAAACACGTTTTAGAGAACGCAATTATTGTGCCTATTCTTTTTCCTTAGCCTTTTTCTTAAAGAGATAAATCTTGGATTCATGCCCCTTCAATAATCGCTCGATATTCTTTTGATGGGTAATTAACAACAGGATACAGATGGCTATTCCGTAAAGTAAAACAGAAGGTATCGTTGTTTTAAAAATAAATGCCAAACTAAAGGGAAATGCAAATCCTGCAGAAATGGAACCCAACGACACATAATGTGTGGTCAGCAAAATAATGATAAACACGGATACACAGACCAAAGCAGCGGGTGTATGGATCGCGAGAATCATACCACATAGTGTTGCCACCCCTTTTCCACCTCTAAATCCTGCAAATACGGGAAATAAATGCCCCAGCACCGCGATAACACCCAACGCCAACTGAAAATTGACAAATTGTACGTCGCTTGTATTCTGCCCCAGCTCTATTAAATAGGCCAGGTTTGTTGCTGTCCACCCCTTAAATATATCTACAAACATTACGATCGATCCCGCTTTGGGGCCCAACACGCGAAAGGTGTTAGTTGCTCCAGCATTACCGCTTCCATACTCACGAACATCTACTCCATAAAATGCTTGACCCAACCAAACTGCTGTCGGTATGGAACCAAACAAATAAGCTAGTAATACTGCAGTTACTAAATAAATCGATATCATTAATTAAATCAGTTCTTATATTAATTTGGCCTTTAGACTAAGATCCAAGCTCTTGACACTATGTGTTAAAGCGCCCACTGAAATATAGTCTACCCCGGCCTCCGCATATGACCGAATGGTGTCAAAAGTTATTCCCCCAGAGGCCTCTGTCTTGAATCGATGGTCAATAATCTGAACAGCTTTGGCTACATCCTGCGGCGAAAAATTATCTAACATGATCCGGTCCACTTCGCCAAAGTTAAGAACTTCATCAAGCTCCGCAAAATTTCGGACTTCTATTTCTATCTCTACTGGTTTATTTAGGTTCTTTCTGTAATCATTTGCACGCGTTAACGCCTGTACGATCCCGCCGCTATAGTCCACATGATTATCCTTGATTAAGATCATATCAAAAAGACCAAAACGATGGTTAGTCCCCCCGCCTATCCGCACAGCTTCCTTCTCCAGCACACGCAATAAGGGTGTCGTTTTGCGCGTATCTAATACCGCTGTATTTGTCCCCACTAAAAGATCTACATATTTTCGGGTAATGGTCGCAATACCGCTCATACGCTGCATGACATTCAGCACCAAACGTTCTGCCAATAAAATACTCTGAATATTTCCTTTTACATAAAAAGCAATGTCACCTACCTTCACCTGACTTCCGTCCTGGATAAATACTTCGCATGCCAACGTATCGTCAACGTAAGCAATAATCGCCTGCGCCACTTCTACCCCTGCCAAAATACCGTTATCCTTAACAATCAGTTTTGCCTCGCCCTGTGCTCCCTTCTCAATTGTAGAAAGTGAGGTATGATCGCCATCTCCCAAATCCTCCGCAACTGCCTGCTTGACAAATTGGGCCAGATAGTCCTTGATTTCCTTCTCCATAAATACTATTTATTGGGCTAAGATGTGGAATAATTTTTTAATCGAAAAATAGATTGATAAAAAAAGCACCGTCAATATTAATTTTTATCGATTCGTAGCTCTTCAATAGAATGGTTATTATTTCCCACGCCTATCTTAATAAAGACACGGTAGTTGGCTTGTTCTGTTGCTAGTGTAAAGGTAAAATATTGATAGCCATTGTTCGCGTTACTGGCTTGCGTTAATTTAACGGTCTTGGGTTTATGCTGATTAAAAAATGTCCCCAGCATAATTTCCGATTGATATTTTGTATAGACGCCATTCTCACCCAAAATAGACAGGGTTAAATTTGAGCCAAAATATTTGGCCATATTTTTCGCACTCCCCTCTTTCAGATATGATTTCAGTTCCTCCGATATACTTCCCAAGGAATCATCATCACCCGATAAAGTTACCTCCACTCCCGTATTCACTTCTCTTAAAGAATGCCCAAAGGCCGCAGTGTGTACAAAAAGACTATTAATAAGTATAAATGCGCAATAGCTTAAAAATTTCATATAGCTCAACATATTATAGAACAGGCTCTATCATCCATATCAATCATTAGGTAGTTCCGATTTTTTACCGAACATAAATTATGCCACAAACCTATAAAATTATTGGAGATTAACAAGGGAAGTTTTTAAGATGCGTTGATAGATTCTAAAATTAAGATTATCTTTGTTATACGATGAATAAGAAAAAAGTTGCACTCATGATCCTAGATGGACTAGGATATGGAAAACATGATAAATCAAATGCAGTTGAAGCTGCAAACACTCCATTTTTAGATCATTTATTAGAAGCATACCCCAATTCAAGCTTAGAGGCTTCCGGTGAAGCTGTCGGCCTACCTGCTGGACAAATGGGTAACTCTGAAGTCGGCCATATGAATCTTGGTGCCGGACGGATTGTCTACCAAGAGTTAGGACGTATTCATAAAGCGGTAAATGACGGCGTATTCAACACAGATCCGATTATTCAAGATGCATTTAAATATGCCTTAGAAAATAACAAGAAGGTACATTTTATCGGATTACTTTCCGATGGTGGTGTACACGCGCACACAAAACACTTAAAGGGTTTATGCGATGCAGCAAAACATGCTGGACTGACCAGTGAGCAAGTATTTGTGCATGCATTCTTAGATGGCCGTGATACGGATCCTAACTCCGGTATTGGTTATGTGAGGGATTTACAAGCTTATTTAGAAACAACAACAGGTACTTTCGCTTCCGCGATAGGCCGATACTATGCTATGGATCGCGACAACAGATGGGAACGCGTAAAATTAGCATACGACCTTTTGGTAAAAGCTGAAGGCGAAAAATCAAATGACCTTGTTGCCGCTATCCAAAAATCATACGACGAAGGCGTAACTGATGAGTTTGTGAAACCAATCGCATTGGTAGATGCCAGCGGTGCTCCTGTAGCAACGATCCAGGAGGGCGATGTGGTATTCTGTTACAACTTCAGAACGGACCGTGGCCGCGAGATCACCATCGCTTTAACACAAAAGGCATTCCCAGAATATGATCTAAAACCATTAGATCTCTATTATGTGACGATGACCTCTTATGATGAAACATTCCAAAATGTCAGGGTTGTTTTCCAAAAAGATAACTTAACAAACACTTTGGGTGAAGTGCTCGAGGCAAATCATAAAACGCAAACGCGTATTGCCGAAACAGAAAAATATCCACACGTCACTTTTTTCTTCTCGGGGGGCCGTGAACAACAATTTGAAGGTGAAAACCGTTTATTGGTTCCTTCACCAAAAGTAGCAACTTACGATCTTCAGCCCGAGATGTCTGCCCAAGGAATTACAGATGCTATCGTCAACGACATGGAAACACTTCAACCTGATTTTATCTGCCTGAATTTTGCAAATCCAGACATGGTAGGTCACACAGGTGTTTTTGAAGCGGTGATAAAAGCCGTAGAAACGGTCGATCAATGTACAAAAACAGTGGTTGAAACAGGTCTTAAAAATGGCTACTCCTTTATTATTCTGGCCGATCACGGTAACTCAGAGTTTATGGTCAATGAAGATGGGTCGCCAAATACGGCACACACAACCAATTTGGTTCCATGTATCTTGATTGACGATCATTATAAGAAAATAGCAGATGGTAAATTAGGTGATATTGCCCCAACCGTCTTACAACTTTTAGGCGTCAATATCCCCGTTGAAATGACAGGAAATGTATTGGTATCAGAATAATAATTTACTCAAAAATAGCAGCAGAGCACTTTCCCTTTTTGCGGGCAGTGCTCTGCTTTTTTGGAGCTGCGGATCACCCTCTGCTACAAAAAGCCCTCACAAATCGTCAGACATATTTTCTGTTGATTCGTTCTTTACGGCCGAAGTCAGCCGCCTTCAGCAGCTCAATCCCGCCGTACTGAAATCAGTCAAGAAAGATGGCGAAAAAGAAGAACGCGAACTAAAAATTGGAAGCTGGAAAAATGAACTATCGGCTTTTCAATCGGCCGACATCAGTAAAAACTTTGACCCATCACTATATGACGTCAAAGCGATCGACTGCGTGACAGAATTTACAGCTAAAAAGAAAGATCTGCAAATACAAAAACTACGTATCGAATTTGACAGAAACGAAAAGGTGAAGCACATCCATATCGACAAAAAAATTGCAAACACCCTGTACGATAGTCAAGAAAAATTAGATTACTACAGCGACTCGCTCTATCGGATTGTCAAATTGCAAGACGTCCAAGGCTTAGACGCCAACCAATATGAAATTGTAGGGAAGTTTATTTCTTCAAAAAAATAAACAGCCTCATCAGTCCCATACACAAAGCCCTCAAGAATATCATTCATTTTGAGGGCTTTTTTGTACATTCACTTTATCTTTTAAGCGAACATTTGTGAAATGTCACAACAATAATAAATGCAACACAATTGCTTTATATTTTATTTTGCTTATATTTGCCCAATTAATAAAATACCGCAAAGGATAAATGGGTTTAAACGTAGTGATTTCAGCGTGAAAGGTATCTCATTGAACAAACTAGCAGCTTTAGTGCTTTTAATGACCTTCCTAATAGGTCAGTTCATTGTGTATACCCATGCGCATCCGCAAACCGCTCTTAGCATCGTAGACAGCCCTGCAAAAAAACACCATGCAGATCATCCTAAGTGTTCCATTTGTGATCAAAACTCGCACCCTCAGATAGTTTTTCATTTTACACTAGATGAAATCATTCTTCCAGCGCGCCAAATTGAATTTGGCTTATTTATTACGGGAGACCAAACCATCAGAGCGCTGCTTTCAGGCAATCGTGGTCCCCCCATCGGTTAATTTTTACGCTAATTCCAATAGCGCTGCTGCTATTTGTACAACGCTATTGCCATAAAACGACTTCAATAAGTGTTTTTAGCATTTAACAATCAAACGATTCATACGATGGATACCGAACTAAACCAAAGCCCAACGGAACTTGGTTTAGTTTGACACAGCAATTCATCGATGTTATCCTTGATATTATATACGTAAAAATTATTCGTACATATGAAAATTAAAATTATAGGCTGCATTTTTATGCTCGTCTCCTATTTCTCCATACTTCCGGCCTTTGCGGCAACGATCAGCGGCAAGGTAA
The DNA here is from genome assembly GCA_022712315.1 of Sphingobacterium sp. Taxonomy (GTDB): domain Bacteria; phylum Bacteroidota; class Bacteroidia; order Sphingobacteriales; family Sphingobacteriaceae; genus Sphingobacterium. The sequence goes on along the minus strand of JALAGS010000210.1, from coordinate 52,414 downwards.
CGGATGCCAAAACAAATCTTCCGATTGCTGGCGCAACAATTTCATTGCAGCAGCTTCGTTCAAGCACATCATCCGACCAACAGGGTCGCTATACCTTTAAATCGCTTCCTTCAAGCGGACGTTACCTGGTTGAAGTTCGTTTTTTAGGCTATCAGTCCATTGTAAAAGCCGTCGATTTAACTTCAGAAAATCTTACCGTTGATTTTTCACTGACAGAAAGTATTATTGAAACCAACGAGGTTGTCGTTACGGGTACACTTGTCACTTCACAGAGCCGCCGCAACAGCACTTCCGTTGCAGTAATATCCAAAGATGAACTACAGGGCAATTCAACAAATTTGATTGATGCACTTGCACGACAAGTTCCCGGACTGAGCCAGATCACTACAGGACAAGGCATCTCAAAACCTGTGATACGGGGCCTTGGCTATAACCGTGTCGTTACGGTGAGCGATGGGGTCAAACAAATGGGCCAGCAATGGGGCGATGAACATGGTATTGAGATCGATCAAAATCAACCGGATCGTGTGGAGGTCCTTCGCGGTGCTGCATCGCTGATGTACGGATCTGATGCTATTGGTGGTGTGATCAATGTACTTGAACCAAACGTTCCTACTACAGGGCAGATTAAAGGTGAAATACTGAGCAGCTACTCAACAAACAACGGATTGACCAATAGCTCTGTCATGCTGACGGGTAATGAAAATGGATTTGTATGGCGTGGCCGCGGTTCTTACCAGAATGCCTATTCTTACAAGACCCCGGCAGGCCGATATGGCAATAGTGGCTTTAACAACAGCAATTTCAGTGGTATGCTCGGGCTAAACAAGCAATGGGGCTATTCACATCTTAATTTTTCGTACCTAAAAAATAATATCGGTTTTTACGATGCCGAACCGGGCGATCCGCTTTACATCAATTCGAAAAGCCGCAGGCTTGATTTTCCAAAACAGGATATCCGCCACTATAAACTCGCTCTTAACAACAACTTTATCGTTGGATCGGGCAATTTAAAACTCGATCTTGGCTATCAAAAAAATCAACGTCGGGAGCTTGAAGAAGCGACACCATCCTTATTCTTCGATCTGAATACCTATTCACTTGATGCAAAATATTCTTTAAGCGAAAAAAATGGCTGGCAACATGTATTTGGCATTAGCGCAAGCCAAGAACACAGCGTTAATAACGGGGTGGAATTCCTGATTCCTGCCTATGACCAGCTGGAGCTGGGTGCTTTCGGATATGCAAAGAAAAGCTGGGGTGAAAACACGTTTAACGTTGGATTGCGCTATGACTATGTCAACAACAAAGGCAAGCAGCTCTTTGTTGAAGACGAGGAGAAGTTTGCTGGTTTCAAAAATAGTTTCAGCAATGTCAGCGGTGCACTTGGATACACGCATATCTTCAGCGAGGACCTCAATTTCAAAGCAAATGCCGGTTCGGCCTTTAGAGCACCCAATCCTGCCGAACTTGGTTCGAACGGTGTGCATGAAGGAACCTACCGCTATGAGGTCGGCAATGAAAACCTTAAACCCGAAAGAAGTTACCAAGCGGATGCTACCCTGGAATTTGGACATAGTATCGTTACAGGAAGTATCGGAATCTATGAAAACTATATTCACAACTTTATCTATGCCTCAACCACAAAAGGCGACACGAAAACTGTCGTTAGTGACAATGGCGATTCACATACCTACGATGTATACCGCTACGGTCAGGTTAATGCCAATCTATATGGTGTCGAAGGAAGCCTGAATTTTCATTTACTAAACTGGATCCACCTCGACAATACTTTCAGTTATACCCATGCACAGAACAATACATTCGACAGACCGCTGGCATTAATTCCTGCCGGAGTCGTGCACAACACTTTACGTCTTGAACCTAAGATTACGGGATTAAATGCATTCTACGTTTCTGTCGGTCTCGACAATTATTTCAAACAGAACCGCATCGACGAAACCTTTGAAACTCCGGCCGATTCCTATACCTTATTGAATGCTGGAATCGGTACAACATTACATCTTGGATCGCAGCAATTAAAAGTATTTGCAGCAGCGTCCAATTTGACCAACAAGCGTTATTATGATGCACTGAGCAGATTACGCCCGGGACGTCTATCACAGGAAGATCCCAATTTTGGTGTCTATAATATGGGAAGAAATATCACTTTCGGTGTTTACCTCCCACTTAGCATCAAGTAAATTAAAAAAGGCGGGATCATTTAAGATCTCGCCTTTTTTTGCTATTATTTGGGGTCATCTGCAGTTGCCTCTCTTGCCAATGGCACATCGTCGGGCATTGCTTCCAAAGAGGAATCCAGGGCAAACAAGGATTCATCCGAAGCGCGGTCACCACCGGCGATTTTCAACTTATCAATCAATTCCAATGCTAATTTCTCTTCTTCGATCTGTTCTTTAACAAACCACTGTGCAAAGTTCCAGGTTGCCCAGTCCTTCTCCGCCATTGCCAAATTGACAATATTATAGATCGCTTCCGTATTATCCACTTCGTGTTTAAAAACACAGTTGAAACACTCTGTCAACGATTGCGGATCTGCTGGAGGCTGTGCAATGGCTTCTATCCGTGGCCGGCCACCCCGTTCCAAAATATAACCCATAATCTTCGTCATGTGGTTACGCTCTTCCTGCGCATGCCGATACAGAAAATTGGCAATTCCGCCATAGCCCTGATCGTCTGCCCATATACCCAATGCCAGATATATCTGAGCTGCCTCAGCTTCCTTCGTCATTTGCTTGATTAGAGTTTCTTGCATGTCTTTTGACAATCGATTCGTTTCCATATGTCATCTATTTGATTTAGTAAAGAACACCATTATCAGGCATTTCGTTTGAAATTTATCGAACTAAAACAGGCAAAATCGCTGTGGACGTAATGAGCAAGTCCCTCGTTTTATATTGCACAAAAAAAGGGAAAACCAGCTGGAATTCCCTTTTCTATGCTTAATAGTGATACTATTTCAAGTTATCTCTATATACTTTTGCTTTTTTGATTTCCGTTTGGATATCTTTCTTCGATGCATCAAAGCTTAACACTTTTTCATAATCCTTGATTGCATTATTGTAAGCGTCAGTTGCCATCGCTTTATTGTAATTAGGCGTACCTTCTGTTCCAATTAAAATACCCAAATCACGACTAGCAATCGCTCTATTTTGATAAAATTTCGCATCACTTGGATTAATAGTAATTGCTTTTGAATAATCCTCAATAGCTACTTTCAACAATTGCTCTTTGTTGGCAACAGATGTTTTGTTTGTTGCCTGAACAGCAAGATTGTTTGTTGCTTTCGCTTTAAAGTATAAAGCATTGGCATTTTTACCGTTTAATGCAACTACTTTTCCAAACGTTTCAGCTGATTTTTTATAATCACCGTTTTGAAACTGAGAATATCCCAACATATATAATACATCCGGATCTTTCCCTTCCTGAGGTAGGGCTTTGGTCAAGTATGACTCAGCATTCTTGAAATCACCATCCAAAAGAGCTTTTTGCCCCATTCTCACATTAGCGTTGCTATGCTCAGCCTGTTTTGGTTGTTGTGCATTTGCGCTAAAAGCAACTAAAGCAAAAACCCCTGTAAACAAACCCAATTTAAATGATTTTAAATTCATATCTAAATAGTTACGTTTTTATATTCTCTCTTTAATGATCACAATCGATCAATTTCATATCCGCGAAAAAAGCTTCTGGCACTGTCTCTAGTCATAATAAAGATGCCATCAGCGTTGTTTCACAATCCAATATTACAATTATTATGCCTATTTCTCTAACAAATGGCAGATAAATTTTATTTAACCTGCCTTTTTTTCCTATTCTAGGAAATAGATTTGTAATTTTGCTCACTTTTAGCAATTGGCACTCCCCTTGCAATATACGGGAAACAATAATAGAAGCTTAAAATTTGAGCGTCAGCCGTCAACATGTCAGCGACTGCCAAATACACAAAATAAATACTATGAGCAAATTCGAAACTTTTGATTTCAGTCAAGCAATTCCAATCGTTGCAGAGGATACCGAATTCTTCCCCTTACTCACCCAAGAGGATGAAGATAATATGGCGAATGCTGAAATTCCAGAAGCATTGTCTATTTTGCCTTTACGTAATACCGTATTATTTCCCGGTGTTGTCATTCCGATTACCGTAGGTAGAGATAAATCCATCAAACTTGTCAAAGAAGCCTATAAAGGCAGCAAGACTATCGGTGTTGTTTCTCAAAAGGACATGACAGTAGAGGACCCAGGATTTGAAGAACTAAACAAAGTGGGCACCGTTGCCCATATCATCAAAGTACTTCAAATGCCTGATGGTAATACCACCGTCATCATCCAGGGAAAACAACGATTCAACTTGTTGGAAATTGTCGATACAGAGCCTTATTTAAAGGCGCGTGTGGAGAAATTCAACGAAGCGAAGCCGAAGATGACCAAGCACTTTAAAGCGACAATTTCTACCTTAAAAGAAATGGCGCTGCAAATCATCCAACTTTCACCAAACTTACCGAGTGAAGCTGGTATAGCGATTAAGAATATTGAAAGCCCCTCGTTTCTGATCAATTTCATTTCGTCGAATATCAATGTCGAAATGACAAAAAAACAGGAGCTGCTTCAAATACCTAAAGTAGAGAATCGGGCCAAACTTTTACTGGAACTGTTGACTACAGAAATCCAGATGCTGGAATTAAAACACCAGATACAAAATAAAGTACGTGTGGACCTTGACAAGCAACAACGCGACTATTTCTTGAACCAACAGCTTAAAACTATTCAGGAAGAATTGGGCGGAAATACCCCCGATCTTGAATTGGAAGAGCTTAAAAAACGCGGCAAAACAAAGAAATGGAGTATTGAAGTAGAAAAACATTTCACCAAAGAACTCGAAAAGCTTTCTCGTATCAATCCTGCAGCTGCAGATTACTCGGTGCAGCTCAATTACCTGGAGCTACTGCTCGATCTGCCTTGGAATGAAGCAACAAAAGATAATTTTGATTTAAACAAAGCACAAAAAGTGCTCGATAAAGATCATTATGGGCTTGAGAAAGTAAAAAAACGTATCATTGAATACCTTGCGGTATTGAAATTAAAAAATGATATGAAAGCGCCAATCCTTTGTTTGGTAGGCCCTCCGGGAGTCGGTAAGACCTCTTTGGGAAGATCTATTGCCAAAGCATTGGGCCGTAAATATACCCGTATGGCCTTGGGTGGTGTACGCGATGAAGCTGAAATCAGAGGGCACCGCAAAACTTACATCGGCGCAATGCCGGGCCGCATCATTCAATCCCTGAAAAAAGCAGGCGCAGCAAACCCTGTTTTTATCCTGGATGAAATCGATAAGATGAGCGCGGATTTCAAAGGTGATCCTTCTTCTGCCCTGTTGGAAGTATTGGATCCGGAACAAAACACGCATTTCTATGATCACTATGTGGAAATGGAATTTGATCTTTCTAAAGTGATGTTTATCGCAACAGCCAACTCGCTAAGTTCTATTCAGCCAGCTTTATTGGACAGAATGGAGATCATCGAAGTGAATGGCTATACCATCGAGGAGAAAATCGAAATCGCAAAAAAACACCTGTTGCCAAAACAGCGCGAGATGCATGGAATGGCATCTAAAGATGTGACCCTAAAAGGCAAGATCATTGAAAAGATCATCGAGGACTACACGCGCGAATCTGGTGTACGGGGATTGGAAAAGAAGATCGGCTCAGTCGTACGTGGCATCGCAACGCGCATTGTTATGGAAAAAGATTACAACCCGAGTATCAATGAACAGGATCTTCTGGACATCTTGGGTGCACCGATCTTTGATAAAGACATTTACGAAAATAACAATGTTGCCGGCGTCGTTACAGGTTTAGCCTGGACTTCTGTAGGTGGCGATATTCTATTTATAGAATCTTCTTTGAGCCCAGGGAAAGGACGTTTGAGCCTGACTGGTAATCTAGGGGAAGTTATGAAGGAATCGGCATCGATTGCATTGGCCTACCTGAAAGCGCATGCTTCGGATTTTGGCATTGACTACCGTGTATTTGACCATTGGGACATCCATATTCACGTTCCTGCAGGAGCCATTCCAAAAGATGGTCCTTCGGCTGGTATAACGATGCTTACAGCATTGACATCATTATTTACACAACGTAAAGTGAAGGAGAAACTAGCCATGACCGGTGAAATCACCTTACGTGGAAAAGTGTTACCTGTAGGCGGTATCAAGGAAAAAATTCTTGCTGCTAAACGTGCTAACATCAAAGATATTATCCTTTGTAAATCCAATGAAAAGGATATCCTGGAGATCAAGGAAGATTACATCAAAGATATGCAGTTTCACTACGTGACTGAAATGTCGCAAGTGATCAAACTCGCATTGTTGGAAGAAAAAGTTATTGGCGCCATTGATCTGGCACAGCATATAGAAAACACAAAAAAGGAGAGCTAACAGCTACCCGAAAGGTTTTTAAATGACAAAGGGGCTATCCAAAAAAGTTGGGTAGTCCCTTTGTTATATAATTTTATACCGAATATTCTATTCTTAAACGGTTTGGGCTGATTTTTACACATCCTCCTTTAGTTTAAACTAAGCCTTCTTTTACGGTTAACTTCTGATAACGCATATCATCGTTTAGATCCCAACTTTTCATGCAATAGCTCCTCGTCCAAACTGTTTTCATATTTGGAGATCACCAATGTCGCCGCCGAATTTCCGATCAAATTTGTAATCGCCCTTGCTTCACTCATAAAACGGTCCACACCAAAGATCAGAGCTACGGATTCGACAGGTACATGTCCGACAACAGGTAAGGTCGCGGCAAGGGTAACAAAACCGCTCCCCGTGACACCGGCAGCGCCTTTGGAAGTCAGCAGCAATACCAGCAGCAAGGTAATCTCCTGCTCTAAGTTAAGGTGCATATTCAGCGCCTGTGAAATAAATACCGCTGCCATGGTCAAATAAATACTTGTCCCGTCTAGATTGAAGGAATACCCTGTAGGGATAACTAAACCTACAACAGGTTTGGCACAGCCTGCATCTTCCATCTTCTGCATAATACCCGGCAATGCCGACTCTGAGGAAGAAGTGCCCAAGACAATCAAAATCTCCTCTTTAATATATTTTAAAAACTTAAAAACATTGACCTTAAGATAAAAATACAAAACCGCTCCAATCACAATGATCACAAAAATAAAACAGGTCAGGTAAAAACTCACCATGAGCATGCCTAGTTTAGATAAAGCCTGGATGCCAAACTTGCCAATCGTAAAACCCATGGCGCCCATCGCCCCTAAAGGAGCCAGGTACATAATCATTTTGATAATGGAAAAGAGAACCTTTAGGAAAGACTGCAATACGTTGAGGACAGGTTCGGAAGCTTTCTGCCCTATTTTTGTCATACCGATCCCAAAAAGAACTGCAAAAACAAGTACCTGCAGCATATTGTCCGAAGCTACTGCAGCAATCACATTATCTGGGATGATCCCGATGATAAAATCCATAAAACTATGCGGTTTCTTGGATTCTGAAATATAATGAGATACCGAAGACACGTCGAGACTGGCAGGATCGGCATTCATACCGGTACCCGGTTGTATCAGATTAACAAACACCAGTCCGATAATCAGCGCTATCGTTGTCATGACCTCGAAATAGATAATGGAAGTCAGGCCGATTTTACCGACTTTTTTTGTATCCTGCATCCCAGCTATACCGATCACGATAGAACTGAAAATCAATGGCGCAATAACCATCTTGATCAGTTTAATAAAAGCATCTCCCAATGGCTTTAGCTTGACAGCAAAGTCAGGATAATAAATCCCACAGACAATCCCTATGAGTATACCCAATACGACTTGAAAATAGAGGCTTTTAAAAATATGTTTCATGATCGGTTTATTTACTGAAAGCAATTCCCTTTGCTATTCATCGGTTTTTTAATTTAGGATTCAGAATTTTCTGAGTACGAATATAAAAAAAAGGGATGCATAAATGCATCCCTTCCTCTGATATTTTCTAAACTTAATTACTGAAATATGCTCTCACATTTTTTCCTTCAATCCAGTTCATATAAGCTTTGTTGACAATCTTGTTTCCTCCAGGTGTAGGATAGTCACCCGAGAAGTACCAATCACCTTTATGTGCTGGACAAGCTTTGTGCAGATTATCCAATGTCTGATAAATGACTTCAAGCTCCGCTTTCAAGTGGTGAGGTCTTACAATACGAGCAATTTCCTCCGAGATCTCCTCATCCGTAAAAGGCGCATAGATCGCTTTGACATAATTTTCGATATCGTTGACATCCTGGGTCATTGACAACACACATTTTTGATAAACTTCATCGATTATATGTGCCATACCACGTTGTTTCAACAGGTTAATTGCAGCTTCGAAAGCCACAAATTCGCCCATGCGTGACATATCAATACCGTAACAATCCGGATAACGGATCTGAGGAGCAGATGAAACAATCACGATTTTTTTCGGATTCAGACGATCCAAGATTGTTAGAATACTTTGTTTCAATGTTGTTCCCCGAACGATAGAGTCATCAATGGCAACAATGGTATCTTCATGATCCTTAACAATACCGTAAGTCGTATCATATACGTGCTGTACCATATCTGTACGGTCTGCGTCTTGCGTAATAAATGTGCGCAATTTAGCATCCTTCACGTTGAGTTTTTCAAAACGAGGTTTAATACTCAGGATTTCATCCAATTCTTCATCAGAAATTTTTTCTGAGCGATTCAATAAAGTCTCCTTTTGAAAATCCCGCACATAAGCGTTGATACCGTCCATAAGGCCATAGTAAGATACTTCGGCCGTATTTGGAATAAACGAGAATACGGTATTTTTGATATTATTCTTGACAGATTCCAATACCTGAGGCACCAGTAATCTACCTAATTCTTTACGTTCCTGATAGATATCAGCATCCGATCCACGCGAGAAGTAAATCCGTTCGAAAGAACAAGAACGTTGTTCTACGGGCTGTCTAAACATCTCTTCGGTTACCGTGCCATCTTTTTTGGCAATCAGGGCATGGCCTGGTTTAATTTCCTTCACAGCACCAATAGGAATATTGAATGCCGTCTGGATGACAGGTCTTTCCGATGCCACCACCAAAATCTCCTCATCCTGATAATAAAACGCCGGACGGATACCCGCTGGATCACGCATAACAAAAGCATCACCATGACCAAAGATACCTGCGATGGTATAACCGCCATCCCAAGTTTTAGCCGAACGCTTCAATATCTTGGTCACATCAATATTTTTAGCGATCAAAGAACTGATCTCAATATTAGAATGACCTTCTTTTTTGAACTGATCGAAAAGATCTTGGTTTTCATCATCCAGGAAGTGGCCAATTTTTTCCAAAACGGTTACTGTATCCGCCTTTTCTTTTGGATGTTGTCCCAACTCATATAATTGTTGCAACAATTCATCCACATTGGTCATGTTGAAGTTACCCGCTACCACCAAATTACGAGACATCCAGTTGTTTTGTCTTAAAAATGGGTGACAGCTTTCGATACTGTTCTTTCCATGCGTTCCATAGCGCAAATGTCCTAAAAGTACTTCTCCGGTAAAACTTACGTTATCTTTTAACCATTGTGTATCTTTTGACTCCTCCGGAAACGCTTTCTGAACAGAAGCGAATTTTTTCTGCACATATTCGAATATATCTGCCACAGCAGTCGAGCCCATAGCTCTGTAACGCGAAATGTAACGATTTCCAGGTTTAACATCAAATTTAATGGTTGCAATTCCAGCCCCGTCTTGTCCACGGTTGTGCTGTTTTTCCATTAATAGGTACAATTTGTTGATGCCATAAAATGGCGTACCATATTTTTCCTGATAATAAGATAAGGGTTTTAACAGGCGAATTAGTGCGATTCCGCACTCGTGTTTAATAGCGTCGCTCATATCTTGATTTGATGTCGCAAAAATAAGAATTATTTAGCACTTACCGATCCCTCCCCGCACTTTTTCCGCAATAAAATTACAGTGAATAGACAGTGGCTCTTTGCGATAGCGCCTTAAAGCTTATTGGGCAATAAAAACAGGTACCTTCACTGCATGCCGCAGCTTGTTGACCGTCTCACCAAAAACAAAATCCTTCACACCACTGTGTCCATGGCTTCCAACAACCAATAGATCGGCCTCATATTTTTCGCAAACCTCAGCAATACTCTTGATCCGGTTATTGTAACCCAATTCGTATTCCGTTTGATGTCCCTGCGACAATAGAAAATCAGCATACAATTTTAGGCGCTCCAAATCCTGACGTGATTCAAAATCATCTGTCGACTCCCCCGTATATTTAACGGATGCACTTTCAACGATATGGACAACCACAAATGTGGTATCTTCATGCGAAAGCTGCAGGGCATATTGAATGACTTTCTGGTCAGAATTTGAAAAGTCCAAGGCAATTACAACTTTCTTAAAGGAGCCTTTATGTTCAAAATGCAATGCTTCAAATGGTGGATGAACCTCTAGTTCAATGGGTTTCGATTTCAATAGAATTGGATATAACACCGTCATCACAAGCAAAGCGAACAAACCAACTGCGCCTAATATCAGCAACACCGTTACCAAAATATTATTTGCCTCTCCAATCCAGCCGACGACTTCGTCGTAGACCAATTTAAAATTCAGCACTGCGATAATGGCCGCTATCAACCAGGCAAATGCCTTTGTTAACGGTTTAATTGCAAAAACGCCCATCTTGACTTTGTCACTCACAAAATGGATCAACGGAATAACGGCAAAGGCAAGCTGCATGCTCAAGATCACCTGACTAAAGATCAGCAGTTGTCCAACGCGACCTTCACCCGAAATCAGAATCACCAATACAGCCGGGATAATAGCCAAAAGCCGGGTAATAATTCTTCGCAAGGTTGGACTGATCCGCAGTCTAAGATAGCCCTCCATCACAATCTGTCCGGCGAGAGTACCGGTCACAGTTGAGCTCTGTCCCGCAAGAATCAATGCGACAGCAAATAGCTTAGATGCCCATTCAGTCCCCAGCAGGTTGCCCAATAGATGATAAGCATCTTCGAGTTCGGCCACATCGTGCATACCATTCTTATGAAACACAGACGCGGCAAGAATCAATATCGCGGCATTCACCAAAAATGCCAGGTTCAAAGCGATGGCACTATCCCAAAAGTTATATTTGAGTGATTTTCGGATTGAAACTTCATTCCGGTCAATTTTCCGCGTCTGAACCAGGGCCGAATGCAGATACAGGTTATGCGGCATGACGGTAGCTCCTATAATTCCGATAGCGATGTACAGGGCGGCGCTATTCGGGATACTGGGTATAAATCCTGTGGCCACCTCCGCAAAATCGGGTTTCGCCAAAAACATTTCTACTAGAAAACACATGCCGATGAGAGCGATCAGTCCGATAATAAAGAGTTCCATTTTTCGCATCCCCAGCTTCTGAAGATAGAGCAATAGAAAGGTATCTGCAAAACTGATCATGACGCCCCAGAGCAGATCGATGCCGAAAAGTAGGTTAAGACCGATGGCCATTCCCAAGACCTCAGCCAGGTCACAGGCAGCAATCGCAATTTCAGCGAGTACATACAGCACAAAGTTCATCCGTTTAGGATAAGTTTCTCGGTTACATTGTGCAAGATCTTTACCACGTACAATACCAAGGCGTGCACATAGATTCTGCAGTACTAAGGCCATGATGTTACTCATCAATAAAACCCAGATCAGGGCATATCCAAATTGGCTTCCGCCGGCAAGGTCTGTCGCCCAGTTGCCCGGATCCATATAGCCGACACTAATGAGATAAGCAGGACCAAAGAAACTAAGTATCTTTTTTAATTTGGATTTTCCTTGATTGACATCGACACTTTCGTGGATATCAGATAGGGATTTATGATGGGATTCGTCGTAATGCATAAGTTGCTGTAAGTGCAATATCGTCTATTGTCAGCCTTAAAGATAAAAAGCTTTACATTATTTGGCAATTTAAACCGCGATATAATTAGAATTTAAATGCCAGCTGTCCAGAATTTTCCTTTGACTGATTGCCAAATTGTATAAAATCGATGATCTCATACTGACCTAAGTCAGGTTTAAACTGCCGCACATGGACACCCTTGCACATAAAGTTCAGATCGACCGACCGCAATTGTTCTTTTGCGATCTCAAGACGTTCTGGCTCCAGTCGCCGGCCAATCGAAATATGAGGTTCGTCGCTGATATCCATCAGATCAAACTGCGACAATGTATGCACCACCTTTCTCGCGCGGTCCTTCAGATAACTTCGGGCATGTACTGTCGGCGCTATATAGAAAGCACCGCCTGCGAAAGAGGAGAAATGATCAAAATAAACATACTGACTGCGTTCGTAGGCTAAGGCTTCCCGCAAAGTCTCAACAGCCACAGCCAGTTTATGCTCGTCTGCTTCAAAAGCACATATAGTCACATGGGCCTTGGAATTGCAGCTGGGGTACCAACCTTTGTTTTTGTCAGGAAATAGTTCAGCTAATGATGCACGTAATCGCCGCTTCAAGCCATCTACCAAAACAATACCAGCTTCATCAGGTTGAAAAACAAACGAATATTTATTGACACTACCCTCCATAACAAAAATCAGTTTTCGATCAGTAGGTAAGATAACAAATACAGCGGAGATAACAAAACCGAAGTCCAGCGTTTAGACCATTGCAGAAGCTACCATCCGATTCCATAATCTTCCCCATTATTGCTGCTGCCACCCCAGAGTGTATGATGCAGCTGATCGAAATAAATGGCATTGATCGGTCCACTGGTACGATCTCCCAACTGTATGCTGTAGCCCATTTTTTTCAGCTGCTCAATGACGGCAGGTGCTGTATTTTTATCGAGCAGTAGACTACCTGATCGTGGTTTTCGATCGTCGATTTTCGTTCCCCCCAAAGATAGCCAAAGCTGATTGCTATTGATATTGGCCGCTTCACTGGCCTGCTGAGGTGTCATACCAAATTCCACCATATTCAAAAAAAACTGCAGTAGATTTTGATCCTGTGTATCTCCGCCTTGCACAGCAAAAGAAAGGTAAGGTTTTCCATCCTTCAAAGCCATCGAGGGAGTAAGTGTGACACGCGGTCGTTTACCCGGCTCAACCACATTAAAGGGATTAATCAGTGAATCCAATACAAAGCTCTGTAAGCGCTGGCTCATACCTACTCCGGTATTCCCCGCAATACAAGCAGGCAACCAGCCACCGCTCGGTGTAATCGAAACGACCCACCCTTCTTCATCGGCAGCTTCAACACTGGTCGTCCCCCGCAGGAGCCGATCGACATAAGCACTATCCACCGCTAAAGATGCCAAAAGAGATGTTTTTGGCAATTCCATTAAGGAAGAACTTGAGCGGGCATCATGTTTAGGAACAAAATCATTTTTTAGTTCCGTATTTGGCGTAAACTGCTGACGCCGTTGTTCCAGCAGCGATAGATACGGGTTCCGTTTACCTTCATAGGGATAAGGGTCTCCGGGAAGTACATTCGGGTTATTTTGGTGAAGATCAATTGTTGCGGCACGCGCCTTGGCATAGGATTCGTGTAAAAGACCTCGAATAGGAGTTTTGGGCTTTCCGTAGGGATCGCCATAATAAAAATCCCGATCGGCAAAGGCCAGATTCATGACCTGATAAAGTGTATGAATATAGGCAGCGGAATTATAGCCCATTGCCTTTAGGTCAAAGTTTTTCAACATTTGCAGGCTCTGCAGCATGGCCGGACCTTGAGTCCATTCCTGCAATTTATACACATCAACACCTTTATAATTAACATGCAAAGGCTCCTCCTCAATAGGCTTCCAGTTGGCCAGGTCTGCTTTTGTAATTAAGCCACCTTGCTCCTGACTACCGCGTACAAATTCATCGGCAATATCGCCTTTGTAAAACCGGTCATAAGCGGCCATAATCGCCGCTTTTCGATCTTTACCGGAAGCAAGAGCTTGCTTTTCGGCTTCAACCAGCTTGGATAATGTCCGAAACAAATCCTGCTGTACAAAAACCTCCCCTGCTTCGGGTGCCTCCCAGGATTTACCTGGATGCACTAAAAACACCTTTTTGCTGTAGGGCCATTCCTTGATACGGTCTTTGCCCCGCTCGATACTTGTTGCCGTTTGGGCATCAATCGGATAGCCTGCAGCCATTTCAAGAGCAGGTGCCAGTACCTCAGCCAAGCTTTTGGTTCCATATTGCGCCAGCATATAACATAATCCACCAGGTGTACCCGGAGTGACAGCAGCAAGAGGACCATATTCAGGGGGAAATTCATAACCTTTTGACTTAAAAAAATCGACTGTCGCTCCAGTTGGTGCTACGCCCAGCGCATTGATGGCAATGACCTTCTTTAATTTCGGATGGTAAATTAAAGCCTGCGTCTCGCCGCCCCAGCTCAGGACATCCCACATTGTACAGGTCGCTGCAAGCATCGCACAAGCGGCATCCACCGCGTTGCCGCCCTGCTGGAACAGCTGGGAACCTGCCGTTGCCGCCAGGGGTTTACCGGTAATAGCCATCCAATGTTTTCCATGTAAGGGCGGTTTCTGTGTACGCTGAGCGGAACTGACAAATGGTGCACAGGTCGTCAGCAGTCCAAATAGCGTCGTCAGGAGCGAGGTGTATCTTCTTTTCATAGCAGCAATCTTTCGTTAAGTAATCGTTTTAGTAAAAGCAAGATAGGAATTTTTAGCGCAAACAAAAAAACTCCTGTCAACCGGGGCTGACAGGAGTTTTTAGGATCTTTTGCATCTTGGTTTTACCAATAAATGGAATACAATGCTGTAACTAATAAAGCGACAATCAATGCAATGACCAAAAATGCTCTATGCGGTTTAAACATCGTTGTATCAACTTCCAGCCCTGCAGGTACTACACCACGTTTATTGTCGATGATACTGATGAGAATCATACCAACAATACAAATGATGAAAACGAATCCCATTCTATCCAAAAATGGAATTTCGTAGACTCCGGTTGTCGGATTCGGAACGGAGAAACCTGTTGATGACAAGAAAGAAAGATCGACCCAGTCCGGTAATTTTTTGAAGATAATAGAGAAAATAAAACCACCAATTGTTGCAAATAATGCCGCATTGGAAGTTGCTTTTTTCCAGAAGAATCCCAAAATGAACATGGCAAAAATACCCGGAGAAACGAAACCTGTGTACTCTTGGATGTATTGGAATCCACCCTTTTTATCAATTCCCAAATGTGGTGCAATCAGCACGCCCAAAATCATGGCAACAACAACGGTAAGCTTACCAATATTGACCAATTTTTTGTCAGATGCTTCGGTATTGAATACTTTCTTATAAATATCCAAGGAGAAGATCGTCGCGATACTATTTGCTTTACCGGCCAAAGAAGCTACCACTGCCGCTGTCAGGGCTGCAAATGACAGTCCTTTCAAACCCGCTGGCAATAAATTCAATAGAACTGGATAAGCATGGTCTGGATTCACCTCACCATGTTGCATCATTTCATTTTGGAACAAACCATCTTTCCACATCACGTACGCTGCAATACCTGGCAATACCACGATGATAGGCATTAACAACTTTAGAAAGGCAGCAAACAAAATTCCGTTTCGCGCTGTTTTCAAATCTGCTCCTAATGCACGTTGCGTGATATATTGATTACATCCCCAGTAATTTAAATTAACGATCCACATCCCCCCGATCAATACGGTCAATCCCGGTAAATCAAGATAATTTTCGTTTTTACGATCTAGAATCATATGGAAATGATCGGAAGCTTTTTCGGTCATCAAATGATAGCCCTGTAATATTCCTGAGCCACCATAGTGCTCCGAAACAAGATTTAAGGCCAGATAAGTTGTCGCCAAACCACCAAGGACCAAAAAGAAAACCTGAATAATATCCGTATACCCAATTACCTTCATACCGCCCAGCGTAATGATAACAGCAAAAATCGCTATGGCGTACATACATGCTTCAAGACTGATACCAGAAATACTGCTTACCGCAATGGCGCCCAAATAAAGAATGGATGTCAAGTTGACCACCACATAAAGTAGCAACCAGAAAACGGCCATGATCATTGCAACAGTTCCATTGTAACGTTTATGAAGAAACTGAGGCATGGTAAAGATCTTGTTCTTTAAATAGACCGGTATGAAAAATACCGCAACGACAATCAGCGTGATGGCAGCCATCCACTCATAAGTTGCAATAGCCAATCCCATCTTAAATCCGGAACCGCTCATACCGATAAATTGCTCGGCAGAAATATTGGATGCGATAAGTGATGCTCCAATAGCCCACCAGGTCAACGAACCCTCAGCCAGAAAATAATCTTTGGAACCTACAGATTCAGATTTCTTGCGATAATACACCCATAATCCGTAACCTGCTACAATAACAAAGTAGATCAGGAAAACGATGTAATCTTTTGTGCTTAAATAATTATTCATGTATTGGTAATTGGTTTAATTTGATCGCCTAATATAGAAATATTTTTAGAACTATATATATCTATTGACCAAATTTTCTAAATACTCCTGTTTACCACTGATGGTTTTAGGCTCACCCAATTCCACTGCTAAATCCCTTAAGTTTTCCAAAGTTAATGTACGACCTTCAAACGATGCGCCATGGCCTGCGTCAAACGAAGCATAACGGTCTGTCCGAATTTTCTTGTAGTCCGAGTCCTGTAAGATACGATCTGCCGTAATAAGCGCGCGTGCAAAAAGATCCATTCCCCCGATATGTGCATAAAACAAATCTTCAGGATCGGTCGAATTCCGGCGGATTTTGGCATCAAAGTTCACACCACCTCCTTGGAAACCACCACCTTCTAAAATGATCAACATGGCTTCGGTCAGTTCATTGATGTCATTCGGAAATTGATCCGTATCCCAGCCATTTTGATAATCACCGCGGTTAGCATCGATGGACCCCAATTTACCGGCATCCACAGCAACCTGTAGCTCATGCTGGAACGTATGTCCTGCCAATGTAGCGTGGTTTACTTCCAGGTTTAGTTTAAAATCTTCCAAAAGATCATACTGACGAAGGAAGCCGAGCACGGTAGCCGCATCATAATCGTACTGATGTTTTGTAGGCTCGCATGGTTTAGGTTCGATAAAGAAAGTTCCTTTAAAACCATTTTTACGGGCATAATCTTTTGCCATATGTAAAAACTGTGCAAGGTGTTCTTGCTCACGCTTCATATTGGTATTTAAAAGACTCATATACCCTTCTCTTCCACCCCAAAACACATAGTTTTCACCACCTAGGGCAATCGTTGCATCTAATGCTGCTTTGACCTGAGCGCCACCATGTGCAAGGACATGAAAATCTGGATTGGTCGCGGCCCCGTTCATATAGCGCTTATGGCTAAACAGGTTGGCTGTTCCCCAAAGCAATTTGATTCCGCTCCCCTGTTGCATTTCCTTCGCATAATCAACAATAGTTGAGAGACGTTTTTCATTTTCGAGGACATTATCTGAATAATCGACCAAATCTACATCATGGAAGCAGTAATAAGGTATATTCAATTTACTGATAAATTCGAATGCCGCATCCATTTTATCTTTTGCCCGGGTGATTACGTCGCTGCTTTCGTCCCATGGAAATTGATGTGTCGGTCCACCAAATGGATCAGATCCATTGCCATTAAATGAATGCCAATATGAACAGGCAAATTTAAAATACTCTTCCATGGTTTTTCCAGCAACAATTTGCTGCGGATTGTAATAACGGAAAGCCAATGGATTTGTACTTTCTTTTCCTTCGAACTGAATCTGGCCAACGCCTTTGAAAAATTCTTTTTTTCCTGTGATAATATTCATCTTATTTTTTATTTATGTTTTTATTTAACAATTCCTTCCATTGCTGGTAATGCTCTTCATACTGCGCTACAAATTGAGGTTCAACCGTATACACTGGTTTCAAGGTGCGAAAAGCTTCGGCAAAATCCGTGTAATAGCCGCTACCGATCCCTGCCCCCAGCGCTGCACCAACACTGCCGTCGTGATTAAAAATTTCCACCGGGACATCTGTGACTCCTACAAAAGACTCGCGAAAAACGGAGCTCAAGAATAAATTTGCATATCCCGCACGGATCATATTCGGATACAGGCCATTTTCACGCATGATATCCAGTCCATAACGAAAAGCATAAGCAATTCCCTCCTGTATCGCGCGCAGCATATCGCTTGCCTCATGCCTATTTAGATCGATTGCTGTAATTGAAGCCCCCACCGTTTGATTATTGAGCATACGCTCGGCGCCATTCCCAAATGGAATAACCTGCAGGCCTTTACTTCCTATAGGTGATGACCCAGCCATGGTATTGATCTGTTCATACGATAAATCGCGCCCCAGCAACTTCCGTCCCCAACTATTCATAATACCAGTTCCATTGATGCATAGTAATACGCCGGTCCGAATATCATCTTCACGGTAATTTACATGCGCAAATGTATTGACACGTGATTCGCGGTCCGCAATCAGCTGATCGCTCACCCCGTAAATAACACCTGAAGTACCAGCAGTAGCAGCTACCTCCCCGGGCTGAAGGACATTGAGAGAAAGCGCATTGTTGGGTTGATCGCCAGCCTTATAATTGATCGTCGCCGTAGCGGAAAGGCCGAGTTCCTCGGCAACAGCCGCTTTAATCTGTCCATGCGTCGAAAATACAGGTAAGATCTCTGGAATAAGATGTTCATCAAAGCCATAGTAATCCATGATGGTATCGGATAGTGTATTGTTTTTGAAATCCCAAAAGATACCCTCCGATAAGGCCGATATGGAAGTTGTCACCTGGCCCGAAAGTTTCATGGCTATAAAATCGCCAGGGAGCATGATCTTATCTATCTTTTCGTAAACCGCCGGCTCATTAGCTTTTACCCAAGCCAGCTTTGACGCCGTGAAATTTCCTGGAGAATTCAGATGATGGCTCAGATTGAAGGATCTTCCAATTTCATCAAAAGCGGTATTCCCCAACTCTACTGCTCTACTATCGCACCAAATAATCGCATTTCGGAGCACCTGCTGATCTTTATCAACAACCACTAAACCGTGCATCTGGTAAGCGATTCCAATGGCGGAGATTGCTTTGGGATCGTACAGCCCTAAGGCATTTGCCTTCAACAAAGCCTGTTTAAAGTAGTCCCACCAATCCAGCGGATTTTGTTCGGCCCAGTTGGGCTCCACAGTAATTATGGGCGCTTCTATATCCGGATATTGCACCGAGCAAACCTTACGCTGCGAAGAAGCTTCAACGATTGAAACTTTTACGGAAGAAGTACCTACATCTATACCTAACAAATACATGGTAATTAATTGTAACTGGTTATTAAAATAATCTCGGAAGCAAGTATTGCAACCGGTTGCATAAAAGTAGGATATGTTTCTGAATTTTCAAAATATTAAATAAAATTATTTACTTTGGAGCGTGAATAAAAAAACGACAATTTATGATATTGCCCGTGCGCTCGGTGTGACAGTCTCTACTGTATCACGCGCATTGAACAATGTGCCTACGATCAGCGAGGCGACACGAAAATTAGTACTCGACAAAGCCAAGGAATTGAATTATAGCGTCAATAAACTTGCATCGTCCCTTTCTTCGGGCAAATCCAATACAATTGGCGTTATTGTACCGACCATGCAAATTCATTTTTTTGCGGAGGCCGTGCACAGTATTGAAAAAGAGCTGAAGAAACACAATTACAGCCTCTTGCTTTACCAGTCAAATGAATCTTTTGAAGATGAGGTCAATGGTGTAAAGACTTTGCTGGAAGCTCAGATAGATGGCATCATTGCTTCACTATCATTGGAAACACAAGAAACAAGTCACTTTCAGGAAGTCATCAATCAGCGCAAGTGCTTAATTATCTTTGACCGTACCCACAAAAATATTCCCGCTCCTGTCGTGAAACTTGACGATTTTAAAGCCGGCTATCTTGCAACCCAACATCTGATCGAACAGGGCTATAGAAATATTGCCTTTATTACAACAGACAAAGAGATTGCTATTTTCCAGGATCGTTTCCATGGGTTCGAAGCGGCGCTAAAAGAGGCTCAGCTTCCCCAGCATGAAGACTTTATTGTGCGGGGCGACTTATCCATTGAAGCCGGAATAAAAGGCACTGAACAGATTCTAAAATCTGAAATTCGACCTGACGCCTTTATTGGCGGGGACGACTTTACAGCTGTGGGGATTATACAGGCACTCAAATCAGCAAATATCGCTATTCCGGCGACAGGTGTGATCGGTTTTGCAAACCAGACCTTTTCCTCCTTTATCACACCTACACTCTCAAGTATTGATCAACAGGCCAATAAAATGGGGGAAGAATGTGCCAAGCTCTTTCTCAAAATGGTTAAACAAAAAAATCCGTACGAAGCAATTGAACAAATTGTCCTTGACCCCTTATTGGTAAAAAGAAAATCTACCAACAGAATAGACAAATAATCAGTACCTTTGCCTAAATTTACTTCAATGCAAGCCCGGCAGAAATTTAGGACAATAAGCATCTGCTTATTATTTGTCATTCAGGCACTTTTTTTAGTTGCCATCTTTGTAGAAAATACGCATTCTTATATTGTATTAGCCTTTATCGGCCTATTATCCTTACTGATCCTATACAGTTATCTCAGATCGCCGATTCATCATCATAAGCATGAATATGAATCCATTAAAATTGCGGTTTGGGTACCGATAGGCGCTATTGCGTCCTATTACTTCAATCAGATATTCGGTTTGGGTCCCGTCTTAGGGGCGGCACTGACAGGTACCCTGGCCTCCTTCATCCCCAATATCAACAAAAATTCAGCTTATCTGCCCCACCTTCCTGCAGCGATTTATTGCGGCGCATTTGTTGGCATGTCCAATGCGCAGGTGGCCCACGGTTTCTCTTTTATTCTAGCAGCCAGTATTTTCACCGCGATCTTCCTCATTGTATCGAAGAGCCTTTTAAATGGCGTCGGTGGTAAACTTGGGACATTGGCCTTTCTAGGCGTTTCACTTACCTACCTATTGTTGTACCTTTTTAAGTAATATGGAAACATTCATTTTATACCTGGTCGGTGTCATCGCAAGTACAGCGACGTATTACCTAAATACCACGTTGAACCAAGGTGCTGTACGATCATCAGCTTTATTGACCTTAGTTGTTGCCGGCTTTCTTCATTTCTTTCCAAAAAGTGTTTCTCCCTATCTGGCACAATATATTCCGCCAATTTTTATAGGAGCGTCATTTATAGGCATGGTATCAAAAAATCAGCTATCCACTTATTTTGGTCTGGCCCTTGCCGGCATTATCTTTACAACTATTCTGCTCAATACAAGCAAGTTTTTTACCGGCTATGGTGGAGCACTGGGGACGTCGGCCTGTATTGCACTCCTGGTTGTCTTGAGCATTCCTTATTTCAAATCGCCGCGAAAAATGACCGTTGGATTTTTGCAGCTCCGCAAAACAATCTTAAAAAAACCACGGAAAGTTTCAAAAAGACGAGTAGATTTGTTTAAATAAACAGCATACCCACATGAAACCTTTATATCTGATCTTCATTATCCAAATCTTCTTTCTGAACCTCCTAAGTGCTCAGCAAGCCACGATTAACATTGTCAATCAAGAACGTAACAGCAGCTATCGGGGGCTAAGTGTCGTCGATGATGAAACCGTTTGGGTAAGTGGCAGCAATGGTACTGTGGGTTTAAGCACGGATGCCGGAAAAAACTGGCAATGGGTCAATCCCATAGGTTATGAAAAAATCGATTTTAGAGATATCGAAGCATTTGATGAGAATGAGGCCCTTATTATATCGGCAGGTTCGCCCGCTATTATCTTACGTACACAGGATGGTGGCCGAAGCTGGAAGGAAGTATTCAGTGACAAGCGACCGGAAATATTTTATGATGGATTTGCGTTTACGTCAAAAGGTGTGGGAATTGCTTTTGGCGACGCCATTCATGGTAAAATGCCTTTATTGAAAAGCGTCGATTTCGGAAAGTCTTGGAAAGATATATCCGCGAATATGCACCTTTCCATTACTGAGGGGGAAGCGGGCTTTGCGGCGAGCGGAACATCCATCTACTGCAATGACCAAGGCACCTACTGGATTGCCACTGGTGGAACTGTAGCCAATATATACAGCAGCACGGATCAGGGCAGCACATGGAAGCGCTACAGTTGCCCCATGATTCAGGGAAAAAATAGCACGGGTCCTTTTTCGGTCGCATTTTACACATCAAAAACCGGTATTGTGGTCGGCGGTGATTACAAGGAAGATAAAAATAAAGACAAAAATAGCCTTTTGACCAACGATGGCGGCAAGACATGGTCTGCACCACAGACAGCCCCTGCAGGCTTTAAGTCGGCAGTCATTTATCTCTCCAAAAAACAATTGATCTGCACGGGTACCTCGGGTACAGACCGCTCGAATGACGGGGGTAAAAACTGGACACCTATCGGAAAGGAAAGCTTCAATGCTGTTCAAAAAGCCAAAAAAGGTCAGGCCGTATTTCTGGCAGGAGATAAAGGAAAAATAGCGAAATTAGCATTATAAACTAAGTCGCTATTTTTCCTGTACTATCAGCTCAATCTGCGGGAAGATCCGCGGACTTCTTCCTGTAATTATCTATTTACGCGATAAACGCGATTCCTCCAGATCCAAGGAATACTCCATTTCTTTGATGACGTCACTATCGTAAGCCTTGCTTTCTTTGATTTTGTACAAACCATCGCGACGTAAAGCTAAAAGTTCCAGCATAATTTTATTGTACAAGCCTCTAACAGCAGAAAGTTGCGCACGCGTGTCTTCTTCCTTGGCACGCTCGGACGCATTTACACTCCGGATAATCTGCTCTTTGACGCGAGCTATTGTCTCATGTTCCAGCATTTCCTTTCCATAATGTTTATCCAAATAGGCAATAGATTCTTTGCCAAGACGGACGCGGATCTCATCGATTTGTTCTTCCATCGAAGCTTGCTCATCGACCTCTTCAATTTTGATCAGTTTGATCAGCAATGGCAGGGTAAGGCCCTGAAAAACAAGGGTCACCAAAATAACCACAAAAGTAATAAACAAGATCAGGTTACGGTGCGGAAAAGCAGTCCCGTCGTACAAAGTCAAAGGGATCGCCAATGCTGAAGCCAAAGAGACCACACCCCGCATACCAGCCCAGCCCACAACCAAGGGCAGCTTCCAGCCTGGACTCTTTTCCTTGATACGAACGCGTTTGAACAGTATTCTAGGAACAAAGGCCGAGAGGTACACCGCGATTAATCGCAATACAATAACAATCACACAGATCGCCAATGCATAGTCAATCGCTTCCTCCATGGAGTACTCGCCCAATCCGTTGATAATGACCGGGAGTTCAAGTCCAATTAAAATAAAGACAAATCCATTTAATAGAAAACCCACTGTGGCCCAAACCTCCTTCGTTTGGATGCGTGTATGATAATTGAGATAATCACCCGCCCGGAAGGAAAGAAACAGTCCCCCACTGACTACAGCTAAAACTCCGGACCATTCAAAATGCTCCGCAACAATATACATCAGGTACGGCGCGATAAGGGTAATAGGTGTAGAGATACTGGACGATTTAGCGATATAGCGCAGGAATATATAGAGGATATGACCGATGACAAGTCCTACAACAACCCCCATGACCGATAAAACAAGAAACTGTGTAGTGGCATTGCCCATGACAAACTGGCCTGTAAGAATTGCAATGGATGCAAATCTAAATACGGTAAGCGAAGCGGCATCATTGACCAGACTTTCTCCTTCCAATATCGCGATACCACGTTTGGGGATACTGACGCCTTTCAGGACCGAACTCGCTGCCACCGCATCTGGTGGAGAGATAATGCCCCCCAGCAGAAATCCTAGCGCCAATGTAAATCCGGGAATGATGCTGACCGAGAAATATGCAATGGCCAATGAGGTAAAAAAGACCAAGCCAAATCCCATAATAAAGATCGACCGGCGCCACTTCAGAAAATTCCCCCAATTGGTATACCAGGCCGCTTCAAAAAGCAAAGGTGGCAAAAACACCATAAATACAATATCAGGATCAATACTAATGACCGGGGCACCGGGAATCAAAGAGATCACCAGCCCGCCAATAACCAGAAGAATGGGATAAGAAATTTTTAAGCGCTGGCTCAGCACAAATAACATGGCCATAAAGAAAAACAGCACCATCACCAATAAGAGATTACTATGGATTTTCTGGCCGGCCTTTCCGCCCACAGCTGCCTTTACATCCGCATAAGGAGCCGACATAGACATGCTATATTGACGAAGCTTCCATTCACTGTCCAGCTTGCTCAACACCCCCACGCCACGAAAAGACTTGGTATTGATCTTAAAAGTTTCATCAAACCAAGCTGTTGTGCTATCTGCATTAAAACTAATATGCCGTTTGTCATAGGTATAAGTCCAGGCATTTTTGGGATTAAAATATTGATTAGCGAACTTATCAATATGCGCCTTATCCCATCGCTCGTCATGATCCGTTCCCAAAATAATACCATCCGAAGCGACGACATTCAAAAAAGGGCCATACTTTACCTCACCCGAAGATTTGTGCCATTGATCTAACACCCTATTGATTTCGTCTACAGGCTGCTGGGCACTTGTTGGCAAGGCCAATAAAATTAAACTAAGAAAACAATACGTACTTAAAATGATCTTTCTAATCATAAATTCTAAAACATCTTAATATCTAGGACTATGTTGTACTAATCAGATGAGTCCTAAAACAAAAAGCTGCGGATGCAGCTTTTTGTTTCTATTTAATTATTTCTTCAATTTCTCTGATAATCTTCTGCGCGATCTGCTCAGCAGCTTCGGGCGTCGGTCCCTCAGAATAGATCCGAATAATCGGTTCGGTATTCGACTTGCGCAAATGAACCCACTCATTTTCGAAGTCTATTTTCAGCCCATCAATTGTTGAATGGTCTTCATTTTTATATTTTTCCTCCATTTTGGCCAATAGATTATCAATGTCCAATTCTGGAGTTAAGGTAATCTTGTTTTTTGACATAAAATACTGCGGTAAAGAAGCACGATACTCTGAAGCCTTTTTACCAAGTTTTGCCAAGTGTGTCAAGAAGATGGCCACACCGACCAACGCATCACGGCCGTAGTGGGATGCGGGATAAATGACACCGCCATTTCCTTCGCCACCGATCACAGCATCGACTTCTTTCATTTTTGTCACCACATTTACCTCACCCACGGCGGCCGCATAATATTCGCCACCATGCGCTTTCGTTACATCGCGCAATGCACGTGTGGAAGACAAATTGGAAACTGTATTTCCTTTCTTATGCTGCAATAGGTAATCCGCTACAGCAACTAACGTATATTCTTCACCAAATAACTCACCATCCTCCATCATAAAGACCAGCCGGTCTACATCCGGATCCACAGCAATACCCAAGTCAGCGTTGTTTTCAAGAACTGCAGCGGATAAATCCGTTAGATGTTCTTTCAATGGTTCTGGATTATGCGGAAATTGACCATTGGGTTCACAATGGATCTTATAGACTGTCTGTACACCAAGCGCATCCAATAGAGCGGGTATAAATGTACCACCAGTACTGTTGACCGCATCCAGAGCAACTCTAAAATTAGCCGCTTTGATCGCTTCTTTATCCACATATTCTAAGGCCAATACGGCGTCAACATGTTTCTGTAAATAAGAATAATCTTTATGAACCTGTCCGATCTCTTCTACTTCCGAGAAGTCGAAGTCTAAGGATTCACCGAGCGCCAATACTTCCTGTCCTTCAACATCTGAAATAAACTCTCCCTTTGCATTCAACAACTTCAGCGCATTCCATTGGCCCGGGTTGTGTGAAGCCGTTAAAATAATACCACCGGCCGCCTTTTCCATAGGCACAGCAATCTCTACCGTCGGCGTTGTTGAAAGACCTAAATCAACTACATCAACACCGATGCTTTGCAAGGTACCAATCACCAAATTACTGACCATCTCTCCGGAAACGCGTGCATCTCTTCCTACCACAATTTTTTTGATGCCACTCTGTTTGACAATTATTTTGCCGTATGCGGCTGTAAATTTAACGATATCTATCGGGGTAAGTGCCTCTCCAGCACGCCCACCTATCGTACCACGTATTCCTGATATTGATTTAATTAAAGTCATTTCTCTTGAATTGATTAACGTGTAAATTTAGCACAATGCCAATAAAATATCGAATTAAAATTATAATTAATGAATATTTAACGTATATTTGTTGCAACAAAGTTGTTTTTAAAAGAAACAACCGTTTGCAATGAAATTATTTTTACTTTTGAAAAACGAGTTTTTTAAAGTTTGGGATTTCATTGTCATCAGCAACATTTATGATTCAACAATTAGTACACATCGATCAAGAGATTTTTCTGGCCATTAATCAGGGCTTGAGTAACCCCGTGTTTGATTGGCTATTGCCTATTTTGCGCAATCCATATACCTGGGCACCTTTGTATTTATTTTTGATCATATTTTTCATCAAGACCTATGGAAAAACAGGTATCCTAATTGTTGCCATGACCTTGGTTACTTTCGGAATTTCCGATGGTATATCATCTAATTTGATCAAAAAGACTGTAAAAAGGATTAGACCATGCAATGACGTGGAGTTTAAAGAAAATGTCAACATCCGCGTACGCTGTGGTTCGGGCTTTAGCTTTACCTCCTCCCATGCGGCCAATCATTTTTCCCTTGCTTTTTTCTGGATTGTACTCTTCCGGAGGAGATGGAAATATGTGCTTTGGCTTTGTATTGCCTGGGCAACCCTAATCTCAGTCTCTCAAATTTATGTTGGTGTTCATTACCCGTTTGATGTGCTCTGTGGTTCGGCCTTAGGTATCCTGGTCGGTTTGGCTACAGGCTATTTATTCAAACGGTTTGTACCTAGCTTTTTTAAAACTGAACAAGTATAATGAATTCAATTTTATTGATTTTAATTTTATTCATACCTGCATTTGCAAGTGGAATTGCCGTATTTTTTGTACAGAAGAAAGGAACGAATTTTCTTAAACTCATCCTTTCTTTCAGTGGAGCCTATTTATTCTCCATTACCGTACTTCATCTTATGCCACATGTCTACCAGTCCAACAATACTTCACCTGAAGTACTGGGCATTTATGTACTTGCGGGATTTCTCTTCCAGCTCTTTCTTGAACAGTTTTCCCAGGGGATAGAGCATGGCCACATCCATACGGACAATGAGCACGACCATCACAGCCATCGTTTTCCAATCGGTATTATGTTCAGCCTATGTCTACACGCATTCCTGGAAGGTATGCCACTTGCGGCGACACATCAGACTGAACTTGCACTAGGTATATCAATTCACCACATCCCAGCTGCATTTGCATTGGGAAGTATCTTGATAAGCACGCATTTAAAGAAAAATACCATCCTTATTACACTGGCCTTATTTGCCGCTATGACCCCTTTTGGCTTTTTATTAAGCAAGGCCATCAGTGCGGGAGAAGTAGGCAATATTCAGCAGTATTTTGATAAAATCATGGCGGTGGTTATCGGTATTTTCTTGCACATCTCCACGACGATACTTTTTGAATCGGGCTCCATTGACCATCATAAATTCAATAAAAAGAAAATGATTGCTGTTATTGCCGGTGTGGCTATAGCTCTAGGAAGTTTCTTATTTGTGGGGGAACATGATCATGGGCACGATCAGCATCAACAACCGCATGATCATGAACATCATGACCATGCGCATTAATTTCTTTAGCCGCGAAGTTTATCCAGCAGTGTACTTAGCGTAACCGCTTCTTCTTCACTAATTCGATTGGGTAAAAGATCCTGCATCAGCATATCCTCATCTAGATTTTTAAGGATCTCTAAGCCCTTTTCTGTGATAACCAAATCCACAGCCCTTTTATCTCCATCAGATTGACAACGTGAAACCAATCCTTTGGAAACCATGCGATCAATCATCCGGGAGATATCCGGCGTTGTACTCAGCATTCTTGATTTAATGAGATTATTGGTTGCAGGCTTAGGATATTGCCCCCTTAAAATGCGCAAGACATTAAACTGTTTCAAAGTGATCCCCTCTTTGGCAGCTCGCTGTTCAAGCTCATTGTTAATCCAATTGTACGTATATAGAATATTTACCGTACAACGATGCCATTCATTACTGAATTTACTTACTTTGATTTCGTCCTCAATCTTCATTCTGGTTGATAATTAATCGTTCTGAATAGTAAAGATAGCTGTTTTTTACTAAATACATAACTATGACATTAGAATCATTCTAAATGGTAGAAATTCTGTATATTTGAAGAATTCAAAAAAACAGGTAGATGCGTAATAGAACTAGCTTAGATAAGCTAAAAAAAGGGGAAAAAGCGGTAATAATAGATTTTGATTCGCACGATATTCCAGCTAAATTTTTCGAATTGGGGTTTATCCCGGGTACTGAAATAGAAGTGAAACACATCGCTCCTTTGGACGGTCCTATATGTTTAAATATTAGTGCTAATAACGCCTTGATTGCCATCCGCAAATCAGAAGCTAAAGTCATCCTTATTGATCAGAAATAATGAATAACCCGATTATTGCACTTTTGGGGAATCCAAATGTGGGTAAAACATCTCTATTTAACCGGATTACAAAATTAAATCAGAAAGTAGGAAACTATCCCGGAATTACTGTCGAGAAACGTGAGGGGCAAGTAAAAGCCAATAACAAGACTTATCGAATTATCGATTTACCAGGGACATATACCTTGTTTCCAAGTTCAATGGATGAGGAAGTTGTCTTCAACACCCTGGTTGACAAAAAAAGTAGTTTCAGACCCAACCTTGTTGTTGTCGTCGCTGAACCGACCAACTTAAAACGGTCAATTATCCTTTATCAGCAAGCCCGGGAGCTTGGTCTACCTGCCATCTTCGTCATCAATATGATTGATGAAGCCAAGGAAAAAGGCATTACAATAGATATCCAAAAACTTGAGCATTTATTAAATACAAAAGTATACGAAACCAACGCCCGTACCGGGCAGGGTATAGATCAGCTGATCAAAAACTTTGATGCCGTTCCTCCCATGTATATCAGCAAATTCAGCTTACCAAAGGAAGCCGATGCTGCATTGGAGGAAACCAAACGCCTTTTCCCCTTAGATACTGAATACCATACCTGGCAATATTTAGCCAAGGGCGAAGTATCCTTTTTATCAAAAGAAAAGAATCAGTCCATCCAGCAAATCCGTGATAAATATCAATTACGGGCTGAAAAGCTGCAAAAAGACGAAGCTATATTACGCAGTAAATCTTTAGATAGCAGTCTCGCTGAGCTTTATGTAAAAGATGAGGCTTCCAACAAAAACAAGACCAATACGATCGATAGCATCCTGCTGCACCCGATCTTTGGGTATGTCATCTTTTTTGGAATCCTTTTTCTGATCTTCCAGGCAATTTATACCTGGTCTGGACCAGCCATGGACTTTATCGACGGCCTATTCGGTGATCTTGCGGCCTATACACAAACAGCATTGCCGGCGGGGCCATTGACCGATTTGCTCAGCAATGGTATTATCAAAGGCATTGGCGGAATCGTGATCTTTATTCCACAGATCGTCATTTTATACATCTTTATCTCGATCATGGAAGAAACGGGCTATATGAGCCGCGTAGTTTTCCTGATGGACCGATGGCTTCGTCCTTTCGGGCTGAATGGAAAATCGGTGATTCCATTGATTTCGGGCGTTGCCTGTGCTGTTCCTGCAGTCATGTCTGCACGCAATATCGAGAATAGCAAGGAAAGGCTGGTGACGATTCTGGTAACACCTTTTATGACCTGCTCGGCCCGTCTCCCGATTTATATTGTTCTGATCGGTCTGGTTATACCAGACACTAAAGTCGGAGGATTTCAAGTACAGGGTATTGTTTTATTTGTCATGTACCTCCTTGGTATCTTTGCAGCGTTGCTGTCTGCAGTCATTCTGACGAAGGTCATCAAATCAAAACACAAATCATTTTTAATCTTCGAACTGCCGACCTATAAAACTCCGGATTGGAAGAATGTTGCTTTAAATGTCTGGGAAAAAGCATCAAGCTTTGTCTTCGGTGCAGGTAAAATCATTCTGGCAATCTCTGTGATACTATGGGCATTAGGCAGCTTTGGGCCAAATGATAAATTTAGCCGAGCGGAAGAATACGTAACAAAAGATAATCCCAACCTATCCGAAGCAGACTTAGATCACGAAATTTCGTCATATCGGCTGGAACATTCTTTCCTAGGCTATCTTGGCATGGCAATTGAACCCGTAGTTAAACCATTAGGTTACGATTGGAAGATGGGAATTGGTCTTATTTCTTCTTTTGCTGCCCGTGAAGTATTTGTCGGCACAATGGCCACCGTATACAGCCTTGGTGACGAAGTGGATATCGAAGATGAAACATCTAAAACAACGGTATTGGGTAAAATGAAAAGCGAAATTAACCGGAACACCGGTTTACCTGCTTACAATCTGGCTTCTGGTGTATCCTTATTGCTGTTTTACGCTTTTGCTATGCAATGTATGAGTACAATAGCTGCCGTAAAAAGGGAAACGGGCTCTTGGAAATGGACTTTAATACAACTTAGTTTTATGACAGGCTTGGCCTATTTCAGTGCCTTAATTGCTTATCAACTTTTAAAATAAAAAAGCTATGGATAATTTAACCGTACAATATCTCATCGTAGGAATTTTGGTTTTGGCGGCTGTATGGTATGTCGTTAAAAATGTCCGAAAATCATTAAAGGGCAAATCGAGCTGCTCCAAAGGTTGCGGATGTGACTGCAGCGTAGAAAAAACACAAAAAGCAAATTAATCTGTCTTTTTGAGTAGCATTTACAAATAAGATTTCGTTATTAGTTAGAGTGGCCAAAAATCACACTAGCTACTAATTCATAAAGCGCCGTATTTCCAAATTACGGCGCTTTCTAATTCCTAGTCAAACATGGACTCCGCCATTGTTTTTAAAAAAACAACGAAATAGAGTAAAACCACAACGGAATGTGCATAAATACCTAAGTGTTTTATTAACTTTATGCGCTTAGGACAAAACATGTGCTGGGGGAGCTACGCCGATCAAAGGCATATTAGCTTAACAGTACCGATTTTGGTCAATCCGATTCTGGCTTGGAACTATCAATATAGCCTCAGGCTCTACAATCCAAGAATCTGTCAAAATGAACTAGTAACCGTATTAACCATTCACATGGAGAAACAAAACAATAAGGAAGAATTAAAAAGAGGACTTCAAAATAGACATATTCAATTAATTGCACTGGGAGGCGCGATTGGCACAGGCTTATTTCTGGGTATTGGAAAGGCTGCTACATTAGCAGGGCCTGCTGTCATCCTTGGCTATGCATTTGCTGGGATCATTGCTTTTTTCATTATGCGCCAATTGGGAGAAATGGTGGTAGAAGAACCTGTTTCAGGAAGCTTCAGCTATTTCGCCAATAAATACTGGGGTTCCTTTGCCGGTTATGCTTCTGGCTGGAACTATTGGGTTCTTTATATCCTCGTCAGTATGGCCGAATTAACGGCTATCGGTGTTTATGTTCAATTTTGGTGGCCCGAAATACCGCTATGGGCATCGAGCTTATTTTTCTTCTTTGCAATCAACGCCCTGAATCTTGCCTCTGTCAAAATTTATGGCGAGACGGAATTTTGGTTTTCCATTATCAAAGTGGTGGCCATCATTGCGATGATTGTTTTCGGTGTTTACTTACTTATAAGCGGTACCGGAGGTGAACAGGCAAGCCTCAGCAACCTGACTTCACATGGCGGTTTTTTCCCAAAAGGCTGGTTTAGCCAAACTGCAGATGGCAATTTTGAAGGCCTCCTTTCGGCTATGGCTTTGATCATGTTTTCTTTTGGTGGTCTGGAATTGGTTGGTATTACTGCCGCAGAAGCCGAGCACCCCGAAAAGAATATACCGAAAGCGACCAATCAGGTGATCTATCGGATTTTGATCTTTTACGTCGGCGCTTTGATCATTCTTTTCTCTTTGACGCCATGGACAAATATCACCGCAGATACAAGCCCCTTTGTACTTGTTTTTGACAAGCTAAATGGATTTGAATTCACCATCTTTGGAAAGACTTTTTATTTCACAAAAATTATCGCAAATGCGTTAAATCTTATTGTGCTTACAGCAGCCTTGTCTGTTTATAACAGCAGCGTATATAGTAACAGTAGAATGTTATATGGACTGGCAGAGCAGGGAAATGCTCCTCGTTTTCTTTCGAAACTCAACAAAAATCATGCGCCGATCAATGCTATTTTGGTCTCGGCATTGTTTGCTGCTGTCTGTGTATTTATCAATTATGTTGCACCAAAAAATGCACTGGAAATCCTGATGTCGCTGGTGGTGTCTTCATTGATTATCAACTGGGTAATGATCTCCATTACACATTTGTACTTTAGAAAAAATAAACTCGATGCGCATTTACGCACTAAGTTCCCGTCTTTCCTATATCCATTGAGTAATTATATCTGTCTGATCTTTTTAATAGCAGTACTTGGTATTATGTGGGTAACAGGGATGAAACTTCCGGTAGAATTGATCCCTGCTTGGCTGATATTACTCTATGTGAGTTATGTATTGATCAAAAGAAAGAAATCTTAGTTCACTGAACATCGATCTTATCCATAAAAAAGCCTGATTCATTGCATGAATCAGGCTTTTTTGCTAAAATTTAACGCGGATATTCCTCTTCGAGAATAGCAAATTCATAATTGTCGCTCCAACCATCTAAAACAATCCCAGCTGTGTCCCCGCATCAGGCAAACGGAAAAGATCCCTTCTTAAAGGAGGCAGCACCCCATTGTTCATATATTTTTTGACGGAAAGCTTAAATAAATGCTGTAAACTCTCGGCCATATGACCCTCCCCTTTTATTCTTCGTCCAAAATCGGTATCGTTAATTTTTCCACCATGACAGGCTTCGATCCAATGTAATACCTTTTCAGCCCGATCAGGATAGTTTTGATAAAGCCAATCCTTAAAAATAGCACCGATCTGTCCATTGAGCCTGACGATCGTATAGGAAGCAGTACGCGCACCTGCGTCGGCTCCAAGGCGAATCAAGTCAGCGATCTCATCGCTATTGATTCCCGGAACGATGGGCGCCATCATCAGCATGACTGGCACACCTATCCCTGTCAATCCCTCGATCAGTTTCAACCGGGCCGATGCCGTTGCCGTCCGGGGCTCCATTTTCTGACGTACCTCCTCCCGCAACGAATTGATGGTCACGGCAACGGAAACCAGGTTTAGTGTCGCAAGTTCGCGCAAGAGATCAAAATCCCGCCGCATCAGTACATTTTTACTGATGATAGAAACTGGATGCCGGTATTTCAACATCAATTCTAAGATCGACCTTGTTATACCCAATTTGCGTTCGATAGGTTGATAACAATCTGTATTCCCCGAAAGCATGATCAAATCAGGCTGATAGCTCGCTTTCCTGAATTCCTGCTCAAGCAACTGTGCCGCATTATGTTTTACCAAGATCTTACGTTCAAAATCCAATCCCGCACTGAACCCCCAATACTCATGTGAATTACGCGCGTAGCAATAAATACAACCATGCTCACAGCCCTGATAAGGATTAATTGATCTTTCGAAACGGAGGTCAGGGCTATTGGATTTGGATATAATCGATTTCGGATGTGTCGGAATAAACTGCGTTTTCTCGGCACCCAAAAATTCCTCATCCAGCCCCTCCACATGTTCTTGCACATATTGGTTTACAAAAAACTTGTTATTGGGATTAATCTGTGCCCCTCTGCCCTTGAAATATTCCGATGAATTCATAGATTAAAATTACTAAAATTATTAGTAAAAACAAACTAAGATTTATCAATTTCCACAAAGGAAGCAAGGGAATATCCTCTAGTTTGGGAGCCAAAGAAAGAACATTTTAAACCAAATAAAAATCCCTATACTATACCTACAGCATAGGGATTAAAACTCTTATTCTGAATCTCAGGACAGATTCCTATTATTTCATTAAGAAACCACCACCGAGTAGATCATTTCCTTCATAGAACACGGCCGATTGTCCAGGGGCAATACCTTTTACATTATGCACAAAGTCAATACGAACTTTGTCACCCTCCTGTGAAATGGTCGACAGAGCACCGGAATCTTTATAACGTACCTTTGAAATTGCTTCCATCGGTTGATCCAGTCCTGCATATTTGACAAAGTTCACATTACGAACGTAGGCGTGTGACTTTTCAAGCTCATGTTCTTCTCCCAAGACCACCGTATTACTTTCTGGAAGGATTTCGATCACAAACATCGGTTTTCCCAAAGCAATACCTAAGCCTTTACGTTGACCGATGGTGAAATAAGGATAGCCGATATGCTTACCCACGACGGTACCATCGGAAAGGATAAAATTACCTGGGCCGATCTGTTGATCCAAAGTAGGCACCTTATGTCTCAAAAATGCACGGTAGTCGTTGTCAGGAACGAAGCAGATCTCGTAACTTTCAGATTTATTGGCCAATTCTTTTTGCCCCATATCCAAAGCCATCTGACGAATCTCCTTTTTTGTGAAAGATCCCAAAGGAAATTGTGTCCGCGCAAGGTTTTCTTGTGAAACTCCCCACAAAACATAAGACTGATCTTTATTTTCATCCTTACCTTTGGAGATCACATAACGGCCATTGTCGTGCATACGGATATTGGCATAGTGTCCTGTAGCGATAAATTCACAGTCCAATTTGTCAGCACGTTTCATTAAAGCCTCCCACTTGATGTGGGTATTACACAACACGCACGGATTAGGTGTACGTCCAGCAATATATTCTTCTACAAAATTATCAATTACGAAGTCTCCAAACTCATCACGTATATCTAATATATAATGAGGGAAACCATAGTTTACGGCTAATGTACGAGCGTCATTGATACTATCAAGGCTACAACATCCGGTTTCTTTCGACGAACCACCTGCGGATGCATAATCCCATGTCTTCATCGTGATACCGATAACCTCATATCCTTGTTCGTGGAGCATGACAGAAGCAACGGAGCTATCGACCCCTCCACTCATTGCAACTAAAACTCTTCCTCTTTTACTCATCTCTAATTATTGAAATGCAAAGATACAGCTTATTCCTTTTCCTATATGTTAGTTTCTTGTAATTTTATATCGATCAAAATCAACACGTTCGAAAAAAGTACGAAAATAATCTGCATAAAAGTTTTAGAATTCAAATTATCAGACTATATTTGCATCGCAATAGGGGAACAAACCCATAGCAGAAAGCGGTGCCATAGCTCAGCTGGTAGAGCAAAGGACTGAAAATCCTTGTGTCCCTGGTTCGAACCCAGGTGGCACCACGCTTCAATCTGATGATCACAGATTTAAATAAAAGGTCAACTGGTGCCATAGCTCAGCTGGTAGAGCAAAGGACTGAAAATCCTTGTGTCCCTGGTTCGAACCCAGGTGGCACCACAAAAAAGGCTTGTTCAATGAACAAGCCTTTTTTGTTTTAACTGCCTGCCTATCAGAAATGCTACAGCTTCTTGCCTGCTATAAAATCCGAGCCATAGTGATCCAATATCCGATTATAGGCTTCTGCCGCTGCACCATTCCCCCAATCATAGATGGTAAACTCGCCTATGCCTAAACCTTTTGCATTCGTCTCCCCGCCGTGACCATAGTTTTCCATCATAAAGCCATAATCTTCTTTTCCAAAAAATGGCCATGCTTCTTCCCACTGTGCTTTGGTATCAGGGTTTTCAGGGCAATACATCATAACAAAGGAAGCCCTTAAAGCCGCTAAACCACGCTGGATATACTCTTTTTGTTTCAATTCCTTACCATAACGAATAATCAATTCAGCAAACAGACTCTGCCGGGCGTCATTCCACTCTCCATCAGCGTTCATCACCCCGAATCCGCCCAATGCTTTTATCGGAATAAAATGGGGTTGCCAAGCGGCTTGTGTCATCAACAACTCGTCGAGCGTACGCTGACCTATTTTGAGATACTGCTCTGATTTTGTGATTTGATAACATTCCAGTAGTGCTTCCGCCGTCCAAAACATGGAAAAATTGTTCTGTTTGTACATGTCGTTGCGCGATACCTTTTTTCCTACCCAGTCTTCGGATCCGACACGTGAACAAGACCAATAGGTCTCAAAATCTTCCCAACGTCCAGCTGGGATAATCTCCCGCATAACTGCCTGCATCGCTTTTAGGGCTGCAAGCTTATATTCTTCCTTTTGCGTTATGCGATATAGCATCAATAAAAAGGTAACAGACAATGCACTCTCCGGTGATTCATTCAGATGAGCAAGTGGTTTTAATGTTTCTACATCCAACCAGCCCGGAAAAAAACCATCTGTTGACTGAACCTCGAGCAGTGACTTCGCATAATCTTCGGCATAGGCTAGCAAACGCGTATCCTTTTCGAGCTCGTCGTACCAGCGTAACATCAGCAGCGCTGTCCAGCTCATATCAAGGATATGAAAGGGTGATTTGCGGGCATCCCATGTGTAGGGATTCCGGTTTGAATTCCCCCAATAATAGTCCGTCCAACCTTTGCTCCGTAAAGATTTTTTAGCGTTATCTCCGTCAGCGGCCGCCTCCATTTCCGTTCCGATGAGGCCATAGAAAAAGCCTTTCTTTTTAGGAGAGGATAAGGCCAGCTCCTTGGTCAGGTTGGCTTTATCCAAGAGATCCTGATCTCCCGTTCGCTTTGCAAAACGATACAAGCCACTGGCTGATCGTAAAGAACTGAACCAAGCCTGATTCCATATGGAACGAAATTCCCGTTCATTGGGGTTTCCGGGATAGTTGGGACTTTGGGTGGTATTGACAATAAAAGTTGGTGCCCCTACTTTTTTTCCATTTATTTCAAAAGACTGCCAAACCTGCTGTACCCAGGATTGAAATGCCCAGTGATAACTATGCCTGACGTAAGTTTCCAAATTCCCGGAGATCGGTTCGCCCTGCTCAAAAAGACCCTTTCCCCAATTTTTCCAGTAGAAAGCTAGTGGCCTCCGAAAGGGATTATCTGCTACCTCCCGATCGTCAAAAGATAGCACATAAAACGCAAATTCAAACTTACCTCCGGCATAGGTATTTCCAGTCTTCCGCTTGAATAATACATGTTCCGCGACCTGCGCCAGCGAACGTCCCAGGGTTAACTGATTTTTCTCTGCATCCAGATCCATATACCAATCCCTGGCCCGCGTACGGTTCACCAGATCCACATCGGGGATTATAACAAGCTGCCTGTGCTGATCGGAGAGCATCAACATCGGAGCCCTAAAGACATGCTGGGCAACAATATGGTCATCCGAAGGGGTCAAATGTGGTGCCCAATGGAAACTGGGTTGGAATGCGGGTAAAATCCTGATTTGCCAATCATCGCAATTCACATTTTTGGGCAGATTGAACGAAACCATTACTTTAACAACCTGATGCCCAATCTTCTCGTAGCTCAGCTCGGGCAATTGCGCCCCGATACGATCAACCTTGATGGATTTAATAAACGGACTTATTTTCCCAGGTTCAATATCCCTTCCAAACACAGCATATGGGCCATATACAATCAGCAGCATCCATAGGCGACGAAGGAATTTCTTATTCTTGATCATTATCTTTATCATCACTTTTTACAATCATTATGGATTAATAGCCCGGATTTTGTGTATAATTTCCTTTTGCCCAGTTTATCTGGGGTTGAGGGATTGGAAAATATTCATCACGTCCAGCTGTAAAATGTGCCGCCCCCATCCATTTGAACCGATTTTTTTCGACAGAAAAATAGGCATTCATCGTTGGCTCCAATATTCCCCAACGTTGCAGATCGAAAAAACGACGCCCCTCTGCAGCCAACTCAAGACGATTTTCCCATTGCAATGCCTTCCAGGCAAAAGCTTTGTCCCAAGTGCAATTGACACCAGGCTGATAGGTCGCAATTTTATAATTAAGCACCGGGGAACCATCCTTTTTCACTAAGCGTGCCGTGCTTTTTCCTGCGCGTTCACGAATCTTATTAATCAATACCAACGCTTCATTCCAGCGATCCAACTGAATCAGCACTTCAGCTTTCCACAGTAATACCTCATCATAGCGGATCATCCGCTTGTTCATCGAATTGAATTGCCAACCGTCGTATAGTAAACATTTACAGTCTGGCTGGGGCAGCTCTTTAATCGATTTTAGGTAGCCATATTCGGCACCGTTCCGAATTCCCTTTATTTCAAAAAGAAGATTCGGATTGTATTTCCAGGGCTGTCCCGGAGCAGCTACCGTATGACTGAATCTGGGGTCAAAGCTATTACCACCAAAAAATACTGCATCCCCATCTGCATAGCTGCCATTATTATAGGTATCGAATAAGGGAAGCCCATTCGTTCCGGTTTTAAATGCATTGGCCATCGTGTAACTGATCTGATGAAATCCGCAACATTGGAAACCACCCCATTGAAAAGGATGATTTAGTCCTTCACTTCGATTGATCTTCCCACCGGTAGAACTTCCGTCATCAATGGAATATTGGATCTCCCAAATGGATTCTTTTGTCTTATTATCAAAATTGATGTCAAAATTTTCTGCGAAATCATTCTGTAGGCCAACTCTTCCACCTTCTTGATCCGTCAGTTTGTTCAGATAAGTCAACGCTTCATTCAGCCTTTCTTTATTGATATTTACGACAGCATGTTTCTCATTCTGTTCATAAGCCATAAATAACAGCGTTCGGGCGATCATGGCGGTGGCCGCATTTTTATCAACACGTCCCTTTTCCGGCTGGGTAGCCGGCAATAATTGTTCGGCTTCTTTAAAATCAGCCAATATTCTATTCCACAGATATTGGTCATTAGGCTGATCCTTCTCTCTATTTGGTACCGCTTCAAAATCTGCACTGGTACCAACTACTTTTTCGTCGATATAGGGTATATATTTCCAGAATTGTTTTAACCGGAATAAGGTAAATGTCCGGATAAATTTCACTTCCCCAAGCCGTGCATTCTTCTGCGGAAACTCTTCTTCTTTGATCAGCTGCAGCTTTTGAATCGCGGTATTACAGCGTTGGATAATCTGGTAGGATACATACCAGGGATAGTCCAGCGGCCATCCATTAGGATTGACACCGACAAAAATTTCCATATTATGCCAACCATCACCGTCCCATGTTCCGCCACCGCCTTTATAAGAGTCATCCGCCCGCATAGACCCCGACCACCAAGGTGCAAAAGGAGAATCAAAGGAAGGAATATCAGTCATCCGTGCATAAGCAGCGGTCACAAATCCGTCCATATCCTCCGGCTTAACCAAAAAAGATTCGTCAAGCACCTGTTTGGGTGCAATATCAAGGGAATCAGAACAACTTGCGCCGAACCATAGGAAAAGCGCGAGGCATATCTTTATTTTATACGTTTTCATAGTATGAAAGTTTAAAAAGTTACATTGATACCAAAGGTCAAAATCATCGGGGTCAGATAGCCATAATCAGGCATCTCAGGGTCGAAACTTGTATAGCGGTCCCTGCCCCAGCTTTTTTTGAATGTCAGCAGATTACGTCCGGAGAAATAAAACCTTAAATTATTCATTGCTGCTTTTTTGGAAATCGCTCTGGGAAGCGTGTAGCCCAGCTCGATATTCCTTAATTTAAGATAGGAGCCATCCTCGACGGTATAATTTGAGGGGCGCTGCTCGGCATTTAAGGTCGAATTGGAGATCGCCGGAATATCGGAGTCTGTATGATCAAAATACCAGCCATCCAAAATCCGTGTCGGGTGATTTTTGTGTGCCGGCACATTGATATTCCACAGATCGGATTCCAGTTTCCAAAGATTGTTTACTTTATTACCAAATACTCCCTGAAAGAAGATATTGAGATCAAAATTGCGGTAACTAAAATCGAAGGTTATCCCACCGAAAAACTTGGGGTCTTTGACACCGATATAAGCACGGTCGTAAAACTCTTCAATCTTTCCGTTACCGTCAATGTCTTTGTAACGTATCCGACCGATCGCCTTGCCGGGCTGCTCCGCATGATTATCGACTTCCTCCTGTGTTTTAAAAATACCATCGGCGACCATGCCGTATAAGATATTTGGCGTCCTTCCCAGCACAAGGTCATTAACCCCATTGCCCGGGTATTTATTGATGACATCTTTGGGAAGACTAACGATTTTGGTTTTATAAGTACCCAGATTTGCAGATATGGTATAGCGGAATGCATTTTGTGGATTGTTGTGATAGCTGATATCCAATTCGATCCCACGATTATTCATACTTGCACCATTGATCCAGGGTTCGCCCCCTTCACCCATGGCCGCAATGTATGGTGTCTGAACCAGGATATCTTTTGTTTTCTTAAAATAATAGCCAAAGGATCCCGAAAGCCTATTATTAAATAAACTAAAATCCAGGGCGACGTCGGTTTGTGTTGTTGTTTCCCATTTTAGATTGGGGTTGCCGATCCAAGTCCGTCGATATCCTGAATACAGTGGCCCGGTCTCATTTCCTTCGATCGGGTAAGATGTGCCAAAATAATCTGTTGTAAACGGTGTTGAGGTGTATCCCCTTGGCAATCCCTGTACACTTCCATTAGCTCCCCAGCCTGCGCGTAGCTTCAGGTCAGATATAAATGTATAAGCTTTCATAAAGGGTTCATTGCTGATCCGCCAGCCAGCTGAGAACGCCGGAAACATGGCAAATTTATTGTTCGCTCCAAAAAGTGAGGAGCCATCCCGACGCAAGGTTGCCGAAAATAGGTACTTTTGATTATATACGTAATTGGCTTTCGCGAAATAAGAAAGGTAAACGTATTCATCCGCCGTGCTGCCAAGTGAATATTTCGTCCCATTGGTTACGCCGATATGCGCAAAATCCCGATCTTCCAGGTATATTCCTTCGCGTCTTGCCGAAAACCCTTCCTCAACAAAGCGTGTATACTCTGTGCCCAAGACCGCATCTAAGCTATGCTTATCGTTCTGCAATGTGTACGAAAGTGTGTTTGTCCATACGTAACTCAGTGGATGCGACTGTGTGTTTCCAACATAGTTTTCGCCGTCACTATTTCTTCCTCCTGTTTCCGACCATTTCTTCTCCACATTCCTTCGATAAGCATTCCCATAGTCTATACCAAATTGTGAACGGGCAGAAATTCCCTTCCAGATATTAAGATCGGCAAAGACATTACCG
Organism: Sphingobacterium sp.; assembly: GCA_022712315.1. GTDB lineage: Bacteria > Bacteroidota > Bacteroidia > Sphingobacteriales > Sphingobacteriaceae > Sphingobacterium. Next base: position 11,172 of record JALAGS010000210.1, on the reverse strand, counting down.
ATCATTTTGACATAATTATTGACATTGTCTTTGTTATCGGTCAGTACACGCACAGGGTTGGTGAAATCGTCAAAACCTGCAGCACCGGCCCAGCCACCATAGATATCATGTACGGGAACGGCTGGTGGATTGATCAATGCCCAGCGCATTTCATTTGCATCCCGATATCTTAAATAAGAGACCGCAAAGTTTTCCCCCACTTTTAGGCGGTTGTTAATCAAATTAACCTCATTATTGGCGCGTAAGGAAAATTGTCTGAAAAAGGTATGTATCTGTGTTCCCTGATTTTCAAAGTATCCCAACGAGAACATGCTTTTTGATTTTTCTGTTCCGCTGGACACCGATATCTGATGATTTGTCATGAGTGCTGGCCGGAGAATTTCATCAAGCCAGTCCGTGTCCGCGCTTTTCACCGTTTTCTCGGCATTGAGATATTCCGCTGGTTTGACAGCATCCAATACCGCACGCCCCTCAGCATCTCTGTGCCATGTAAAATCGTAAGTTTTTGGTAATGTCATAGGGATCCCATAGACTGCTTCATCATAGGCATAAGCCCTGAACGTCGCCTTTCCGTACTGTTCGGCATTCATTAGTGTCGGCTTGCGCACAATATTACTTACCCCTACACTTCCATTGTAATCCACTTTTGTCTGGCCAATTTTACCCTTTTTTGTTTGAACAAGAATGACCCCACCAGACGCCCTTGCCCCATAGATACTTGCGGATGCCGCATCCTTCAGCACCTGAATGGATTCAATATCTGCCGCATTGATATCACGGAGATTCAGGTTTTCGGTCGGCATGCCATCCAGAACAATCAGAGGTTTAACTCCACCAGAAAGTGAAGATAACCCCCTTATTTGTACGTTTACCCCCTCCGCAGGGTTCCCACCATTGGTCGTGATGTGCACGCCGGCTAGTTTTCCCTGCAGGGATTTCATCGCATTCGCTGATGGGTTTCTGGCGATATCGCTGGCATTTGCGATTGCAACAGAGCCAGTCAAATCTGCCTTGCGTTGTGTCATATAGCCAACATACACCTCATCAATTATATTGGTCTCGTCCAAAAGATTTACATCAATCCGATCATTTTCTCCGACTACACGTTCCTCAATTTTCTTTCCAGTATAGGAGAAGACAAGTATACTTTCTCTGGAGTCGATCCGGATTTCGTATAGTCCATTTGTGTCAGTAACAGTTCCGCCTGTTTTTCCTTTAACCTTCACATTGACACCTGCAAGTGCTGTATTCGTACCACTTTCCCGCACGGTACCCCGAATAATCCTTTGCTGCAATGTTTTCGGAGATTGTATAGCTTTTGCCTGCAAAAAAAATGCACAAAATAAAAAGGCTATGCAGAGCCTGTGTACTAAATTTAGGTAGCATTTCATAATCATTAATATTAGATGTTATTAATCAGTTTATACTACGGCACAAAAATTTAATCGTTTAAGCTAAATATGCGTAATGCGATAGTAACTATAATCTAAATACGTTCGATCACGCGAAATTCTCTGCTCGGAAATTATTTTTTCTTCAATCCCCCCTTCTGTCGAAGGATTGGTCATTCATTGGTTACTATTTGATATGCCCGATAAATGCCTCGGGCGAAAGCGGTGTAATCCCAAAAACAAAGGCATCTCCGTTCTTAAATGGCTCCTTCAATTCAAAATTCTCTATGGCCACCCCTCCAGGTATTGGTTCCTTACTCGCCCAATACGTGAATCTTCCGTTCAGCAGTCCGTTTAGTTGTTCACTGGGATTTCTTTTTATCCAATATTGGGTTGCCCGTTTACCCCGATATTTCCAGTGCGGATGCGTTCCTACAGTATAGTTGGTTTTGAGGTAGTCCATTTCATCTGGAGCAGCGATAAAATAAACAGATCCTTTTTTGTCCTTGATCATGCGTTTTTGTGAAAAATGGGCATGTGGTGTAAAATGGACGTCTTTATAATCGGGCCAGAGTGCAAGCGAAGATTCCATGCCATCCTGAAAGAAAAGCGTTCTTAGCCTGGCTTTATTGCCCATTGTCGCAGTAGCAATGAAATAATCTAATTCTTTCGATCCCGGACAAGTATATGTCGCCAGTTCGAACTCATAGGGCCTGGATTCAAAAAAACGAAGCCGCACATATACTTTTGCCCCATTGTCAAAGGGTTCAGCAAAAATATAAACGGTTAATGTCTCTTCACCTTTGATCTGCTCCACTATTCCCCTTGCGGGATATGCTCCATCCGGGGGTGATAAAATCTTCGGACTATTCGCACTCCAAAAATGTTTGCCCCTTTTTCCGGGATGGATACTACTCATTTCAAGTTCAGACAACCCACGTGCTTCCTGTCCCTTTGGAATAGGCTCAAAAGCGATAAAGTTCATCACCTCTGGAAAAGGGTAGTCCAAATAAGGGGTATAAACTCGAATCAGCCCTCTAGGCCCCGGCAGAGGATCCAGTCCGACCTTAATTCCATTGACATGCCCCCAAAATGGCATTGCCGGTTTTCCTTGCCGAGGTTGTACCCATATACCCACTGTATCCGGTGGCAATAATTGTTGCCAAGATGTACCCGTTCCCTGACCAAATAAAAGGCCGGTGATTAACAATAACAAAGGGAGCAACAGCTTTTTCATTTTGGTTTCTGACAAGATTTCCGAGCGACAATTTCAACATCTAGCATGACCTTTTGTTCATTAGAGGGCTTTCCTTGCAATTGTTCAAGCAAGACCCTGACAGCTTCCTTTCCGATCATAGACAAGGGCTGCTTGACGTAACTTATCGGACAATAAAACAGATCATAGGATTCACTTTCATCAAAACAAAAGACAGCCAAATCATCTGGAATGGTAATATTCAGTTCGTTGATAATCTTTAATCCCATAATAGAAAGGGTATTGGTTGAGAAGAGAATAGCATCTACTTTCCGACCTGGCTCCAACAACGCAATAAATTTTTCTCTAAAGTAGGCTGAATTATTAAATTCCACCTCGCACACCAAACTGGTATCCCTGGATTTACCCTGATCCAATAACGCTTGTAGATAACCCGCATAGCGATCTTCTGTATGTTGCAGTTGATTTTTATAACATACATAGGCAACATTTTTATATCCTTGATTCAACAATACTTGGGTTGCTTGATAGGTCGCATTAAAATTGTCTATAACCACATAGCTTGTGTCCAGATCTTTAAAATAACGGTCAATAAGCACAAAAGGAATGTTGGCAGTTTTCAAATATTCCAGCTGTGAAGCGGTACCCTCCGCCGGTGCTATAATAAAACCGTCTATTTGCCGTTTGACAAAGGTATCGATCAATCGTTGCGAGTTTTCCAAGTTCTCATCGGAACTTCCAAAAAGTACGCTATAGCCATGTCTTTTAGCTTCATCTTCAATCGCCCGGGCAAGATTCCCAAAAAAGGGATTCGAAATATCAGCTACTAATAATCCAATAGCTTGCGATTTGCCACTTTTTAAGCTTTTCGCAATTTGGTTGGGTTGATAGTTCATTTCTTTTGCCATCTCCCGTATACGCTTTGCCGTATCTTTGTTTACCCTTGTCTGCTCGTCTTTATCATTCAATACATAAGACACCAATGCTGTAGAAACTCCTACTGCCTCTGCTATATCCTTTAGTGAGATCTTCTTGCTCATATTATTGTTTACTAAATAGTGTAATCGCCATTCAACATTAGTTCCAGTTCATTTAATAAACTGTATGGACTTGATGATGTGGTAACTCCTCCCCTCAAATTTACACAGTTTAAAGACCTGTTTTCTTTTTGGGGATAATTTATTATTAAATCTGAGCCTTCTCATCCGGATTATTCTGCAGTTTACCATAACGTAAATACTGTGCATATCGATGATCGAAATAGGTCTTATATTCAGATCTGGGCCATACAATTTCCTTATCCCCCTTTCCCATCCGGGCCGCTGCTTCCTCTACAGTGTCATAATTATTGCTGACTACTGCAGCAAACATACACGCTCCCAAAGCGCAGACCTGTTCTGTAGCCGCAATATGTATCGGTCGATTTAAGATATCGGCCATCATCTGCATGGCGAAAGGAGATTTATTGGCTATTCCACCAATCGCTTGAATTCCCTCCACCTTTATTCCTTCCTTTTCGATACGCTCCATAATAGCGCGGGAACCGAAGCAAGTTGCTTCAACCAATGCACTAAAAATAGCAGGGGCAGTTGTTCCTAAGGAGAGGCCGCCAATTAAACCTTTTAAAGTAGGATTTGCATCCGGTGTCCGTCGTCCATTAAACCAATCCAATGCAAACGGACTATCTTTATGGAGTGGTAATTGTTTGGCTGAGTGATTAAGTTCCTTTAACAGCTCCCCGTCTAAATGTTCGTACAAACGACTGAAATCAGCTGTGGAACTGAGTTTCGTAGGCCACAAAAGCAGATCCTTAAACCAGGAAAACACATCACCAAAGGCCGACTGCCCAGCTTCCAGTCCCACCATTCCTGGAATTATGGAATCTTCCACCTGACCACAAATACCTTCCACAAATACACCATGCATCTTTGCTTTCGGTACCACCATCATATCACAAGTCGATGTACCGATGACTTTGCTGATATAATAAGGTTTTATTTCTCCTCCAACAGCCCCGACATGCGCATCAATGGATCCAATTCCAATTTGCACATCTGTAGAAAGTCCCAGCCGCTCGGCCCATTCGGGACATAAAAACCCAGCGGAGTCAACAGCGGTATATACCCGATCCCCAAATCGTTTAGCATAGATCCCCAACATTGGATCAATCGTATTAAAAAAATCAATATTGGGCAAGCCATCAAACACCGGGGACCATAGCGCTTTGTGCCCTGCCGCACATACGTTTCTTTTTAGCTGGTTGACATCATTTCCACCCGTCAGCAGAAATGGCATCCAATCGCTGTGCTCCACCCAAGTGTAACACGCTTGCTTGACCTCCGAATCCACGCGCAGTATATGTAATAATTTAGCCCAGTACCATTCCGAAGAATAGATTCCACCTACATATTTCAGATAACCCCGATTGTCTGTCTTTCCTATCGCATTGATTTCCGCCGCTTCATGGATAGCCGTATGATCTTTCCACAGCACAAACATGGCATTGGGATTTTCGCTAAAGGGCTCCAACAGAGCCAGAGCCGTCCCTTGTTTATCAACAGCTACTGGTGTCGACCCTGTCATCGCCATGGATAAGGCGCCGATGCTTTGCCTGACTTCCTGATCCACAGCCTGTAAACATACCTGAACGGCCGAAGTAAGCCCTTCCATATAATCCAATGGATGCTGACGAAATTGACTGTTGCCTGCATCGCAATATAGGCCTTTATGCCACCTTTCATATGGACAGATAGATGAAGAAAGGATCTTTCCGGTGACTGTATCCATCAACATCGCCCTGACAGAGTCTGTCCCAAAATCCACTCCAATAACATATTTATTCTTTCTCATATTTCTGTTCTCCTTATTTAATGGGAAACGCCCACAGTGATACGTTCAGTTTTAAGTTTACGCTTGATCCAAAACCCGTAAAACGCGATAAATAAATAACATAATAAGGGTATAAAAAATCCAAGCGCCATTTTGGAATGATCGGAAATCAATCCCATAATCGGTGGACAGAAAGCTCCACCCGCTACAGCCATCACCAGGAAAGAAGAAGCTTTTTTCGTTAATGTACCCAGATCCTGAATTCCCAACGCAAAGATTGTGGGAAACATAATAGACATAAAAAAATAAGTTGTAAAAAGACTAAAAACGGAAGGCCATCCAATATCAGCGATCACGATGATGACCAATACACTATTGGCTATCGCATACCACATCAATAACCTACGGGGGCTTACAAATCGCATAAAATATGCCCCAGTAAGACGGCCAATCCAGAATGCTCCCATGCCACCAATAGCAAGTAAAATTGAAGCCGCCTGTTCGTTATTTTTTGGCATAAAAAATTCGCCAAAATAACCCAAATGCTTCATAACGTTACCAATCGGTGTTTGTAAATCATGAACTGCATCAATAACATAATTAATGAAAAATGAGTTCGTGCCAGTCTGTGCGGCTACATATAAGAATTGCGCCGCGACAGCTAGTATAAAAGCTGGGTACCGCAGGAGTTCCTTTAGCGGGGGATTTTCATCCCCATTTGCAACGGATTTTTCGGCTACTTCGGGTAACCTAATTAAGATAAAAATGAGCAGCACAACCACCACAATACTGCCTATCATCATATAAGGTGTGACGAGGGAATCAAACTTGTCATGTTCTCCCGTTGATTCCTTCCCAAAGACAAAAAGTCCACCGATCAATGGGCCTAGTATCCAACCAAGACCGTTGAAAGATTGTGAAATATTGATTCGCCGTGCGGCCCCAGCTTTGTTTCCTAATACCGTGGAATAAGGATTGGCGGCAGTTTCCAAAAAAGTTAATCCGCAAGCCAATACAAACAGGGCGATCAAGAATGGAATAAATGCACCTACTGCAGCAGCAGGATAAAACATAAAAGCACCGATAGCGAAAATAGCCAAACCAAGTATAATCCCTTTTTGATAACCATAGCGTTTAATAAATATGCCAGCCGGCAAGGCCATGGCCAAATATCCAATATAAAGGGAGAACTGAACAAAACCCGATTGTGCTTTACTGACATGCAAAAGGTCCTGAAAATGCTTGTCCAAAACATCCAAAAAACCATGGGCAAACCCCCATAGTAGAAACAGGCTACAGATAAAAATAAACGGCACAAGATAATTTACGCCTTGTTCATTAACAAAGAGGGATCTTTTCTTTTTTTCTGGGGCTACATTATTCATGGTAATAGCTATTTATTGATGTCTAAATCTTATTTATACAAGGGACCATATACCTGGCATGCTCTATAATCGCTTCCTTCACTATCCATTCCAAAAGCGCCCCATGCCGATGGCCGAAAGATGTCGTCTTGTGCGACATTGTGCATATTGACCGGAATCCGTAACATAGCCGCCAATGTAATCAGATCTGCACCGATATGTCCATAACTGATGGCGCCGTGGTTGGCCCCCCAATTGGCCATAACAGCGTACACCGTGGAAAAATTAGCGTCATCGGTCAAGCGCGGTACAAACCAGGTCGTTGGCCAGATTTTATCGGTACGTTCATCAAGGATACAGTGAACATCATCGGGTAATGCAATCGTCCAGCCTTCAGCAATCTGCAAAACTGGCCCTATTCCTTTAATGAGATTAAGGCGGCACATCGTTACGGGCATTCCTCCTTCTGTTACAAATTTGGATGAAAAACCGCCACCTCGCATATAATCGCGGTTGGAGGGATAAAATGTCGTGGCTTTGAGGCAAGCATCTACTTCCTTGCTCGAAATCTCCCAATGAGGCTTCATCACCGATTTATCTCCATTACGTTGTTTACCAGTACCATCCAAGGTCGCAGACCCTGAGTTTATCAGGTGTAGGAATCCATCAGCTGCTCTTCCCTCGGGCTTCCAACCAGAGACACGATGTACTGCATCGGGGCTCCAATAGGTCCGTACATCAGCAAAGATCTGTGCCGTATTGGTCAATAAATAATTAAATAACATGGACACCCCATTTAAGGCATCATTCTCTGTCGCAACCAAATAAGGTACACGGATGCCATTCCAATCAAATGATGAATTTAATATAGCTTCGGAGAAATCACCATCTGGCAGGAAATCCGTCCACTGCCGTTGGCCCTGAAATCCAGCCAAAAGAGCGTAATGGCCTTGAGCTTCCTCACCAAATCCTTGGTCAACAAGCTTTGGATTGCCAATCATGAGATCACGCATAATCATCGTCATCTTGACAACAAACTCCCAATCTTTATCTTTCTCCTCACGGCTTTTGATGTTTTTTTGCTGGTTAAAATCCTCACCTTCCCGACAATGTTCACGTGTCCATTTCAACGCCAGTTTATATTCCTCCAGATCGAAGATATTTTGTTGTATCCGGCGCAGGATTTCCGAGGAGTCGACATATTCATTGCGCATACCCAGGTAGCTTTGAAAAAAATCAGCGTCTACAATGGATCCGGCAATTCCCATCGAAACAGAACCGATAGCTAAGTAGGATTTACCACGCATGATGGCAACGGCCAATCCTGCTCTCGCAAAAGCAAGTAGTTTTTCACGAACATCTTCGGGTATATGCTGGTCTCCCATATCCTGTACATCCTTGCCATAGATTCCAAAGGCAGGTAGCCCCTTTTGATTATGAGCGGCAAGTGTTGCTGCAAGATATACTGCTCCTGGTCGTTCGGTGCCATTGAAGCCCCAGATTGCTTTGGGCAGCAAAGGGTTCATATCCATTGTTTCGGAGCCGTAACACCAACATGGTGTCACCGAAAGTGATACCCCAACATTTTCACGTTCAAACTTCTCGGCACAATATGCCGCTTCACTCACCCCGCCAATACAGCTATCTGCGATTACACAGGCCACTGGCGTTCCGTCGGGGTATCTCAGCTCAGCTTGAAATAAGGCAACAACAGCCTTAGCCATATTCATTGTTGTCTCTTCCAACGATTCACGGATACCGCCCAACCGGCCATCGATAATAGGACGAATACCAATTTTAGGATATGTTTTCATATTTGTTACTTTTTAGGTTGACCAAAAATTGTTGAAACACGGGCTAAGGAAGTTCCCAATACCTGCTCAGCGATTGTATTCAGTTGCGTTTTATCTCCCGTAAAATGGAATACACTATGTCTGTGCACAACCTGTTCATTGGGCGGAATAAAAGCCACAGGAGAGACACTTTCAATTTCATAAAAGGGTCCCATTTGTGTACCGTCTGCCAGTGGACCATCGTTATAGGCATTCATTGCATCGCCTAAAAAAGGATCTTTTTTAGTTGTCCACTCCTGGTTAAGATAGGTCGCATCGTTGTTCACATCAAAAAGCGTGACGGTGAGTACGCCTTCATCGGCGGCGTAACTCCCTGCGATGGGCTTCGCACGATGCGGCGGTATACCAAGTTTACCTCTGGACAAACCATCGGCTTTAAAGTATAATATTCCTTTTTCCATGACGATGCGGTCAGACTGAATCTCACCAAAGTAGTCCGTTGTAGCCACTTTGCCTGCGGTATCCTCCTTATAGGGAATTAAGATCACTGTTTCGGGACTGGGTGTAAACATGTCCAAGCTCCATATACAAGGCGCTCCGGTCTTTTTATCCCAAGTAAAGTCGCCAGTATTACGCAAGCTATTAGTTGTTTTGAAGCCGACAGATTTCACCTTATCTCCTAGTACAATTGAGAGCATACCTTCAATCTCATTACGTTCCAATATCTCCACCTGCCGATTGATATTTATTTTGAACTGCGTCCCGGCATAGTTTTGCAGCTCCATATCTTTAACGAGTCGCACGCTTTTTGCGGACGACGAAACCAGTGACCAGCTTTCAGTATCAATTGCCGTTGGGGTATGCCAATTGGCAAAGACCATCTCCTTATTAGGCGCAAAAAACAACGAGAAAGGGCCGCCTTCCGGTCCCAGCCAAAGCCGGTCTTCACCACCATAGGCATTCATATGGGGATCGATGGCTTTATCGAAGGCCTTATAATTTATCCAGCCAAAACTTCTCCCTTCTTGCCCTTCTGCCGTGGAGGTAAACACTTTACCCTGATATTTGGGTGAAACAATGAGTTTTGCATTTCCACCCGCGACCGATAGAACTATAAGCTCCTTATCCCATTTTTGAAGAAAAGCTAGATCTGCAGCGAAGTTAGGTTTGCCTTTTTGCCGCTGTCCGGGCTCCTTGTTATTGCCCTGACAGGCAGATAACATTACTGAAAAGATAATCATAGCATTGAATAATTTTGTTTTCATGATCCTGAACTTTAGTTGATTTCTATCCCATTCTTTCCTGGAAGTGGTTTAAATTTCCCATGGGGTTCTGTCTGATACCAATAGGCGACTGAAATGATATCCGATTTCTGCGGTAGATAACGGTCTTCGGAACGCCAGCCCAGATCTTGAACAGTCACCTTGAGGTCGCCATCAAAACGTACCGGGTCTAAAATATGCCAACGATACATTCCAAATCGCTGCTGCGAATCATATATGCCATCCGGTCGAATAACCTGATGCAACCCAGCATAAGGAGTGGTAAACTCCTGATATCGCCGTGTTTCTTTATTTTCAAAATTGTAGGATCCACAGAAATAGTCTTCTAAGCCTGTTGTCACAATCGTCGCAAACTCCTTGTCTCCATCCAGAAAAAACTTAACCTCACCTTCACCCCACCAGCCGGTATTGTTAACTCCAACAGCTAAATAAGTTCCCACATATTGTCCTTTTCCCTTCACACCATCCAAAATGGTATGCAAGGCCCCTTCGGTAGGGTGGGACCTCCGATACTGTGCATGAAAATAAGCCTCATCATTAGCAACCTCAGTTTCCGCATAGTTAACTTGATAATAGAGCACCATAGGATGAATGCTCACATTCTCCATTGTTATTTTACATTTTTTCCGAAAAGGCATTTGCCAATACGAGTTAAACGCACTTCCTGGGTTGACGGTCATCGCCAGTGAATTTAAAGGAGCATATTTATTCCAGCCCATCCCGAAAAAAGCACCCACCGGAGCTTCAATTGAAGGCTCAGTCTCCCCATCCCAATAAAACCTGATAATGGATTGACTCCAGTTTCCCGTAGGTGTCATCCAGATATGCTGAATGATACCCGATCCGTCTATTTCGGCCAATGTGAAGGTCTCCCCGGCACCGATATGGACATAAGGGTTAACTTTCCAGCCTACCCCCAGTTCACGAGCGGCCCGGGAAGCATTTGCCTGATTCCGCACCGCGTCCTTTTCATTGGGAACAGCCATTCCACCTTTACCTTTTCCTCCACTAAAGTTTTCAGGACTGATTGATCTGGTTTTGGCATTCGATAGTTTGGATAGATTACCTAATCCACTTGGATTTTGGGCGAAAGATGTATAACCAAACAAGACTACACACCATAAAAACATAAATCTTTTCATATGTTGTAATTAATTATTTTTGGATACGTATTTTCAGCGGCTTAAATGAATCTGTTTTTCCCTATCTGTCAGATGAAAATTTTCTATCTAAAATTACATCCAACCGCATATTAAAAATGAAATATAAACATGGACGGTCAATCCTCCATTTAAT
>JALAGS010000209.1 GCA_022712315.1 Sphingobacterium sp. | reverse complement strand
TAATTTTCTTTTTCATCTCTTAATACACGTAACCAAAAAAGGTAACCCAAAAAATATGTTTTTTTTAAAATAATATATAAACAACTGATTTTAAGTTGTTTAATTTATTTAAAATAAGATGGCACCCCATAGGTCTCGGCTTGTGTCATCCTTTAGCTTAACAAGGGCTAAGGAAGGGTGATCGTTGTGTCGTTCTTGTGTGTTTGTTGTGCTGAGCTTGTGTGAACGTATATTTAGCCAATCTGGGGGTATAAGATGGTACTAATAACAAACAATTTTCGATTATTTTTCTTATTTTAAAAAGTGAAACACTTAAAAGAAATTGCAATTATGTTTGATAAAGTAAAGAATATAATGGATTTGGCAAAATCAATAGACTTTGGCAAATTGGAAGAAATATCAAAAAAAGTGGATTTGGGAGCAGTGATGGATGCCGTATCAAAAATGGATGATAAACAGCTCCATGGTTTAATGAAAATGCTGAGTGCCGGAAAAGAAAAAAAAGAATTACCTACTATAAATGGTGATTTTTATGATATGGATAGCAAATTAAACGAATCGGATCGTGCATTGCAATTGAAAGTAAGGGCTTTTATGGAGACCGAAGTCAAACCCATAGTGAATAAATACTGGCTGAGAGATGAATTTCCTTTTGAAATTGTACCGAAACTAGCGGCTCTAAATATTTGCGGCTATACTTATGATGGCTATGGCTGTATGGGCGGAAGTTCATTAATGGAAGGTGTCATAGCGGCTGAAATTGCACGTGTAGATGCCTCTGTTGCTACGTTCTTTGGTGTACAGAGCGGTCTGGCAATGGGATCGATCTATATTTGCGGATCCGAAGAGCAAAAACAGGAGTGGTTACCCAAAATGCAGCAGATGCAAATTATTGGGGCTTTCGGTTTAACAGAACCTGAAGTGGGCTCGGGTGCTGCGGGCGGATTGACCACAACCTGTAAGAAGACAGCGGAAGGCTGGGTGTTGAATGGTCAGAAAAAATGGATAGGGAACTCGACGTTTTCGGATATCACTATCGTCTGGGCCAGGGATCTTGATGATGGGGAAGTAAAGGGATTTATCATACGAAAAGATAATCCGGGCTTTTCAGTAGAAAAGATTAAAGATAAGATGGCGCTGCGTATTGTTCAAAATGGCCTTATTACGCTGGACAATTGTGTTGTTCCAGAAAGTGATCGTCTGCAAAATGCAAATTCCTTTAAAGATACAGGGAAGGTTCTTCAGATGACGAGGGCAGGGGTCGCCTGGATGGCGGTCGGATGCGCGAGAGGTGCCTATGAAAATGCCCTGGATTATACACGTAAAAGAAAGCAATTTGGTAAGCCCATAGCCTCTTTTCAGCTTATTCAGAACCACCTGGTTGAGATGTTGTCCAATTTGACAGCGATGCAAACCCTTGTGTTTAGATTGTCTGAATTGCAGGATGCGGGACAGCTAAGAGATGAGCATGCCTCATTGGCAAAAGTCTTCTGTTCTTTACGCACGAGAGATATTGTTTCTAAGGCCAGGGAGGTCATGGGAGGAAATGGAATTTTGTTGGAGTATAATGTGGCAAGATTTCTGGCTGATGCTGAAGCAATATATTCATATGAAGGCACAAAAGAGATTAATTCATTGATTGTAGGCCGAAGCATAACCGGATTCAGTGCTTTTGTTTAACCGTGCCCTGGCTGACTTGGTTTCGTAGGAATAACATATATTCATATACGTAAAAAGGCTTTGTTTTTACAAAGCCTTTTTAGTTGAATTTAGTATAAAAAATTTCCTCTATTTACGTTGAAAACGCATGATAGCAATGTCACCCATAATAAATGTTAGTGTATTTTCGCTAATACTGTAAGTATTTACCTTTTCTAACGTTGAAAAAAAGGTAGCTTCTCCATTGCCTTCACAGGTCATTTTCGTTGACATAACCGGCCCAAAATTAATGGTATTCCCGCTTGTTTTAAATGTCATATTGTAATTGTTGCAGCTGCTGTTTCCGCTCACTTTACCACCGGCAGCATCAAATGTCATCGTTGGTTTGCGATTGGGATATAGACCATCAAAAGCGATTCTAGGGCCGGATATATAATCAAGCTCCCAAGTTCCGCTAAGTGCTTGCTTATTATCCTGAACCACCTTGAATTTTGCCAGGGGAGCCATTTTCGCTTTGTTCAGACTAAGAATACCATCCTTAACCGTATAATTATCTGCAGCAATAAGGTTTTTGGATAATGCTTGTTCAATAGACATATCTGGACAGGCCATCATCGTGGACATACCCTGCGCAAATTTGATTCGTCCATTGTTTGACAAAGTCAAATCTCCACCTATGCCATTACAGCCTCCACTTGCACTGTAACTTTTTTCGTCCAGCTGGAGATAGGGCATTTTGCCGTTGATCTGATCCGCTACAGCTTGACCATTAATCTCAATTAATTGCCATTTCTTTCCAGTCACAGCAGATATAGCACTGTCTGATTTTTGCTCATCAGCGTTCTTTTTAATTACTGAGCAGCTTCCAAGGCCAACGATCAACATGGCCAATATTCCGATATTTTTAAAGTTCATATTTTAAATTTAACCTATTAACATCCTTTCTAACGTTTGGTTTGATAAAGTGCTACAAAAGTTTATAAACAACGAAGGCTTCCTGTTTGGAAGCCTTCGTTATCAGTACGATAAAATCAAACTATTTATTTTTGTTTTGTTGTGCCTGTTGTTGCGCACGCATCATTTCTTCCATTTTTGATTGGAAACTTGATTTTTTCTCTGCTTTTGGATTCTTTTTATTTTCCTCCAGTTTAGCTAAGATTTTCTCATCATTTACCATGGAGCGGATAACCAACTGCGTTAAGAATGTAAATAATGCACTTAAGAAATAGTAGTAGTTCAGACCTGCTGGGAAGCTATTCAAAACAAAGAAGAAAATCAATGGCATAATATAACCCATATATTTCATTTGTCCGGTAGCGCCCGACGTTGCGTTATTGTACCAGGTGGTTAATAGTGTTGTCAATGTCATCAAGATACACATCAAAGAGATGTGGTTGAATGATCCAAAAATAGGAGCAAATGAAAACAAAGTATCATAAGTTGACATGTCTTTCATGAACAAGAAACTTTGTCCTCTCAATTCAAATAAATTTGGAAAGAAGTAGAAAAAGGCAATCGTAAACGGCATTTGCAGTACAAGTGGAAGACATCCACCAAGCGGATTCACACCGACCTGTTTGTACAATTTCATTTGCTCTTGTTGCATCAACATTTGATTGTCTTCTCCTACCTTAGCCTTGATCTCGTCCAGCTGCGGTTTTAAAACACGCATCTTGGCCATAGAGACGTAAGACTTGTAGGTCATTGGAGAAAGGACCAATTTTAATAGTAATGTAAGTAACAAGATAACAATACCGTAGCTCATATGGAAGCCGTCTAGGAAATTGAATGCAGGTACTGTAATCCATTGGTTGATCCAGCGCATTGGCCCCCAACCCATATTGATGATCGATTGATAATCGTTGCCCTCTGCTTTCAATACATTGTATTGATTTGGTCCAAAGAAGAAATTCAGGGAATAGTTGTTGTCCTTATGATTATCAAATGCTAATTCCGCATTGGTATTATAGAATTTGATGATGTCGGTCTCAGTCGCATGTTTTACATCGACCTTTGCGTTGACAAAACCATCTTTGGCATTTAGGATACTCGAAAAGTAATGTTGCTTAAATGCAATCCATTGTACTTTTTTCTCCAATGCCTCATCAGCATCTTTTGATTCGGACAAATGGTCCACTTTATTATCTTCTTTATAATAAAGAGTAGATTTTTGTCTTTCAGACTCTATATTTTGCTCCTTTTGTCTCAACGTGGTATTCCAGTTAAGGGTCAACGTTTTTTGACTTTGTGGAATTAAGTTCTGGATGCCTTTTGTATTAATGTCTAATCCGACATTATAACCTTTACCAGCAATGGAATAAACATATTCAATATATTGGTCGGCACTGTAATTTAGTCTGAATTTTACGGATTGTTTACCTTCGCCAGAAACTTGGATATCCGAAGATTCGGTGTTGAAGTATAGGTCATTTGTTGATACATTTTGACCTGCTGCATTAAATTGAAATCCAAACTTGTTATCGTCGCCATCAAAAAGCATCAAAGGTTTTCCATTGAAATTCTTTTCACCTTTTAGTTCGACGGATTTAACTTTACCACCTTTTGTGCTGATTTTGGCAATGATGGTTTCATTTTCAATCGTAACGACTTTTTCTGTTCCAAATTTTGTGGCACCAAAAGGCTTTTTCAGTTCTGCCGAATCAGCAATCACTGCTGTTTGTGCTGTTTTGGCTTTAGCTGTAGAGTCACTTTCGGCAGGTAATCCTTTTTCTGTACGAGCTTTAGCCTCTTGTCGCGCTTGTTCTTGTTTGATTTCTGATTCTGAAGGCTTCATCAGGTAAAATGAACCAGTGATGATAGCAAACATCAGGACCAAACCAATTAGGGTATTTCTATCCATTTTTAATAATTAAACTTAATTAATTGTATCCTTCTATTACTACTTTGATTTCTTGTTGGCCAAAGCAGCGGCTACAAAGCTAACAAAAAGTGGGTGAGGATTTGCAACAGTTGACTTTAATTCTGGATGAAATTGTCCGGCAACGAAAAACGGGTGGTTTTTCAATTCCACAATTTCAACTAATCCAGTCTCCGGATTGAATCCTGACGCAATCATTCCTGCAGCTTCATATTGTTTTAAATAGTCATTGTTAAATTCATAACGGTGACGGTGTCTCTCCGAAATTTTTGTTTTACCATAAATGGCAAAAGCCTTGGTTCCTTTTTTAATTTCACAATCGTAAGCACCTAAACGCATGGTGCCGCCCATATTGGTAATATTTTTTTGCTCCTCCATCAAATTGATGACTGGATTGCTCGTGTTAGCATCCATCTCAAAACTATTGGCATCTTTTAGCCCCAATACGTTTCTTCCAAATTCGATGACCGAACACTGCATACCTAAACAGATACCAAAGAAAGGAATATTATTTTCACGAACATATTGAATAGCATTTAACTTGCCATCTAAACCACGTTCACCGAATCCTGGTGCAACCAAAACACCATCCATTCCTTTTAACTTCTCAGCGACATTTTCTTTTGTAACACTTTCAGCTGCAATATAACTTACTTTTACTTTACATTCGTTTGTGGCGCCGGCATGGATAAATCCTTCAATAATAGATTTGTAAGCATCTGGAAGCTCAACATATTTTCCTACTAATGCAATATTAACTTCACTTGTTGGGTTTTTGAGCTTACCTAAAAAGTTTTTCCAGTTTTCTAGATCAGGCTCATTTTTGTTTGAAAGTTTCAGTTTTGTTAATGCCGTTTTATCAAGGTTCTCCTTCAACATCAATAATGGCACATCATAAATCGTCGAAGCATCGATAGATTCAACTACTGCATTGATATTGACATTACAGAATTGCGCTAATTTTTTGCGGATTTCCTGTGATAATTTATGTTCAGTACGGCATACCAGAATATCAGGCTGTACACCATATTCCAATAATGTTTTTACGGAATGTTGCGTCGGTTTAGTTTTAAGCTCACCAGCAGCAGCTAGATAAGGCACCAAAGTTAAATGGATAACCAAAGAATTATTGGCTCCCAGTTCCCAACGGAGCTGTCTTACTGCTTCCACAAATGGTAAAGACTCAATATCGCCAACAGTTCCACCCAATTCAGTGATGATAATGTCATATTCACCGGACTCACCCAGCAATTGCATTCTACGTTTTATCTCATCAGTGATATGAGGAATTACTTGAACGGTTTTTCCTAAATATGCACCTGCACGTTCTTGTTGGATAACGTGTTGATAGATGCGGCCTGTCGTGACGTTATTTGCTTGTGAGGTAGGGACATTCAGAAAACGCTCGTAGTGGCCTAAATCAAGATCCGTTTCAGCACCATCTTCCGTAACATAACATTCACCATGCTCATATGGATTTAATGTTCCTGGATCGATGTTAATGTAAGGGTCGAATTTTTGAATGGTAACTTTATAGCCACGCGCTTGGAGAAGTTTAGCAAGGGAGGCAGCAATAATACCTTTCCCCAACGACGAAGTAACGCCGCCCGTAACAAAAATATATTTAGTCATAACAATTAAAGGATTTTCAATTTTATGTGGTCAAAATGACCAATAATAGTTGCTCTATGTACGGGATACAAAGATAGCAATTTTTATTCAAAATCAGAATTGAAGATCGATCGAATTATTAAATTAAAAATAGATATTACCACGGCTATCTATTGTTGTCTTTAATGTGGGCTGCGTTTTTGACTTGATTTCAATGCGATAGAAATTATTGCTGTTTGAAAATACAATATCATAATTTTTACGTTCATTTACAATTTCAGGATATAATTTGCCCAATTCCTGAATTGAGGTTGCGTAACGCTTCTGGTCGTTTTTATAGATCTGTTGCAGGTAAAAGATATTCCAGGTCACTTTTTCAATAGCGAGGAATTGTTCGTCGATCGGTTGCTGATTTGCAGGATCAATAAATTTGATATGTCCCCATCGTTCGGGGTAATGCATATTAACAAGTCCAATAGGCGACCATACCCAATTCTCTTCAGGAAGAGTCTTGCCATTAGGGTCTTTTCTTTTGCTATACGCTGTTTCACTGTTGTCATAATGCCACTGCACACGCGAGAAATTTATCTTCCAAATTTCATTCGGCTTAATCTGATTTCCTTCACCAAAGTATTTCAGACTCTTGACGGGTATTTTCATTTCTACTGTCCAAAATTCATCTTTGTCCTGTGGATTGTTGATGGAGCCAGCATGATAAACCGCACTTTCAAGATCTTTTGTGTCCCAATTTAAATTGGCCCTGCCGCCAAAGCGATAAGGTTTGGTCATCAAAAGATCCATGACGGTATTCAGTGCGTTTATTTCAATTTCTATATATTCTGGAGATACTAGATTTGGTTTGAGAAAGATCTCAAAGTCATTGTCATGATAGATAATGGTATCTTTTTGTTTTAAATAGCCTTTGATATGAGGTTCTTGAAGCTTCGCAAACAGATATAGATTTTCTTTATCCCAAAGCATCTTTACTTGGGTTTCAAATGCTGGAGCAGGTTTATTTGATCCCTCAATATCCCTGAATGAGCCTGTCCATGGAGCCTTGGACCATGAGGCTTCATTGTCCTTTCCGTCGATAGTTATTGCATCTGTTACAGGGTGCACATAATAAGTTTGAGGAGGTGACTGTAACTGAAGAAATTCATTCACATTTCGCTGTGCAAAAGTAAATACTGGGTAGATAATAAAAGAAAGGATAAAAGTGATAATTTTCATCAGGAAACAGTTCGATTTTTGGCTGCAAAGTCATTGAAATTATATAATCTGTATGTTTTCAGATTATAAATTCGACTGACGATTCTACCTTTTAGATATGTTGCTAAAAATAAGTAAAATGTTTTAGCGGTACAAAAAGAGGGGTGTGATTTGAGGAACAAAAGATAATTGTCCTAACTTTATTACAGAAGGGTACTTGTTGTTTTTGAAAAAAGGGCGGTAATGGTCAATAAAAAAAGGCTTTGAATAAACTCAAAGCCTTTTTTATGCCGTGGTAGTCGTAATTAGATTCTTTTCGATTTAATACGAGCAGCTTTACCAGTAAGGCCGCGTAAATAGAATAATTTCGCGCGACGAACTTTACCGTAGCTGTTTACTACAATTTTTTCAATGTTTGGTGAGTTTACAGGGAAAATACGTTCAACACCTACACCGTTTGAGATTTTACGAACGGTAAAAGTAGCGTTAGCACCTTCGCTGTTTAATTGAATTACTACACCTTGGTACACCTGAACACGCTCTTTATTTCCTTCGCGAATTTTATAATGAACGCTGATGGTATCTCCAGCTTTGAAAGCGGGAATTTCATTCTTTACAACCGCTTGTTCTTCTACAAATTTTACTAAATCCATGATTTCGAGTAATTATTAACGATTTATATCCTGTAAAAATCGGAATGCAATATTACGACTTATTTTCTGAATATAAAAATACTTTTTTAAAAAACTATTGACTGATATTCAAATCGGATGCAAAGATATGAAAATGAAATGGATAATCTAAAGATATTTTGAATATTCCTTTGTGGGCTATATGGAGTGGGTTTTTGACCATTAAATTCAATAGAATATGTGCTCTCTTTAAAAATATTCTGCAATCAATCAGTCGTTTAGTAATTAATTTTCTGTAGGGTATTGACAAAATGGAAAAATGATTCGATATTTGTGCCACACAAAACAAAGGTGATACCTTTTCGGGGTGTAGCGTAGCCCGGTATCGCGCCACATTTGGGATGTGGAGGTCGTAGGTTCGAATCCTGCCACCCCGACTAAAAAAGCTCTAACGAAAGTTAGAGCTTTTTTGTTTCCCCTTTTTTATTCATCCCGTAAACTGTCTACAGGATTAGCTACAGCTGCCCGAATAGCTTGCCAGCTTACCGTCACTAAAGCGATGCTGATCGTTAGTAGTCCTGCTAGCACAAACATCCACCATTGAATTTCGATGCGATAAGCAAAGTCTTCCAACCATTTGTTCATGGCTATCCACGCGATTGGTGAAGCGATTATCAAAGCAATCAGTACAGGTTTTATAAAATCTCTTGAAAGTAATGTGGTAACGCCTGATACGGAAGCGCCAAGTACTTTGCGGATTCCAATCTCTTTGTTCCGTTTGGCGGCAGTAAATGAGGCGAGACCATAAAGGCCCAGGCAAGCGATAAATATGGCTAATCCAGAGAAAAGGCTTAGTATGCGCTGTTGTCTAATATCAGTTTTGTATATGGTGTCGAATTTCTGATCCAAAAAGCTATATTCAAAAGGATATAATGGTGCTACTTTGCCAAATGCGGCTTTAATGGTTTTTAACGCTGCCGGGAAATCTTTCGTGTTTAACCTAACGACAGCTACCCTGAGATCATCAGATGGAGAAATGACCAGCGCGTCCATGTTTTCTTTTAGGGATAAGAAATTAAAATCATCTACTACACCAATAATCGCCCGTTTGGATTGATCACGAATCGTATTTTTAATCCATTTGCCAATGGCCTGGTCAGGCGTGAAACCAAGCAGCGATGCTGCAGTACGATTTATTAGTACAGCACGAGTTGAATCCGTTGGGTACTGTGTCGAAAAGTTTCGTCCTGCAATGATTTTTAGTCCAAGTGTACCCACATAGTCGAAATCGGTGAATTCTGTCCTGGACTTCCACTTCTCATCGTGTTGTCCCTCTACTTCGAATGTATGGCTGTCGAAAAATCCTCCGGGTTCACCCGACATAAATGAAACCGATGCGATATCGCTGCTGGTAGACAGCTCATTCTTGAATGTCCGCAGATTATGGTAAAATTCTTCATTATCTATAGGGATCACCACACTTTGTTGATCGTTATAGCCCAGACCTTTTTCTTTTACATATTTCATCTGTTTCGTGATGATCAAAGTGCCAATGATAAGTAAAATGGAGATGCTGAATTGGAATACGACTAAGACATAGCGAAATAGTGCTCCGCTCTTGCCTAAGCGTAATTTACCTTTTAATGCCTGTATGGGCGGGAAGGTGGAAAGGTATAATGCAGGGTAACTTCCGGCAAGTATACCTACAATAAAAATCACTGCCAGCAAGAAGATATAGATGGGCCACGAATTCCAGGGGACTGTGAGCGTGTATCCTAGTAATTGGCTGTATAACGGCATGGATAGTTGCAGTAGGCACATCGCGAATATGCAGGATATTGAGGTTAATAAAATAGATTCCCGATAAACTGTCCTGTCAATTGAAAACGTTGTGCACCAAGTACCTTTCGTAGCCCAACCTCCTTTGAGCGGTCAACAGCACGTATTGTGGAAAGATTCATGAAATTGATGCAAGCGATGACTAATATCAATATAGCGATAGAAAGAAAAATGTAAACGACCTTTTTGTCTCCATGTTTAGCGCTGTCAAATGCGCTGTGGGGTTCAAAATAAATATCGTGTAAGGGTGTGAGCGCAAGATCAAAATGAAGTCCCATATTGCTAGAGACCGTTTTCATATGTCGATCCATGAACTGTGGGAATTGATTTTCGAGCTGTTTGGGGTCTTTGTGTTCGTTAAACAGGATGTAGGTGAATAAGTTGTTGTTTTCCCAGGCTTTGAACGAATCTTCATTGATATAATTTGTTAATGGGATGACGAGATCAAAATCTAGGTGTGAGTTTATTGGCGGATCTTGTGCAATTCCTGCAACGGTCAGCTGTCTATTTTTGTCAAGCTGAAGTACTTTGCCAACGGGGTTATCATTTCCGAAATACTTTTTTGCTGTTTTTTCCGTTAATACGACGCTTGTTGGGTTTTTTAATACGTTCTGTGGGTTTCCCTTAACCAAAGGAAAGCTGAATAGTTCAAAGAAATCGGTGTCAGCAATAAAGAGTTTCTTTTCATTGAATGAAATATTGCCAAATGAGAATAGTCCATTGGTGGGTAATACCCGTACAGCTTTTTTGATGTCATTGGGGTAATCTGTTAGTAAGGCGCTAGCGTAGGGGGCGGATAAATAGGGGGCGCGTTCTTTGCTGCGATCAAATCCACGCATCACCCGATAAATACGTTCGCCCTGGCTGTGAAATTTGTCAACACTGAATTGATGGGCGATAAATAGGAAAATCATTGCACAAACAGTAATACCTATCGTCAAACCGAGGCTGTTGATAATCGAAAAGGCCTTATTTTTAATAAGGTTTCTCCATGCGATTTTGATATAATTTTTTATCATACTTTTCATTATAAGTGTTCATTTCGACCTAGCGGCTATCAACGATGTTGAAAACCATATTAATTTCTGCTTGTTGAAGAAATATCTGCTATGAAAAGCAATTTCAAAAAAACTGCCAAATGATTAACTGTCTTTTAGTCAGTTGTTTATGTATTGTTTTTTCTGGTTGTAAGTGTTTGGATTCGAACACCTCATGTTCGTATCCGAACAATGTGTGAATTGAATTCAAAAGAATTATGTTTGGGAAGTTCCTGCTTAATGAAAGGAATGTCTAGTGGAAATAACATGAGGTTAGATCGCATAAGACAGGATAATATGCTTCGAAGTAAACGGTATATTGCAATGTAACAGTCGATTAGTTTTATTTTGTATATTTCATTTGCAAATAATTTGCGAGAAGCGTATATTTGTGCCACACAAAAAAGGTGATACCTTTTCGGGGTGTAGCGTAGCCCGGTATCGCGCCACATTTGGGATGTGGAGGTCGTAGGTTCGAATCCTGCCACCCCGACTAGAAAAGCTCTAACGAAAGTTGGGGCTTTTTTCGTTTCCGGGCAGGGGCGAACCTACACCTTTAAGATGTGCAATTGGGTTCGATCCGTAGGCTAAGGGTAGTGTTTGCTATCACATTCTATTTTCGTATATTAAGATCTTACAAAGATGATAAAATGGAGTTTGAAAAAATTTATCCCAAATCGAGTATTGAACATCTTGTTCAGTTTTTCTGGAATTTTGAGGGTGATTTTGCAGATACATCCTTGTACCACCATGCTTCTGTGGCTTCTATACATCCCAAACTGGCTTTTCAATATATTCCCGGAATGACCATCGTAAAAAATGATGAACAGAAAAAATTGTTCACCAGTGGATTTCAATCTCAAACTAATGAATTTTATCAACTTTCGTGCGAGCAGAAAGTTGGTGTTTTCGGAGTTTATTTTCAACCTTACGCCATTCCGTTGCTTTTCAATATTCCGGCTAATCAAATCACCAGTCACAATATTGAGATAACAGAACTGCTGGGCAAAGAGGGAGCTTTTTTGGAAGAGCAAATATTGACTTGTCGTAATGTTCAGCAAAGGGTAAATATTATTACTCGTTTTATTGAAGAGAGAGTCGATACATTATCTACACATGTAAAAGGTAACATTGCTACTGTCAGCTGTTTAATTCTGAATGATGGAAATGTAAAGATGCAGGAATTGCTTAAAACACAATTTCTATCCCAAAGGCAATTTGAACGCAATTTCAAGATCTTGACCGGGTTTTCCCCAAAATATTTTTCAAGGATAGTCCGTTTCGAGAAAAGTATTACAAACGCATATGATAATCCATCATTATCATTGACGGAACTAGCCCTACATTCAGGTTATTTCGATCAGGCACACATGATTAGAGATTATAGGGAGTTTACCGGTAAAAATCCGTCTGCCTATTTTTCTGAAGACCAGTCTCTATTTGTCAAGGAATAAATGTCGAAAACATACAATTTTAGTTTATCCATAGGATTTAATTTTGGGTATGAGAAAATTAGGAATTTTAATACCCATTTTTATTTTAATCAACAGTTGTATGAAATCACAAAAAGAAAGGATAATTAAGAATGGAGATGTTTCTATCTGCACCGAACATTTTGGAAACCCCGATAACCAAGCAATTTTATTGATTGCCGGAGCGACTGTTTCTATGCTATATTGGGATGCGGATTTTTGTACTCAGTTAGCCCGTAAGGGGTATTTTGTAATCCGTTACGACAATAGGGATGTAGGTAAATCCACTACTTATGCTGTAGGAACCATCAAATATGATATTGTTGACCTTGCCAATGATGCAGTCAATATTCTGGACGCCTATAAAATAAAGAAGGGCAATATAATGGGGATTTCTTTAGGAGGTTTGATCGCGCAGATTATCGCAATTAAAGATCCTGACAGAGTTAATTCAATGATCTTGATGTCCACGGGGGGATGGGGGACACCGGACTCTGGAATTCCCGAGATGGACAAAGAGGTCGTTGACTTTCAGGCAAAAGCTGAAACTGTAAATTGGAATGATGAAAAAGAGATCGTTGACTATATGCTGCAGAGCTCACCTCTTATGGCTGGGCGTAAACCAGTGGACTATGTAAAAGAAGAAAAGCGCATTAAGAAAGAGTTTCATCGGGCGATCAACTATCGCAGTATGTTTAACCACGCCTTAATAAAGGGAGGTGAAGATTATTACAATAAAATAAATGAAATCAATATTCCTACGTTGATTATTCATGGTACAGACGATAAAATCTGGCACTTCGACCATACTAAAAAACTGTTAGCAGAAATTGGAAACTCAACACTTTTAAAATTGGAGGGAACAGGTCACGAATTAAACTATACAGATTGGGATACCATAACAACTGCGATCGGCGAATTTATAAAATAATATTGTGAGTAGTGGAGAAAAGTATGTCAAAGGAAACGTTACGGAACATGTGAAAGGAAGCCGTAGCGTTTTTAATATTTTGCTGTATCTGTTAAATAGTATCCACCTCCCCAAAAATGCTTCAACCGGATTTTCTCTATTCAGGCCAATCAAGGTGATTTTTGGACTTCTTGAGGTGTTAAAGTAATAGGTGTTAAAGGCTTTTTATAAATTATTTGGCAATAAGTCAGTGTGTTAACTGGTTTCTGTTAAATATGTTTGAAAACAAAATATTTTTAGTGTATTTTTGTGCCACACAAAACAAAGGTGATACCTTTTCGGGGTGTAGCGTAGCCCGGTATCGCGCCACATTTGGGATGTGGAGGTCGTAGGTTCGAATCCTGCCACCCCGACTAAAAAGCTCTAACGAAAGTTAGGGCTTTTTTTGTTTCTAGCTTTCTTTGTTTTTTAACATTATATCCTTGTAAACCCGCTGTTAAACAGTTAAATTGCTTGAAATTTATTGTCAATTAGAATATAAACATAAATATTATGAACAGAAAAGCGGCATTTCTTTTAGGAATTTTGGCCTCTTGTGCATTACCGCAAGTTACCTTTGCGAATCATTCAATCGCAGAAGCTATCAATTATCAACAAGACGTGGAAGGCAAAGAGGTGATCGGAAGGTGGGATATCGAAGTAGATATTAATGGTACTCCTGCGCCATCCTGGCTTGAGGTGAAATTGTCTGGCTATAGAACATTAGTAGGTCATTATGTAAGTACCTCTGGAAGTGCTCGGCCCGTTTCGCAGGTATTTTATGAGAATGGGAAGTTTAAATTTACCATCCCACCACAATGGGAAGGTGGCAAAATGAACCTGAGCGTGGAAGGTGAGATCGTCAATGGTGTACTGCAAGGTACAGTGACGGAGCCAGATGGAAAAACACATCGCTTTAAAGGCGTTCGTGCTCCTGAACTAAAGCGAACAGCTGCTGTAAAATGGGGTAAACCTATACAACTTTTTAACGGCAAGGATTTATCTGGGTGGAAGGCGACCGGTAAAACGAACCAGTGGGTAGTGAAAAATGGTATTTTGACCAGTCCGCAATCCGGTTCTAATCTAGTGTCTGAACAAAAATTTGAAGATTTTAAATTACATGTTGAATTTAAAATACCGGCAGGAAGTAATAGTGGTGTCTATTTGAGAGGCCGTTATGAGGTTCAAATAGAAGACAGCCCTAAAGATGCGCATCCGAATGCTGTGCTTTTCGCGGGGGTATATGGTTTTTTAGCTGCAAATGAAATGGTTAATAAAGGAGCCGGAGAATGGCAGACTTACGATATCACTCTTGTGGGCCGTCTGGTAACAGTTGTGGCAAATGGTAAGACTGTGATCAGCAACCAAGAAATTCCAGGCATAACTGGTGGCGCATTGGATAGTAAAGAAGGGGAGCCAGGGCCTATTTATTTCCAGGGAGATCATGGACCGGTTGAATTCCGCAAAGTAATCATTACTCCAGCGGTTAAATAATAGGACACTATAAAAAGGCTACTTCGAAAAAAAAGTAGCCTTTTTAAATTCCTATGATCACCACGACAATGTCTTCATTCTGGTAGGATGTATAATAGCGTTCAATGGAGCCATTGGCTTTGTATTCTTGCAATTCTTCAAAAACCAATTTTTTTAACATTCCCTTTCCCTTGCCATGGATGAATTTTATTTCGTTCATCTCCCAATAAATAGCTGCGTCTAGATTGGACCGCATAAAATCAATGGATTCCTGTAAAAGTTCTTCTGCCGAATAATCCTCCCAATCTTCAAGGAAAGCATCGGTATGTAAGTCGACAATAGCTGGTGGTTTGCGCATTTCTCAATATTTTACAATGCTGCAAAAGTATAATAAAACAACGACTTAATAGGTCAAGTCGCCTACGAAATAAATTGCCTGGGCAAATTTATCATGCCATTTTTTGATAATAGCAGCTATTTCATATTCTTCCTCTTCGGCATGATTGAACATGAGCAGTTCAATCGATTGTAATAACTGTTTGACGTCTAGAAAATAACCGTCGAAATCCCGGAAAGCGGAAACGGTTTCACGGATAAGTAGCATCGCATCATGTCGCAGTGTGATCATATCGTGGCGGGAGGAGATCCGGTCCAGCAGCCATTCTTTTTGGAAATTGGAATCAATATGTCTATTGCATGCCTGATTAAAAAGCAGTTCAAACTCAACAATCTGATTTTTTAGATCATATATAGTTGTCTGGAGCTCTTCAAAAGTACTGATGATCTTTTCTTGAGTCTCCATGTTTTTTGATATAATAGCCATGATATTTTACTTAAAACTGTATACAGCTGGTTTTTAATTATTTAAATAAAAGCATGTAAGGTATATACAAATAGGTGAGCCTAATGTTTTATGTTTTCAAAATTCAATTGTAAAGTCTGGTTGTTAAGAATCTATTGAAGTAGGAATTTTAGAGTTTAATTATTTTGTTATTTAGTCTACTTTGATAGCAGGGGTTAAAGTAGGTAATTTGCTTTTTTTTTACGTTATTCGCGTAAACGAAAAATAGCATATAAATAGAATCAGATGAAGGAAAAGGCAATTGGAAATTACCAATTAGAGATATGTTCAAATTCTGTGGCCTCAGCGGTTGAAGCCCAGCAAGGAGGGGCAACTCGAGTAGAGTTTTGTCAAAATTTGGAAAATGGAGGGACTACCCCTTCGTTTGGTCAGTTGCAGTTGGTGCGGGAATTGGTGGATATTGGTATTCATGTTCTTATTAGACCGCGTGGTGGTGATTTTCTCTATACAGAAGCGGAGATATTAGAAATGATAGCTGATATCCAGTTATGTAAGGAATTGGGAATTGATGGCGTCGTGATAGGTATTCTGAATGCAGATGGGACGGTAGATAAAGTGAATACCCTACGGTTGGTGGAAGCTGCCCGACCAATGCATGTCACCTTTCATCGCGCTTTTGATCGCGTGGAAGATCCTTTCCGTGCACTGGAAGATGTAGTTGAAATGGGGATAGACCGTATCTTGACATCAGGTTTGCAAAATTCCGCTTTGGCAGGAGCACCATTGTTGAAGCAGTTGATTCAGCAGGCAAATGGACGGATTGTAATTATGCCTGGTGCGGGTGTAGATGCTTCTAATATAGTTCATATTTTAGAGGAGACCGGAGCAGTTGCTATACATAGTTCTGCTAAAGAATTGCATGTTTCGAAGATGGAGTTTAATCAGACCCAGGTCAATGGAATGGATGAGGCACAGTGGATGAGCTCAAAAGAAAAAGTCCACCAAATGGTGGACCTATTAAAAAGCCTTTAAAGTACTACTTTAAAGGCTATTAAATTCTTCTTACTATTTAGCTTCTGCAGCTAATTGATTTAAGATAGCATCGTTTTTAACGATTTGGTTGCTAGCTTTCATTTTTGATCTAGAACCTAACTCTACGTTAGTTCCTAATTTCAAGAACTGAACTTCAACACGTGAAACAGTTTTATTTCTTCTATCTTTTCTTTTTAAACGTGTAACTCCCATTTTGATAATATTTTTATTGTTTAAAATAAAACGAGGTCGGAAGCGGATTCGAACCGCTGTAGGAGGTTTTGCAGACCTCAGCCTAGCCACTCGGCCATCCGACCCTATTTTTTTCCTTTTGAAGGTCTGCAAAAATAAAACTTATAATTGGAATTAAAAAATCTTTGTGATAAAACTTTTATGTTTTTGGGCATTAATCTGAAAACCAAGGAAGTATTTTCATTCCGGGGACACTTAGCCAATTGTCATTTGAAATATTCCAACTGTCTTCCGCCAGAGATAGCCCACGAATTTGTGATGTATAACAGCAATGAGCAATAGGCAAATCAGCCCGCATCGAATCGTATTCGTAAGCGTGCAAAAGTTGAAAAGTATTCGGCTGAGTGTATCTTTTAAAGGACAATGGAAAATCCTGTTTTAGGACTTTTTCCTGATGTTCTGCTTTGGAAATTAAAGGCTTATGTATTTTGGAATAGATATTGCAAAAGGGACTGTAATAAATCTCATACAGGAAATTATGGGATTAAATGACGAAAAAAGAAAGTAATTAAATTAGGAAACATGAAAAAATTATTATTATCTGCAGCAATTTTATTTGGTTCATTGGGAGCCTTTGCACAAGGTGGATTGGGATACGGACTACGTGCGGGTGTAAATATTCCTAAATACTCTTTAGATAATGAAAGCACTCAATCAAATACAGGATTTTTTGTAACGGGTTATTTGGATGCTCCGGTTTCACCATATTTCTCTATTCAGCCGGGATTGTCTCTGCAAAATAAAGGTGGGAAATGGACACCAGCCTCATCGTCTGAAATAAAGGAAAGCGTTATGTCGCTTGATATTCCAGTAAACTTAGTAGCTAAATTGCCTACTGGTGGATCAGGGAATTTCTTTATTGGTGCAGGTCCCTATGTAGGATTTGGCTTAAGTGGCAAGCGTAAAGGAGAAATAGGCGAAGGAAATGTAAAAATTGAACGTGATCTAAATTTCGGTAGTAATGAGAATGACGATCTAAAACGTACCGATTTTGGTATCAATTTCTTGGCCGGCTATCAATTGACTAATGGTTTTCAGATCAATGCGGGGTATGGTTTGGGGTTAACGAACCTGGCGCCAGCATCAGGCGACATGGCTAAAAACCGTGTTTGGTCTATAGGTATCGGCTTCGGACTATAAGAAATATAAGTACTTAAACTTATTATGAGGAGAGAGTCCCTGCATTTGTGGGGACTTTTTTATTGGATTAAACTTAAATGATCCGAAATTGTTATTTTTATCAAAAGATTGCTGTATGAAAAGATTTTTTCCTTTGCCCTTTTATGTCAAGTTGGCCTGCGTACTCATCAGTATCCTTTTGCTGGGATATCTGGCAAAAATCGGGGATACCATACTTATTCCAATGATATTGGGTTTGCTATTCTCCCTGTTGTTGATTCCGCTAAGCAATTTTTTAGAGCGGAGACTTCGTTTCCCGAGAACATTGGCCGGCATATTAAGTGTTATTTTGTTTTTCGGCGTTCTTGGTTATGGGCTTTTTCTGCTAGCTTCTCAACTTACGCTTCTTAAAGAAGATTTTCCAGCCTTTAAACAGCAGATTATGGATGGTGTGAGCAATTTGCAGACTTGGGTGAGCCACCAATTTGGAATCCAGCATAAAGATCAGATTGACTTTATTAATAAAACGGCATCAAAGTCTGTTGATTCGGGTACTTTATTCCTCGGAACTGCCTTGGTTTCACTTTCATCCATGTTCATTCTGTTTGTTTTTACTTTTCTATACACATTTTTCTTGCTTATCTATAGAGGGCATGTGGTTAAATTTCTCTTATTTGTCAACCGTGTTGAGGACAGGCCAATTGTTGTCGATGTAATAAAACAGGTTCAGTATGTCGTCAAGAAGTATCTTATTGGCTTACTGATCCAAATGAGCCTGGTTTCGCTTTTAGTCTTTATTGTCTTGTCGCTGATTGGGGTAAAATATAGCCTGCTGTTGGCTTTAATTACAGGGGTGTTTAATGTATTGCCTTATGTAGGTATTTTCTCCTCTATGCTGATTATTGCCATTCTGACTTTTGCTACATCCTCTTTTACCCATGTTGTCTTGGTGATCATAGCGCTTATTATTGTGCATATGATAGACAGTAATTTCATCGTGCCGAAGATTGTTGGTTCTAAGGTGAAAGTTAATTCGCTATTTGCTATGCTCTCCATTATTATAGGTGAGATGGTATGGGGGATCTCGGGTATGTTTTTGGCTATACCAATCTTAGCTATCGTTAAGATTGTGATGGACCGGATCAAAGAGCTTAAGCCTTGGGGATTTCTGTTAGGGGAAGAAGATAGTAAGGATGAAGTCTATAAGGATTTATTTGATACGTTAAACCCTGTTGAGAAGAAAATTATAGAAGAAAACGAACCAAAGGAGTAAAATTCTCAAGATTTTTGGGAATGCAACACTAAATGTGTCATCAAGTTAGAATTTAATCTCCAATTTAAGTCAATTACTGCATTATATTGGGGGATATGTGGAAATTAGGTTTTAACGATATGAGTCGAATTCTATTACGTGTCTGGGTGGCTAGCAACGACAGCACGAATGGGCAATTATTCTATGTTGTTTTCCAAGATTTTTTACACTATTTTCGTCGTATATTTAATCTATTTTTTTAATGAAAAGGAAATTACTATCAATTGCTGCAGCCTTATGTTTTATTGCTGGAGCCAAAGCACAAACATCTTATGGTATTAAGGCGGGTGTTAATTTTGCTAAATTCAAAGTAAGTGGAGGGAATTTAAGTTATACTTCAGATGCTACAACCGCCTTTTATGTTACGGGATATGCTGATATACCAGTTGCTCCGAGTTTTAGTTTACAACCTGGAGTTTCACTTCAAGGTAAGGGTGGAAAGGCGTCCGCAGGTGAATTTGGTTTGGAGCAGGATACTAAAGATAACTTAATGTATATAGAAGTTCCTGTAAATCTTGTTTATTACATTCCCACAGGCGATGCCGGAAAGTTTTTTTTGGGTGCAGGACCTTATGCAGGATTTGGCATACATGCAAAGTCTAGCCAAGGAAATTTTAGTGAAAGCGGAAGTTTTGGTGATGCTGGCTTAAAAACTTTCGACGCCGGTTTAAATTTCTTAGGAGGCTACAAATTAACAAATGGATTCCTGATCAATGCAGGTTATGGATTAGGATTAACGAATATGTATAAAGATATTGAGGGAGTCACCTCTAAAAACCGCGTATTTTCAGTTGGAGTTGGCTTCCAGTTCTAATTTGAAAATTCGTATTAACAGAATACTATTAAACAAAAAAGGGCTTTTCTTACGAAAGGCCCTTCTTTTTTCAGTGACTGAAATCTATCACACTTTGATTTCTACTTCAACACCTGAAGGCAATTCAAGTTTCATCAATGCGTCAACAGTTTTAGCGTTTGATGAATAGATATCCAACAATCTTTTGTAAGCACACAATTGGAATTGCTCACGTGCTTTTTTGTTAACGTGTGGTGAACGTAATACCGTATAGATTTTTTTCTCAGTAGGCAATGGAATAGGACCACTAACAACTGCACCTGTAGGTTTTACTGTTTTTACGATTTTTTCAGCTGATTTGTCAACCAAATTGTAATCGTAAGATTTCAATTTAATTCTGATTCTTTGGCTCATTTTTATTTATTTAAAATGATTGCTAATTAGAGCTATTCACAACTAGCAATCGGTGTTTACTTTTTTGATTAAAGAACAAAGAGAAAAGACGAGAGATCCTTCTTCTTTGTTCCTTTATCTTTATTCTATATATTATTCTACAGAACCTTTGATTTTACCTTTTGATTTTGCAATCACCTCTTCAGCAACGTTACGAGGAGCTTCTTCAAAGTGATCAAATTCCATTGTAGATGTTGCACGACCTGAAGTGATTGTACGTAATTGAGTTACGTAACCGAACATCTCAGAAAGTGGAACCAATGCTTTGATTACTTGAGCACCGTTACGTGAATCCAAACCTTGCATTTGACCACGACGACGGTTTAAGTCACCCATTACATCACCCATGTTTTCTTCTGGTGTTAAAACCTCTATTTTCATAATTGGTTCCATTAACACTGGAGAACATTTAGGTAATCCTTCACGATATGCTTGACGAGCAGCTAATTCGAAAGACAATGAATCTGAATCGACAGCGTGGAATGAACCATCAATCAAACGAACTTTCATTCCTGATAATGGGAATCCTGCTAATACACCATTTTTCATTGAAGTTTCAAATCCTTTTTGAACTGAAGGGATAAATTCTTTAGGAATTTTACCACCAACGATTTCATTAACGAATTGAAGAGGTGATTTTGTTAAATCGAAATCTTCGTCCGCCGGAGAAATAACAACTTTGATATCCGCGAATTTACCACGACCACCTGATTGTTTTTTGAATACCTCACGGTGCTCAGTAGTACCGTTGATAGACTCTTTGTATGATACTTGAGGAGCACCTTGGTTAACCTCAACTTTGAATTCACGTTTCAAACGGTCGATCAAGATCTCTAAGTGAAGCTCACCCATACCAGAGATAACTGTTTGACCAGTTTCTTCGTCAGTTTTTACAACGAATGTAGGATCCTCTTCAGCCAATTTACCAAGACCGATACCTAATCTATCCACGTCAGCTTGAGTTTTAGGCTCGATCGCCAAACCAATTACTGGTTCAGGGAAAGTCATAGACTCTAATACGATAGGCGCTTTTTCGTCACAAAGTGTATCACCAGTTTTGATGTCTTTGAAACCTACAACAGCACCGATATCACCAGCCTCGATGAACGGAATAGGGTTTTGTTTGTTCGCGTGCATTTGGAAGATACGAGAGATACGCTCTTTATTTCCTGAACGAGTGTTCAATACATAAGAACCAGCATCTAATTTACCAGAGTAAGCACGGATAAAACATAAACGACCTACGAATGGGTCAGTTGCAATTTTGAAACCTAAAGCTGCGAAAGGCTCGTTTACAGATGGTTTACGGAAAATTTCTTCACCTGTATCAGGGTTTGTACCTTTTACAGCATCAATGTCAAGAGGTGAAGGCAATAATTCCATTACAAGATCCAACATGGTTTGAACACCTTTGTTTTTGAAAGATGAACCACAAACCATAGGAACGATTGCGTTATCCAATACTGCTTTACGTAAAGCATCTAAGATTTCGCGCTCAGTTAATGAATTAGGATCTTCGAAGAATTTCTCCATCAAAGTCTCATCATAACCAGCAACAGCTTCCAATAATTTCTCACGGTATTCAGCAACTTCATCCAACATATCTGCAGGAATTGGAACCTCAGTAAAGGTCATACCTTTATCGTGCTCATTCCAGATAATACCACGGTTGTTGATCAAATCAACGACACCTTGGAAAGTATCTTCCGCACCGATAGGCAATTGTAGAGCGACAGCATCAGAACCTAACATTGATTTTACTTGACCAACAACTTTTAAGAAGTCAGCACCTGAACGGTCCATTTTATTAACGAAACCAATACGAGGTACTTTGTAATTATCAGCCAATCTCCAGTTAGTCTCTGATTGAGGCTCAACACCATCAACCGCAGAGAACAAGAATACTAATCCGTCTAATACACGTAAAGAACGATTCACCTCAACCGTGAAATCCACGTGTCCAGGGGTATCGATTACGTTTACTTGGTATTTGTTGTTACGGTAGTTCCAGAATACTGTTGTTGCAGCAGAAGTAATCGTGATACCACGCTCAGCCTCTTGCTCCATCCAGTCCATTGTTGAAGCACCTTCGTGAACCTCACCAATTTTGTGGTTTACACCTGAGTAATAAAGGATACGCTCAGTTGTTGTAGTTTTACCAGCATCGATGTGGGCAGCGATACCGATATTTCTAGTGAATTTTAAATCTCTTGCCATAATATTTTTAAGCAACTAGCCATAAATGGCCTTGTGTGTTTAAATGTAATGTTAAATAAGTACACCGACCTTGATAAAGGAGTATTCTTTTATCGGAGGTCGGTGTAATCATATTTTTTTGAATGTCTTCAAAATTAGAATCTGAAGTG
Source organism: Sphingobacterium sp. (assembly GCA_022712315.1). Taxonomy (GTDB): domain Bacteria; phylum Bacteroidota; class Bacteroidia; order Sphingobacteriales; family Sphingobacteriaceae; genus Sphingobacterium. The sequence goes on along the minus strand of JALAGS010000209.1, from coordinate 5,856 downwards.
TGAGAACGCTTTGTTAGCTTCCGCCATTTTGTGCGTATCTTCTTTCTTCTTAACAGCAGCACCTTCACCTTTAGAAGCTGAAATGATTTCTCCTGCTAATTTTTCGAACATTGTTTTTTCACCACGTTTACGAGCGTATGAAATTAACCATTTCATACCCAATGCGATTTTACGGTCTGGACGAACTTCCATAGGAACTTGGAAGTTAGCACCACCAACACGGCGTGATTTAACTTCAACAGCAGGCATAACGTTGTTCAAAGCTTTTTTCCAAGCTTCTAGACCGCTTTCTTGTGTTTTTTGTTCTACTAATTCTACTGCATCGTAAAAAATATCATAAGCGATAGATTTTTTACCATCTACCATCATGTTATTTACGAAACGTGTTACCTGAACGTCATTAAACTTTGGATCAGGTAAAATGATTCTCTTTTTCGGTTTTGACTTTCTCATTTTTCTTTCCTCCGTTTAATTATTTCTTTTTACCTTTTGCTGGAGCTGCAGCTGCTTGTCCTGGTTTAGGACGCTTAGTTCCATATTTAGAACGACGTTGGTTACGACCTGCTACACCTGAAGTATCTAATGCACCACGGATAATGTGGTAACGTACACCTGGTAAATCTTTTACACGACCACCACGGATCAATACGATCGAGTGCTCTTGTAAGTTGTGACCTTCTCCAGGGATGTAAGCGTTAACCTCTTTACCGTTTGTTAAACGTACACGAGCTACTTTACGCATTGCTGAGTTTGGTTTTTTAGGGGTAGTAGTATATACACGTGTACATACACCTCTTCGCTGTGGACATGAGTCCAACGCTGGTGACTTACTCTTATCAACCAGAGCTACTCTACCTTTTCTAACTAATTGTTGAATAGTAGGCATTTACCTGTTTTTGTTTATAAATTTTTTTACCTTAAATATTTTAAGTTCGCAAAGATACTGATTCCCTTTTGAATATGAAATAGTTAGTGTATAAAATTTAGATTATTTTTTGATAAGCCCCTATCTTTTTTTATCCTGTCACTCCACTTGCACCATGGTAAAAGAGACCCTCTATATCTTTCTTGATTTACGACGCCTGGGCGTTAGATCAATTTATTTCAGGTGATTTATCCAATTTGAGCGGAAGCGCCAACATTTTTTCAGAATAATACCTTAAACCCCTGTTGGTGAATTGTGAGATGTTGTTGAACTGAATGGTTGGGGTATAGCGGCTAGTTATGTACACAAATAGGGACGATCGTAGGCTGGCCGGCCGGTAGCTCGATGTGTGAGAATATGTTTTTAACCCTATCTACTGTAAGCTGTTCTTTATCTGCGTAATATTCTTGAAAAACGGTCTTTTGTCCGAAATTTCTCTTCTACTGGTTTCTGAGTATATTGCTTGCTTTGCACGTTTTTGCGTTCTGTTTGGCAAAGCGTTTGTTAAAAACGTATAAATATTTAATAGAAACAAATTAATGTATTCAGGTTATGAAAATCAAAATGAAATTAATGTATGCGGTGGTATTGGCCTTGGTAACCTTCGCTTTTGTTGGATGCTCAAAGGATAAAGACGAACCTATTCAGACAGGTGGTAGTATCGATGCGGCTGTAGGTACGTATAAAGGTAAATTGGATCTATCTAACACAACCGGACCTATGTTTGATAAAATCTTGACGGTCACAAAGGTATCTGACAATACGCTCAAGGTTGAGATAGGAGATAAAGCATTAAAAATACCAACAAAAGAGTTCAAGGTTATCAATAATATGAATGTATCCATTCAAACAGCAGGCGTTTCCCCTGAAGGAACATTTTTATTTGATGTGAAAAATAAGACTCTTCTTTGTCAGGGCGAGAAAACAAATGCAACTGAAGTCTTTTATACTTTCGAAGGAACTAAGCAATAAGTTTATTTTTTTCTTATTCAAAAGGAAAAGCGGTATTGATTAAATTCAATACCGCTTTTCCTTTCTTATATTCAATGGACAGCCAAGGGCACTCGCTGAGCCAATTTTGTAGATTTTGTATTATGAAAGCAATGTAAAATCAATCTGACGCTTATCTAGATCCACTTTCTTCACGCGGATCTGAACTTCATCACCCAATTGGAATTTCTTTTTCTTCCGCTGGCCAATGATCGCATAGTTTTTCTCGTCAAGTACGTAAAAGTCATCGGTGATATCCCGTAGCCTGACCATACCCTCACATTTATTTTCCTCGATCTCCACATACATGCCCCATTCCGTTACACCGGACACAATGCCTGTATACTCTGTGCCAATCTGATCCTGCAAGTATTCTGCTTGTTTGTATTTGATCGATGCACGTTCTGCCTCAGCCGCTTTTTTCTCCATTTGGGAAGAATGCTCGGCCATCTTCTCATAATGCTCCGCATTGATCTTCGTGCCGCCTTCCAGATAGAATTGTAAAAGACGGTGTACCATCACATCCGGATAACGGCGGATAGGCGAGGTAAAGTGGGTGTAATAGTCAAATGCCAATCCATAGTGGCTTGTCTTCTTTGTCGTATAGATCGCTTTGGCCATGGAGCGAACAGCTAGCGAGGTCAACATATTTTGCTCTTTGCTGCCTTCAATCTTGGTCATCAATGCATTTAAAGATTTTGCCGTTTCTTTATCTGTTTTGATAGTCAGTTTATGGCCAAACCGTGCTGCAAATTGGGAGAAGGTCGTTAGCGTCTCCGGGTTAGGTACATCGTGGAAACGATACACAAATGTTAGCTTGTTTTTACCACGGCCTTGTTTGCCGATATATTCAGCTACCTTACGGTTCGCCAATAGCATAAAATCTTCAATCAGTTTATGCGCATCCTTACGGACTTTGGTGTATACGCCGGTAGGTTTGCCATTTTCATCCAACGTGAATTTTACTTCTTCACTTTCAAAGGCTATTGCTCCATTTTTAAACTTACGCTCCCGTAGAATATAAGCCAGTTCATTTAATTTTAAGATCTCAGCACTGAAATCTCCCGATTTTGTTTCAATGACCTCCTGCGCTTCTTCATAACTGAAACGGCGGTCTGAATGGATGATCGTGCGGCCGAACCATTGATGATGCACATTGGCTTTCTCATCCAATTCGAAAACTGCCGAAAAGCAAAGTTTATCTTCATGTGGGCGTAACGAACAAACACCATTGGAGAGACGCTCCGGAAGCATAGGAATAACACGGTCTACCAAATACACAGACGTACCGCGGTTGAATGCTTCTTTGTCTAGCTCCGTATCAGGAACGACAAAATGCGAAACATCCGCAATGTGAACACCAATTTCATAGTTGCCATTTTCCAATTTTTGAAAAGAGATAGCATCATCGAAATCTTTTGCATCTGCCGGGTCAATGGTAAAGGTTGTAACCTCTCTAAAGTCACGTCTTTTGGCGATTTCTTCCTTACTTATCTTTTCGGAAATCTTATTGGCTTCCTCTTCTACTTTTTTCGGGAATTCCAATGGAAAACCATAGTCGGCCAAGATGGCGTTCATCTCGGTGTTGTTTTCACCTTTGGTACCCAAAACATGTTTCACTGTTCCGACAGGATTTTTGCTTCCGCTCGGCCAGTCGATAATCGAGACCACGACCTTTTCTTTATCCTTGGCTCCATTTAAATTGTCCAAAGGAATAAAAATGTCGTGTAGCATCTTGCGGTCATCTGCAATAAAAAAAGCAAAATTGTTCGAGATGCTGATCGTTCCCGTGAAATCGGTCTTGGCCCTTTGCAGGATTTCGACGACTTCACCCTCTTTTTTGCGGCCGCCTTTTCTTTTCTCGAAGGTATGAACCTTGACAATATCACCATGGAGCGCCTGTCTCAGTTTGCGCGGAGCAATATAAATATCGTTTTCAAATTCATCATCAGGAATCACGTAGGCAGAGCCGTCGGCAGTCATATCTACCTTTCCTGTGACATACACCTTAAGTTGCTTCAAATTAAATTTGCCTCGATCGACCTCAATAAAAAGCCCATTTCTTACATTATCATGTAAAATATCGGCTATAGCGACTTTCGAATCGTTATCTGTAAGGTTCAATTTAGACGAAACTTGTTTATAGTTAAGAGGCTTGTTGCCTGATTTCTCGAAGATATCGATGATCAGTTGTGTTAAGACCTCCTTATATGGATTCTCTTTTCTTGTTTTCATCCAATTATTTTTTCTTATTTATTATTTATTTATCTGTATCGATCTGCGGCAGCCCCTGTGATATCTTTAACTGGTTATGATAATGGATGTCGGAAAACCAGTTTTTATCATGGAGCGTGACAGTGCTGCACATCAAGATCGATGTTTATACAAGGTACGAAAAAAACAGCATTTGACATGACAATAACGAGCTAAACGGAGCATCTTCCGATAGCCAATGTATAGACAGTTCAGCCGAAAAATAGTTTTGGATTCGTACAGCCTGATTTATTTTTTGCAATGATTGCACACGCCAAGTGCATTTACAGCGATAGCTTCAAGACTAAAGCCCTCTGGAATCGATACTTTTGGTAAGGTCATATCTTCCAGACAGTATACAGAATTGCATACCCGGCAAATAAAATGTACGTGCTGATCATGATGATCATGTTCCGAACAGTTTGTAGAACACATGGCATACGTTGCCGTGCCATGTAGATCAAAGATTTTATGGATAATCCCTTTCTCTTCAAAACTGGCCAATACGCGATATAATGTCACACGGTCAATGTCCTTGCCCAGTAATTTTTCCAGTTCAGGCTGTGAAATAGCCGAATCTTTCCTCGAAATAATTTCAAGAACCCTTAATCGCGGTTGGGTAACCTTTAAACTATTTCGTTTGAGAATTTCTGGATATACAGTGTTGGAATCTTCCATGGGTTTCTTTCGTTAAGCCTTAGATCAAATACAAACTAAGAGAAATTTACTTTTATTTGCAAGTTTAAAAAACTGCACAGCGAATTTATTCGTCGCATTTTTCCCTTTAAACATAGACGTATCGAATAGTTACGATTTGATGCAATACGTAAATATGTTTTGATAATACAAAAATACGGAATCTATTAAAATTAAGAAAACCGATAAGTTTAAGATTCGTGTCATCTTACTTATCGGTTTTTCAATGCTATATGGAAATAGAGCGATCTTATTTGCCGGCAGCTTTAGCGTGATCCGCTAAGAATGTCGCTAGACCACTATCTGTTAGTGGGTGTTTTAATAACGATAGGATCGCTGACAATGGACCTGTCATCACATCAGCACCAATTTTAGCACATCCCAAAATGTGTGCACTGTGACGTACAGAAGCTGCTAAAATTTGTGTTGGATAGTTGTAGTTATCATAGATTAAACGAATATCTTCGATCAGTGCTAGTCCATCTGTAGAAATATCATCCAAACGACCGATGAAAGGAGATACATAAGTTGCACCAGCTTTAGCTGCCAATAGTGCTTGACCAGCTGTAAATACCAATGTACAATTTGTTTTAATACCCTTTTTACTGAAATATTTAATTGCTTTTACGCCATCTTTGATCATAGGGACTTTGACAACTATCTTGCTGTCAAGAGCTGCTAACGCTTCTCCTTCTTTGATCATTTCTTCATAATTTGTAGAAATAACTTCAGCACTGACATCGCCATCAACGATTGCACAGATCGCTTTATAATGGTTGATTACGTTTTCGTCACCGCTAATACCTTCTTTAGCCATTAAACTTGGATTGGTTGTTACACCGTCTAATACGCCTAAGTCCTGGGCTTCTTTGATTTGTTCTAGGTTCGCTGTGTCAATAAAAAATTTCATTGTGTATGTTATTGAATGGTAATTATTTGATTATTATAATGTTCAAAATAATGATGCAAAGTTATTGATTATATTCCAGTAT
>JALAGS010000208.1 GCA_022712315.1 Sphingobacterium sp. | reverse complement strand
GTCATATATCGAATCGAAAAATGAGATGAAAGTGATTTTTAAGGAAAAATCAATGAGTAAAAGTCTGGAAAAGGTTGTTTTTTTGGTATTTTATATACACAAATGTGTAGTAATGCATATAATGTTTTTGTAAATTAAAAACTAGATGTACTTTTGTTAAGCCCCTCCCAAGGGCATGTTTTTCATAGGTAGATGTAGGGTCGGGTGTTTCTCACTACGCCCCTTTTTTTATAGCTTTGTTTTTATATTTTAAAAAGATGTCGAAGAGAAAAATTGTTATTGCCATTACTGGAGCTAGCGGCTCGATCTACGCTAAAGTTTTACTTAAAAAGCTATTGGTATTAAGAACACAAATTGCAGAAGTTGGGATAGTGATGTCAAACAATGCGAAGGATGTATGGCGTGCTGAGTTAGGCGATGAGAGTTATCAAGACGTACCTTTCAAGTTTTATGATAAAGGTGATTTTTTTGCTCCTTTTGCTTCAGGATCGGCACACTATGATACGATGATTGTCTGTCCATGTTCAATGGGAACATTATCACGAATAGCACAGGGAATTTCTTCTGATTTGACAACGCGTGCGGCTGATGTAATTCTAAAGGAACGAAGACGATTGATTTTGGTTACTCGTGAAACACCTTTAAGTATTATTCATATTCAAAATATGAAACTGGTTACGGAGGCTGGAGGGATCATTTGTCCTGCATCGCCTTCATTCTATAGTTTGCCCAAGACATTGGAGGATGTAGCAGAAACTGTGGTTGACCGTATATTGAGCCTGGCAGGATTTGAATTTAAACATTATCAGTGGGGAGAAAATACCTAGTTACTGATCGTTGAAATCTATTTTTAATGTTCTTTAATAAATTTGTATTTTGTAACTTTGTTTCTCGAAATGAAGCAATCACAAGCATCACGCGAAAAAGTTATTTGTAGCTATATGATTTATAGTGATAAAGCGGCTGTCTGTTTGTTCATACTGCGTACGCTACATGCTTCGACAAACAATTTGTATCCTATTAATTTCAATCACATTCATATATGAAAAGCTTATTGATTACTTCTGTTAAAGTAATTTTACCTGGTAACGAATTTCATCAGCAGCAAGTTGATGTATTGATCGAAAAGGGAAAGATTGCACAGATTGGAAAAACTGTCAAAGTAGCTGATAAAAACATTGAGACCATTGATGGTGCAGGAAAGATTTTAGCACCCGGTTTTTTTGACTTACATGCCAATTTTGGAGAGCCCGGACTAGAAACCAAAGAAGATATCGTAACTGGAACCGCGGCAGCTGCTGCGGGAGGATTTACTGGAGTAGCCGTAATGCCGAATACTGAACCCGCTATTCAAAGTCGTTCCGAGGTTGCACTTGTTGTTAATACGGCAAAAGGAAATATTGTTGATGTTCATCCAATTGGAGCAATCAGCAAAAAGAGAGAAGGAAAGGAATTGGCCGAGTTGTTCGATATGAAGCAGACAGGTGCCGTTGCATTTAGTGATGGAAATAGGAGTGTACAACAGGCAGGATTAATGAGTCGAGCATTGTTATATGCGAAAGGATTTGATGGATTGATTTTTTCACACGCTGAAGATGAGTCTATGGCTGGTGGAAACAAAATGAATGAAGGCGCGATGAGTACTTATTTAGGAATGAAAGGTATTCCCAATCTTGCCGAATCGTTAATGGTGTCTCGTGACCTCTATTTGGCGGAATATACAGGAGCTCCTATTCATTTTGCATCTATTAGTACGCCAGAAGCGGTTGATTTGATAAAAAAAGCAAAAGCAAAAGGGCTTCCAGTGACATGTGATGTTGCCGCACATCAGTTGGTCTTTACTGACGAAGATATTATCGGTTTTGATAGTAATTATAAAGTGAGTCCACCTTTACGAACTAAGGGAGATGTTAAAGCTTTACTCAAAGGTGTTAAAGAAGGTACCATCGATGCTATTGTTTCTCAACATACACCGCAGGAAATAGAATTCAAAAATGTTGAATTTCACATTGCAAAAAATGGTATTATCGGATTGCAAACAGTGTTACCCCTATTGATTCGTGCTGGACTTAATGAGGCGCAAATCGTAAATAGTTTGTCAATTAGACCTAGGCAGATTTTGGGACTTGAAGTTCCTCGTTTTGAAGAGGGGGCTACAGCTAATCTTGTCGTATTTGACCTGAAGAAATCTTGGAATTTCGATGAAAAAACGAATAAATCAAAGTCAAAAAATTCGCCACTATTCGGACAGAAGTTAATGGGCGCTGTCGAATTGGTCATCAATAATAATCAACTCAAAAAAAACGATTAAAAACCATGGAAGCAAATATTAAAGCAGCCGTTGAGGCAGGTATTTTAAATTATGGCAAAGTTGATGGAATTTCGACTGCCTCAGAGTTTCTGGAAAAAGTCATAAATGTCTTCAATACGGAGTCAAGTTATCTAGAGAAACTGGAACTTCTGGATCAATCTTTTGATGACTATCCTTTGTTTGATGAACTACGTGAGGTATATGTCGATCTTTTGCTGATGAACTTTTTTTCTAACGATGTACTAAAGCTGGAAGATGATTATCTAGATTCAGAGGAGTGGGAAGCAATCGAGGATGAAACTATAGATCGTGGAACTGAATTGTTGAATATTTTTCTTTATTTAGGAGAGTGCAAGGATGACGAGATTGAACCTGAATTGGATGATTTCTTAAAAGAATTTTTGCTGGTTGATGAAGATGAATTTCAAGACGAGCATGAGATTTATGAAGATATCATTGCCAATCAAATTGTCGTAGATAGTCCATATGCGGAAATCGCAAAAGTAGGTAAAGGACTAAACCCAAGAAGTGAGGTTTATGAACTTTTCTATCCTATTATGAGTTTCTTCAGTGAGTTGAAACCTAATGAAAAACAGTTTGAAGAATATGCAGAAGCGTCAAACAATAAAGCCTTTGACATCGCCCTTTACCAAATAATCAGTACTTACTATAACAAATAAATTTATGGCAGATTCAATCGATCAAAGTAACATAGGATTTGATGCGGTAATTGATAAGAAGAAAAGTATTATCTATGGTGTCATCTTAGGAATAATTTCTTTTGTTCTCGGATTAGTTGTCTTGTTTGTTGTCAAAGACTTAAATTCTTTCTGGGGAGTAATGTCGATGTCATTTATTGTTAACACTGGTATTTTCGTTGTTATTTCAGCGTTGTTTGCTTTCTCTCTTCGGAAAGCAAATGGTGGATATTGGAATTTTTCCATCGCTTTGAAATCGATATTCATGATGCTTGCTATCTCGACCATTATTTCCACAATTGGAACACAGCTGTATGTCAATTTCATTAATCCAACTTTGCAAGAAAAGGTAGTGACGCATACGATTAATGTTACAATTGAGTATATGGAAAAGAACAATGTGCCAGATGAGGTGATTGATTCAAAAATTGCAGAACTGGAAAAACAAGTTGATTCTATCGGAAAAATAACCTTAGGACAGGTGTTCAAAGGATTGGCCATCACATTGATGTTTCAATTTGTTTTTGCTTTACTATTATCAGCTTTAACAAAACGAGAAAGATTGGTCGTTAAACAAGAGACCAATTAGTGTTTAATAAAATAAAATTGACCCTATAAGGTATTACTGAAAAGTAATACCTTTGTTGGTATTATAATACTACATTTTTAGCATGATTAACATTCACATGGATATTTCTGTTGTTGTTCCTTTATTTAATGAAGAAGAATCCTTACCCGAATTGACAGCTTGGATCGACCGTGTCATGGCTGCAAATCATTTTTCGTATGAAATTATTTTGATTGATGATGGGAGCAAAGATAATTCCTGGAAAGTTATAGAAGAATTGAAATTAAGAAATACGAATATTTCGGCTATAAAATTCCGACGCAATTACGGTAAATCTGCTGCTTTAAATGTGGGTTTTGCTGCTGCCCAAGGGGATGTGGTTATTACAATGGATGCGGATTTACAGGACAGCCCAGATGAGATTCCCGAACTGTATGATCGAATTATAAATAAAGGGGCCGACTTGGTATCCGGTTGGAAGCAAAAACGCTATGATCCATTGACCAAAACAATCCCAACCAAATTATTTAATGGGGTGACCAGGTCGATGTCTGGAATTCATAATCTGCATGATTTTAATTGTGGTCTTAAAGCCTATAAAAAAGATGTTGTTAAGAACATCGAGGTTTATGGTGAGATGCATCGTTATATACCCGTTATCGCAAAATGGGCTGGATTTACGAATATACAAGAACAGATTGTACAACATTACCCACGCAAATACGGTACAACCAAATTCGGCCCCGGTCGCTTTGTAAAGGGATTCTTGGATTTATTGTCCATATTTTTCGTTGGCAAGTTCTCGAAAAGACCGATGCACTTTTTTGGTGTTATGGGGGTGATTAGTTTTCTTGCGGGTTTATTTATCTCCATTTATCTGATTTGTCACAAGCTTATGAGCATAGCCAGTGGTACACCATTTAGAGATATAACAGACCAGCCTTTATTTTTCTTTGCACTGACGGCGATTATTTTGGGAACACAATTATTCTTGACAGGTTTTTTGGCGGAATTGGTTTCTAGAAGCAGCTCGGACAGGAACGATTATCAAATTGAGAAAGTCATTTAATTTACTATGCGAATTGTGATTTTAGGATCTGCGTATCCTTTAAGGGGAGGTGGGATAGCGTCTTTTAATGAACGATTGGCATCCCATTTTCAGGATTTAGGTCATGAAGTGGACATCTATTCCTTTAGTCTGCAGTACCCCAATTTCCTTTTCCCCGGAAAGTCGCAATATTCCGATGAACCAGCTCCAGTTGGTCTTCGTATCAAGACAAAGGTCAATTCGATTAATCCATTTAATTGGTTAAGTGTTGGCACGGAGCTAAAAAGGGCAAATTACGATTTGCTTATAGTGCGGTTTTGGATGCCATTTTTTGGGCCGTGTCTGGGGACAATCCAACGACAAGTCCGAAAAAATAAACATACTAAAATTATCTGCATTGCTGATAATATAATTCCACATGAACAGCGTATGGGGGATAAGCTATTGATTCGTTATTTTTTGAAATCCGTCGATGCTTGCCTCACAATGAGTAAAAGTGTACTAAACGACTTGAAGATCTTAATTCCTAAAATGCCGGCAGTGTATACGCCCCATCCCTTATACGATAACTACGGTACACATCAGAGTAAAAAAGAAGCACGCAGGTTGTTAAATATTAATCAACAGGATAGGGTTATCTTGTTTTTTGGCTTTATTCGTCCGTATAAAGGTTTGGATATTCTGCTGGAGGCATTGGCTGATTCCAGAATTCGCGACCTGGGCGTGAAATTGTTACTAGCAGGTGAATTTTATGGTGACCCAGTTCCATATTTAGATCTGATAAAAAGATATAAACTGGAGGAGTTTATTTTTATGCATACTGATTTTATTCCAAATCAGGAGGTGGGACGTTATTTTTCAGCCGCAGATTGTGTTGTCCTTCCCTATCGCAGTGCTACACAGAGTGGAATTACTCAAGTTGCCTATCATTTTGATCTGCCAATGATCGTCAGTAATGTCGGTGGATTGCCTGAATTGGTTCACAATGAGTATGTTGGTTATGTAGTGGAACCAAATGCTCGTCAAATTGCTGATGGAATTTTTTCATTTTATCAGCATGATAAAGAGCAACAATTTAGAACAAATATTATTGACGAAAAAAGGAAATACAGTTGGGATACTTTTGGTAGTGAAATTCTTAAACTTGCCGATATTGATTGGCAGCCTTGATTTTATTTGTATTTAAAATCAAATTTATCTAAGTTTGGGAGACTGAGGTAGAAATTTAAAAGAAGGAGAGATTTTGTTGCCGTTTACACAAAGCAGTTTAGCTAAGATAGAGGAGTTTTTTAAGGAGCAAGGTTATAAGGTGAGGTACGAGAAGGGATCGTTTCGCACAGGTGCCTGTATGTTAGAGACAACAAAAGTTGTAGTGGTCAATAAGTTTTCGAATCTTGAAATAAAAATCCAGTCACTGTGGAATATATTACTGGATATTGAAATTGACTCGGAGGCTATTTCTGAAAAACTTCTCCCATTATATGAAGAGGTATTGAAATCAAAAATTGTAGCTTGAAAATTACATTTTTAGGAACCGGAACATCACAAGGGGTACCTGTAATAGCGTGCCAATGTCAGGTTTGTCAATCTAGCGACGAACGTGATAAGAGATTGCGTTCTTCTATTCTTATTGAATACAATCAACATACATTGGTTGTGGATACCGGTCCTGATTTTCGGTATCAGATGCTGCGTGAGAAAGTTATGCATTTGGATGCTGTCTTAATGACGCACTCCCATAAAGATCATATTGCTGGTTTGGACGATGTAAGAGCATTTAATTATCAGCAGCACAGTTCAATTTCTATTTATGGGACAGAGGCTCTACATGAAGCGCTAAGACGTGAATTTTACTATGCTTTTACTGAGGTTAAATACCCTGGAGCTCCGAGATTGGATTTGGAGGTGATAAAGGCTGGGGTGCCGTTGACTTTATTTGGTAAGGAAATCATCCCTATTGAGGTTTTGCATTATAAGATGCCTGTGTTGGGCTTTCGAATAGGAGATTTTGCCTATATTACCGATGCTAAATTCATCTCCGATGAATCGAGAAAATTGTTGGAAGGTGTCCGCGTACTTGTGGTAAATGCTTTACAAAAGGAATCCCATATTTCCCATTTAACTTTGGATGAGGCAATCGAATTTGCCTATGACATCCGTGCCGATAAAACATATTTTACCCATATTGGACATCGAATGGGGCTTCATGAAGCTGTCTCAAGAGAATTGCCTGAAAATATGTTCCTAGCCTACGACAGATTGAAGTTAGATATAGGCTAATCCATTTAAATAAAACCATACGTCTTTTTTCTTTGTTATACCTATAAAAAATAGAATTAGGTATTAAATTATAAGAAAATGGGAAATTTATTGTACATCATCGCTGTGATCTTGGTTATCATTTGGGCGATAAGTTTTTTTGGAGGTTATGCAGCTGGAAATAATATCATCCATATTCTGTTGGTGATAGCAATTATTGTCGTATTATTACGTGTTATTCGTGGTAACGCCTAAATTCATTTAAATTAGATTCAGATAAAGTTGAGCAATCTGTAAGTCTTGGGGATAGGTGATTTTAATATTTTTAGAGTCGCCTTCAACAATATAGATACTCGTGCCCATTTTTTCTACAACTGAAGCATCATCCGTAAAAAGTGGATCTTCATCTTGTTGATAGGACTTTAGCAATAATTCTCCGTGAAAGACTTGTGGCGTTTGTATCATCCAGATTTGGTTTCTATCCACTGCTTTATTTGTTGATACATTGCCCATGCGAATGGATTCAATGCTTTTTTGTGCCAGCACGATCGCTTGATGCTCGTAAGCTCCTTGAAAAGCTTTTCTGATGAGTTGGTCGGAGACAATAGGGCGAGCCCCGTCATGTACAGCAATATAATCTTTGGGACCTATATCAAAATTCTGATAAATGTAGTCTATGCCATTTTTTACACTTTCAAAACGAGTGTTTCCACCAAAAGTAATATGTATGGGGTTGTCAAATTGATGTTTCAAGCATAATTCAGTCCAATAACTTTCCATGGTTTCACTGATAACCAAAACGACTTCTGATATGCTGTCCGATAATGAAAAGCGATTGATTGTATGCATAACAATAGGCAGGCCATTTAAATCAAGGAACTGCTTCGGGAGATCGCTATTCATCCTATTCCCAGTTCCTGCAGCAACGATTATCACAAAGTTCATGGTGTTCGTTAAAATGAAAGGTTATTACTTAAAAAACGTGGATGGTTTGCGGCCATCCACGTTTTTTTATTCTTGTTGTTATAGAGTCAATCAGTTAGATAATGAGCATTGCATCACCATAGCTATAGAATCTGTATTTTTCTTTAACAGCCACTTCGTATGCATTCATGACATTTTCGTAACCCGCGAATGCAGCAATCATCACCAACAGCGTAGATTCAGGAGTATGGAAATTTGTAATCATGGAGTTTGCGATACTGAAATCGTAAGGAGGATAGATAAACTTACTTGTCCAGTCAGAAGCCGCTTTTAAATGATGGTCAGCAGAAACAGATGATTCTATCGCACGCATCGAGGTTGTTCCTACCGCACATACACGACGTTTATTGTCGATGGCTTTATTAACAACACGCGCAGCTTCATCAGTGATAATGAATTGCTCAGAATCCATTTTATGTTTGGTTAAATCTTCTACTTCAACAGTACGGAAAGTTCCAAGACCTACGTGAAGAGTAACCTCTGCAAAATCGACACCCTTAAGCTCTAAACGTTTCATTAACTCTCTTGAAAAATGAAGCCCTGCTGTAGGGGCAGCAACTGCGCCTTCATTTTTTGCGTAAATAGTTTGATAACGGAATTTGTCCTCTGGTGTTGCTTTACGTTTGATATATTTCGGAAGGGGAGTTTCGCCAAGGATTTCAATATTGCGGCGGAATTCTTCATCCGTACCATCAAATAAAAACCTAATTGTACGGCCACGGGAAGTCGTATTGTCAACTACTTCGGCAACCAATAAGTCGTCATCGCCGAAATATAATTTGTTGCCTACACGGATTTTACGCGCAGGGTCTACCAACACATCCCAAAGACGAAGTTCATTGTTTAATTCACGCAACAAGAAAACTTCAATCGTAGCTCCAGTTTTTTCTTTATTACCGTAAAGACGTGCTGGAAAAACTTTAGTATTGTTTAATATCATGACGTCTTTGTCGTCGAAATAATCCAATACATCTTTGAAAATTTTGTGTTCAATTTTACCAGTATCCCTATGTAATACCATCAAGCGCGATTCGTCACGATTTTCAGAAGGTTCAGAAGCAAGTAATGATTCTGGTAAGTTAAATTTAAACTGAGATAACTTCATCTTTAATAATATATATATTAATATCTGCCTTTCAACGCATTACAGTGCGCCAAATACCAGGCTGCAAAAAGCATACAAAGTTATGATTTTTTCGGGTATAGAAAGGGCATATTTCTAATTTATACATATATTTTGTCGATTTTGACATTAAATCAAAACTATATTGTATTTTAGAATACAATTATGCTATTTTTTAGATTAATACTGGAGAGTTGTCAATTTGCTTTTTCGGCATTAAAGGACAATCGTACACGGACGTTGCTTTCATTGCTGGGT
Organism: Sphingobacterium sp.; assembly: GCA_022712315.1. Classification (GTDB taxonomy): domain Bacteria; phylum Bacteroidota; class Bacteroidia; order Sphingobacteriales; family Sphingobacteriaceae; genus Sphingobacterium. The sequence continues at coordinate 29,192 of JALAGS010000208.1, read as the reverse complement.
GTAACTATCGGTATTTTTACGATCATTGGTGTATTTTCAGCCGTAGATACTTTACGGAATAATATCGAAGAATCTGTTAAAAAGATTGGTAGTAAAACACTTTATATAGAAAAATGGCCATGGGATGGTGGCCCCAATTTCCCTTGGTGGAAATACTTGAATAGACCTGAACCCACGTATAACAATTATCTGGACTTAAAAGGACGGATGACGACTGCAGAGTATATGGCGTACATGATCAATATCGGCAATACGACTATAAAATATAAAAATAATTCGGCGCAAGGCTCTTCAGTCAATGCGGCGACTTATGAAAATCTTTATATTCAGAATTTGAATATTGTCGATGGCCGTTACTTTGCTGAAAGTGAATCCAGAGGTGGCGCACTTGTTACGGTATTGGGCGCTAATATTGCCGAAGGACTTTTTCCTAATGAAGAGCCTGTAGGTAAATATATCAATATGCTGGGAAGGAAAATTCAAGTCATTGGTGTATTAAAAAAAGAAGGTAACGGTGTACTGATCAATACGTCACCTGACGATACGGCTTTTATCCCTTTTGAATTAGCTCGGAATTTGGTAAACTACGACAATTTTTCTCCAAGTATTGCCATGGTCATCAAGTCGAATTATACATTGGCTGAGGCAGAGAGTGAGGCAAAGACGCTCATGCGTTCTATCCGCCGTATATCCCCACAACGGGAGGAGAATTTCTCCATCAATCAGACAACTATGATTACTGGTGCTTTGGATCAGCTTTTTGGCATTATTAATCTTGCAGGTTTTTCGATTGGTATTTTTTCAATTTTAGTTGGAGGATTTGGTATCGCAAATATCATGTTTGTGAGTGTTAAAGAAAGGACACATATTATTGGAATTCAAAAAGCACTCGGGGCTAAAAATTTCTTTATTCTGTCGCAGTTTTTAGTAGAATCAATTGTGCTTTGTCTCCTGGGCGGAGGTATAGGACTTGTAGTCGTTTATTTTTTGGCCTTTCTAGTTCAAGCTGCGACCGGTGTGGCGATTGTTGTCAGTTTAAAAATGGTGATCCTTACTGTTTCGCTTTCTACATTTATTGGCCTGATATCAGGAATTGTCCCTGCTTTAATGGCTTCTCGTTTGGATCCTGTAGAAGCGATCCGGAGTAAATAGAAAAGAGATATGTTTAAAAAAGCTCAATTTTCGATATTATATGGATTTTGGCTTTTAATTTTTGCCTACAGCTGTTTGCTTATGGTGGAAATTACACTTCGATATAGTGGCTTCACTCTCGATGCTAACTTTTTGATGATTAAGCAAACTGAAATTGAAGAGCTCTGGTGGTATCGCTATGTTTTTTATATTCATGTCTGTACAGCTATCTTTGCTTTGCCTGCCGGCTTTACCCAGTTTAGTCCTTATCTATTGAATGCATATCCGCGAGTTCATCGAGCTATCGGCTATTTGTATGTATGCACAATTTTGATTTTTGCTGCTCCTTCGGGCTTATTCATTGGATCCGTTGCTAATGGCGGGTTAACATCCATTCTTGCATTTGAGTTATTGGGGCTTGGATGGTTTTATTTTACCTGGCGGGCAGTTCGTTTGGCCGTTCAGCGAAAATTTAACAAACACCGTGATTTTATGATCCGCAGTTTTGCATTAACCTGTTCTGCGCTCACTCTGCGATTTTGGAAGGTCGCTCTGGTATACTTTTTTCAACCAAATCCAATGGATGTCTATCAAATTATTGCGTGGTTAGGATGGATACCTAATTTGTTGCTGGCGGAATTTATTATTTATCAAAAAAATCATAAATTATGAAGAAAAACTTTTGTTTAATGTTATTGCTTGGAGTAGTCCTTGGTTGTAAGGATGGGAAAAGCAAAAAAAATGAAGTCACCGAAACGAAAGATAGCGTTGTTATCGAAGGCGAGGCACATCAGGAACTTTACGGCAATTGGGTCGGCGAATTTGTAGTGGATGAAAGTACTCTAGAAGAAGGGGAGGAGTTGCCTACGACAGATTATTCTCCGAAGATAAATTTGACTATAAAAAAAATTACGGATAAGGGCAATATATTCGGACAGAATGTTGTCAAGGGAAATCTGCGTTCTTTTGTGGGAAAACTTGAGGAAAACGGTGCTGATGTACGGTTATTATTGGATGAGCCTGGAGATAAAAAGTCGGACGGTCGTTTTGAAATTAAACTTAATCAAGATACCTTAATTGGTCATTGGACCGCATACGATCAAGGAGTAAAAATCAAAAAACGGAACTTTAAATTGTTAAAAAAGCAGTTCGCATATAATCCAAATCTGATGCTAAAAAATCAGGATGGAGAAAATGGAACTTTGGTCGACTGGATTAATGAAAAAAGAAAGGAAGAAACCGACGTGGATGGGGATTCAACGTATACATACATTATACAATATTATAGATCTGCTTCTCCTGCGGTCTTTACAGTAAATGCATCTAAGCAAAAGTTGACGGAGAAAGATCTGAAAAACCTTAAGAAGTTAGATTTGGAGATTATTCGGAATACTATTTTTGCCCGACATGGTTATGCATTTACTAAACCTAGCATTCGTCAGTTTTTTGAACCTGTAGATTGGTATGTGCCTATTTCAAAAGATGTGAATGCAGACCTAAGTCAATTAGAAAAAGATAATATAGCTTTGCTTACGCGATTTGAAAAATATGCAACTGATAATTATGATACCTTCGGGAGATAGGTCGGTGAAATTTATGCGTAAATATTTGAAAGATCAAAATCACAAAAAAGGCTTTACCATGTAAAGCCTTTTTTGTGATTTTAAGAGTTTATGTTTTATCATTTCTTTCGAATGGAAATCGCATTTTTATGTGCTTGTAGACCTTCAAGTTCAGCGAGTATTTCAACTACCGACCCGATTTGTTGAAGTCCTGTTTCGTTGATATGCTGAAATGTAACCTTTTTTACAAAAGAATCTACAGACACGCCTGAGTAGGAGCGTGCGTATCCTGATGTAGGCAGCGTGTGGTTTGTGCCAGAAGCATAATCTCCAGCGCTTTCAGGTGTCAAGTGTCCCAAGAACACCGAGCCCGCATTACTGATATAACGTGTTAGGGACTCCCATTGGTCCGTCTCCAAAATAAGATGTTCTGGAGCATAATCATTTGAAAACTGTATTGCCTCCTGAAGATTCTCAACAGTTATCGCATAGGAGTTTTCAATAGCTTTTGTGGCGAGTTCCCTGCGAGGTAAAACCGCTAATTGAGCCGCTATTTCGGTGTTCACTGCATCAATTATCGCGTTTGAAGTGGAAACCAAGACAGCTTGGCTGTCGGCTCCATGCTCGGCTTGTGCCAAAAGGTCCGCCGCAACAAATGCTGGATTAGCCGAATCATCGGCAACGACGAGCACTTCGGACGGCCCTGCAGGCATGTCAATACTGACATTTGCTAGACCCTGCATGATGGATTTTGCTTTAGTGACAAACTGATTGCCCGGACCGAAGATCTTATCAACTTTTGGTATTGTCTCCGTCCCAAAGCCCATAGCAGCAATAGCTTGAGCACCTCCTACCAGATATATTCTGTTTATCTTAAGCAATTTTAGACAAAATGCGACAAAACCATTGATTTTTCCATTGGATTGCGGTGGCGAACAAACCACGATTTCTTTGCATCCAGCTATTCTTGCCGGAACACCTAGCATTAAAAGTGTACTAGGCAAGACCGCTGATCCACCGGGGATATATAGCCCCACCTTTTCAATAGGACGAACCTCCCGCCAGCATTTTACACCGGGCATGGTTTCGACAGTACGCTCTCTTTTTAATTGGGTACTATGGAATTTATGGATATTCTGAAAAGCGATCTCCAGTGCTCTTTGTTGATCACGGCCTATGGTAGATGCCAGTGCGTCGATATCTTCCTCGTCTAAATATAATCTATCAAGCTCTACTTTATCAAATTTAGCAGCATATTCGCGTAATACGACATCTCCTTGTTGACGTACCTGTTGAATAATTTCCTGGACAACCTCCTGTATAGCATTGTTCGGATCCGTGTTTCTAGCAACCAGTTGCTGGATTTCTGTTTTTCCTAACGTTTTGTAATCATATTTTTTTAACATGGTTGTATAAGTGCATCAAGTTTAAAGAATGATTTTTTCAATTGGCATCACAACGATACCTTGGGCACCTTCAGCTTTTAACTTATTGATCTTATCCCAAAAGTCATCTTCCGTAATAACAGTGTGTACGGCTACCCAACCTTCTTCCGCAAGTGGAACGACTGTGGGGCTCTTAACACCATGCAATAAAGAAGTAATGGCTGGCAAATTCTTCTTCTCGACATTTAATACGACATATTTGGTTTCTTTTGCTAAAAGAACCGATTCGATACGTTGTACTAATTCTATCAATACTTCATTACCTTCTAATCCCTTTCTTCCGACTAATATCGCTTCCGAATTTTTGACATCGGCAAAGGGTTTCAGTCCATTACTTTTAAGTGTCCCGCCGGTGGATACAATATCACAGATCGCGTCACTAAGACCTAATCCGGGAGAAATTTCAACTGAACCAGATATCAAACGGATGTCCGCATTGATCTTATATTCATCTAGAAAATTTTTTAAGATATTTGGATAGGAGGTTGCAATTGCTTTACCATTGAGGTCTTTGAGATCTTGGATGTCACTATCTTTTGGAATAGCTAGTTTCAACGTGCATTTTCCAAAACCAAGCCGTTTGATGTACTCTACTTTGGATTCTGTCTCATCAATGATATTCTCACCGACGATTCCTAAGTCAGCTATTCCCTGTTCTACATAGCCCGGAATGTCATCGTCTCTAAGAAACAATATTTCCAAAGGGAAATTTCCTACCGTGGTTATTAAGGAACTTTTATAATTCTCAAAGTCTAAACCACAGTTTTTTAGTAATTGAACAGATTTTTCGTTTAACCTACCCGATTTTTGGATAGCAATTTTAAGATTTTTCAACGCTTTATAAATGTTAGCAGTAAATTATTAATAATAAGAAATCAAACCAGAGGGAAGGTATTCCACGTAAGAACACATTAAATCAACATATCGCCACAATGGCGATGATGCAAATGAAAATGATGTACGTAGGTATAGACCATGTTTGTATTAATAACTGATAGCAAATGTATAGTAAATTAATGGGAAATGCAAGATGCTCATTTTAAAAAAATCACAGCATATATTTCAACTCGCGTAAATTTCCTTATTTTAGGGAGCGGAACGACTTTAAAGAAAGGACGCCCAAATTTGTTTGATGTTACTGTGGTTATGGGCCAAGCGATTGTGACCGATTGAAATTGTATAAATACTTATGCTGGAGGATTATAAACGAGTAAATAGATTAATTTAATGAGATTATTAGTTTTTATTGTTATCAGTTGGATTGGTTTTCTACAGAATCATGTTTTGGGACAGGAAAAACCAGCTTCTACATTGGATATTCGAATATTGGAGTCTATTGCAGAAACACGGACTGAACCACAAACACAAACCTTTAAGGTACTTTCTGATATCAATAATTATGTTCAGATAGCTGTTCCGGTTGGCTTATTGGTAGCGGGTGCCATGAATGATGATAAGACAATGCGCCAGAATGCGCTGTATGTTGCGAGTAGTACTGCTGTTACCGCTTTAGTTAATGTTGGCTTAAAACATTTGTTTAAAAGGAGTAGGCCTTTTAAAAAATATCCGAATTTTATATCGATTCGTACGGCGGGCGGGTATTCGTTTCCTTCTGGTCATACCTCCTCTGCTTTTGCTACTGCCTCTGCATTATCGCGTGCGTACTCGAAATGGTACGTAGTTGCACCCTCGTTGTTATGGGCAAGTAGTGTGGGGTATTCCCGAATGTATCTGGGGGTACATTTTCCTTCTGATGTGCTAGCGGGAGCCGTGCTTGGGGCAGGTTCTTCTTTTGCGCTAGATGGGTTAAAGAAATAAGATTAAATTAAATAAAAAAATAATTGATGCAACAGGTTATCAGAATATTAGTTGTGGGCTGCGGAAATATGGGAGCCTCCCATGCGAAAGCATATCATGATTTAGACGGGTTTGAAATCGTAGGCTTAGTGGCGCGTGGTGATAGTAAAAGTAAACTGAATAACGAGTTAGGAAATATATATAGGCTTTTCGAATCCTATGAAGATGCTCTTGCTGAAACGAAACCGGATGCTGTATGTATTGCGACATATCCAGACACACATAAAGACTACGCTATAAAAGCCTTTCAATCGGGCGCTCATGTTTTTATAGAAAAACCGTTGGCCGAGGATGTTACTTCTGCACAGGATGTCGTTGATGCAGCCGTGAAATATGATCGAAAACTGGTTGTTGGTTATATTTTGCGGTATCACCCTTCCTGGATTAAATTTATAGAACTTTCCAAAACGATGGGAAAGCCGCTGGTTATGCGTATGAATCTCAATCAACAGAGTCATGGTTATATGTGGGATGTACATAAAAACCTGATGTCCAGTTTAAGTCCCATTGTTGATTGCGGAGTCCATTATATTGATGTAATGTGTCAGATGGTCGGAGCAAAACCACTGTATGTATCTGCAATAGGTGCGAGATTAACCGATGATATTCCTACATGGAACTATAATTATGGACAGTTACAGCTGCATTTTGAGGACGGTTCTGTCGGTTGGTATGAAGCTGGTTGGGGACCAATGGTCAGTCAGAACGCTTTTTTTGTCAAAGATGTGTTTGGGCCTAATGGTGCGGTTTCCATTGTCGCGAATAAAGCAAGTGATGAAGGTCAATCGGATTCGGTTGCATCACATACAAAAACAGAAAGTCTACGGGTACATTATGCTGATTTAGATTCGAAAAATGAATTTATGAGGGCCGACGAATGGATTAACCTGTCTGACGAACCCGATCATCAGGAGCTATGTAATCGGGAGCAGTTATTCTTTTTACGGGCGATTTTAGATGATTTGGATCTTTCAGATTCGATGGAAGATGCTATTAATAGTCTGCGAATAGCTTTAGCATGTGACGAAGCCGTAAAAACTAGGCAGATGATAAAGTTGTAATTCTTCTCGCGTGGCGAACTCTTTTTCGCGTTTTATAAAATTAGGAATGGGAAAAAGCAAATAAATAAAAAAATAGCGCATGAGATAGGCTTTTTGGTCTGTCTTTTGTTATTTAGCTACATATTTCTCACTCTTATGAATAATTTACTCAAAGTTGCATTATTATTTGGATTAACAATTTCTACGGTCTACGCGCAAGATAAGCAATGGCAGATGGAATTGGTCTTTAAAGGTGAAGTTTCGCCTGAAAAATTTGAAAGTGAAGTTCCGGAATTTGCAAAAGAGTTTTATGAGCCATTTTTGAAAGGAAAAATGGCTTATCGAAATGTAGAAGTTTTAACTGACGCAGATTATTCGTCTACAGTAGTGAATCAAAAGGCACATGCCATTTTAAATCGAAAACTAGCAAAAACATATTCGTATTCGGTAGGAGATGATGTTGTTACTGCAGAAGCATATAGTCCCTCGTACAAGATTGTAATTGCCAAGCTGGAGCAATCTGAAGGACCTTATGTGCAGTTGCAAGATATGGGAGAGATCGAGTCGATTGCTGGTATAACCTGTAAGAAAGCAAAGTTATTGATAAAAAATCAGGCCGATTCAGCAATAGCAACAGTTTGGTATTCAGAGGCAGTGCCAACTTATTATTTGACGGCATTTTCCTTTATAAATGATTTGCCTGGTGGTGTTCTCAAATTGTCTTTAGGTGAAAACAATGAACTCGGTTTTGAAACAACAAAAGTGGTAAACCTATCTTCTATGGGAGATTTTCAACTACCTAAAAATGCCAAGGTAATCGATATCTCCGGAGGAGGAAACAATAGTGAAGGGGAAGATGTGAGTTTATTTGAGGACACTTTTCCATTGGACAAATCACTAAGATGGACAATGGTCAAAGACAAAGATACCAATGATGAATATTATGGTATCAAGAACATGGCCGGAGAAGAAGTACTTCCCTGTTCCCTTTTCTCGTTAGCGTACTTTAATGAGCAAACTGCTATTGTTTCAGATAAAGATAATTATTTTTGGTTGCTAGATAAAAAGGGTGAAAAAGTAAATAAAGATGGATTTGACTGGCTTACACCGGCAAATCAAAAACTAGCTATTTTTCAGAAAGACGGTAATTTTGGACTGGTTACACAGGAAGGGAAAGTGCTGCTTGACAAAAAAGAAAACATCAGTAAATTTTTAGATAGTTATTTGATGTTCTCTGAAAATGGTAAGGTTGGGTTGTTAGATGAAAATGGGAAGATTTTGTTAAAGGCGAACTTATTATTCCTGGATACTGATAACACTGGAAATGTTTTGGTTCGAGAGAAAGATGGTGAAGAAACGAAAACGCTAGCGTTAGACACTTTTCTAAAGACCTATGTGAAATGATTTAAAGTATATTATATAGATTTTAAAAAAAAGCCTTCGATATTATCGGAGGCTTTTTTTTAACTTGACTTTGCATTTGCAACATTAAGGAATGTTCAAAAACTTATGTGTTTGTAGAGAAATATCCCATTTAGGATTTTCTTTTACATAGTCAATTATCGAAGGGGTCATTTCTTTAGATTTTGACCATTCAGGTTGAAGGTATAATCTGCAGTTTGCTCCAACGAGTTGTGCATATTCTTCTCCCCATGCGAAATCACTTTTATTAAAGACGATAACTTTAAGTTCACCAGCAGCAGCTAATACATCTTTGCGTGGTGCTTTGAATTTTTTTGGAGATAAACATATCCAATCCCATTCACCGCTTAAAGGGTAGGCACCAGATGTTTCTATAAATGTTTTAATGCCAGCTTGATGCAGACCTTTTGTGAGGTAATCTAAATTATAAATAAGAGGTTCTCCCCCTGTAATGACAACTGTTTTTGCCGGATATTTCTTTGCATTTTCGATAATAGAATCTGCTGTGGTAAGGGGATGGATAGATGCATCCCAGCTTTCTTTTACATCGCACCAGTGGCAGCCCACATCGCAACCACCCAATCGTATGAAATAAGCAGCAGTCCCGGTGTGGTAGCCCTCTCCCTGAATAGTGTAAAATTCTTCCATTAAGGGTAATAGTGTTCCGTCTTCTGGTACTTGATTTGACATAGTTAAAATTTCAGTCTGCAAAGGTAGCAAATATTAATGAGAAGTTCAATTTGTGTCCTGGCTTTTAAGTAGTAGTCATGTCATTTTTATTTATTATAATGGCTTGTACAACCTGTTTGATCGCTATGTTTTAGGTTCTTTTTGCTAGAATGCTCCGGTCTACTCCCTTGATATACAATTCTCGATATTAACAACGAGATAGCACTAGTTTTAAAAGGGAATAATAAGGTCTTAACAGAGGGGCTTGTTATACTCCTGTTAATACTCTATAATAACTTGTTAATATATAACCTGGTCATAGTCAATTGTCAATATGCTTACTAGGTTGGAAAAGGATTTTTGAAGAGTAAGATCAAATTTTCGCTCGTCGCTAAACTACAATGAACATGTAAGGTAGGGTATAGCTATGAAGTCTAGGTGGCTGTTAGATAGGTAGGAAGGGAATTGGTTCAACAATGCCTTTAATAACCTAGAAAACCTATTATTTTATCAGAATTTTTACTAAATTTGTGTCACAATTTTTTTATTGAAAACATGAGTGTGATAACATAATTGTACATGTTGTTTTATGTTTTCTATTTTTTAACAATTTAAAGATCATAGTTGTAAATGATTAAAATTACACTACCGGATGGTTCCGTAAGAGATTATCAAAAAGGAATCACTGCTGCTGAAATTGCGTTGTCGATCTCAGAGGGACTTGCAAGAAATGTGCTTGCTGCAGAAGTAAATGGTGAAGTATGGGATTCTGCCCGTGCTATTGAAAACGACGCTACTGTTAAGCTACTAACGTGGAATGATACAAAAGGTAAGTCTACTTTTTGGCATTCTTCGGCACACTTGTTGGCCGAAGCCTTAGAAACATTGTACCCTGGAATTAAGTTTGGTATAGGTCCTGCGATTGAAACAGGATTTTATTACGATGTGGATTTTGGTGATCGTGAATTTTCTTCCGACGATTTTAAAGCGATCGAAGATAAAATGCTGGAGCTAGCTAAACGTAAGGAAACATTTGAGCGTAAAGCTGTTTCGAAGTCAGATGCTTTGGCTTATTTCACGGAGAAAGGCGATGAGTATAAGCTTGATCTGATTAAGGATCTGGAAGATGGAAAGATTACTTTCTATACACAGGGAGATTTTACAGATTTATGCCGTGGTCCTCATATTCCGAATACTGGATTTATCAAAGCTATCAAGTTGACTAATGTTGCAGGAGCGTATTGGAGAGGCGATGAGTCTCGCAAACAATTGACACGTATTTATGGTGTTACTTTTCCAAAAGCTTCGGAGCTTACAGAATATTTGAAATTTATAGAAGAGGCGAAAAAACGTGATCACCGTAAACTTGGTAAAGAACTTGAACTTTTCGCTTTTTCTGAGAAAGTTGGAGCCGGTTTGCCTCTTTGGTTGCCGAAAGGCGCTGCATTGCGTCAGAAGCTAATAGACTTTTTGCAAAAAGCACAATTAAATTCTGGTTATGAACCGGTCGTTACTCCGCATATTGGACATAAGCAATTGTATGTAACTTCGGGGCACTATGAAAAATATGGAGCAGATTCATTTCAGCCAATAAAAACTCCTATTGAAGGTGAAGAGTTTTTGTTAAAACCAATGAACTGTCCGCATCACTGTGAAATTTATAAAGTAAAACCACGCTCGTATAAGGACTTACCGGTTCGATTTGCTGAGTTTGGTACTGTATATCGTTACGAACAGTCTGGTGAGCTTCACGGTTTGACAAGGGTGCGTGGATTTACACAGGATGATGCGCATTTATTTTGTCGTCCAGATCAGGTTAAAGATGAATTCAAAAAGGTAATCGATTTAGTCCTTTATGTTTTTGGAGCCTTAGGCTTTAATGATTATACAGCACAAGTGTCATTGCGTGATCCTGAGAACCGTACGAAGTATATCGGTACTGACGAAAACTGGGCTTTAGCTGAATCGGCAATTATTGAAGCCGCAGAGGAAAAAGGTCTGCCGACGGTAGTGGAATATGGTGAAGCAGCTTTCTATGGTCCAAAACTGGATTTTATGGTAAAAGACGCTTTGGGACGTAAATGGCAGTTAGGGACTATACAGGTTGACTACAATTTGCCAGAGCGCTTTGAGTTGGAATATACAGGAAGTGATAATATGAAACATCGCCCTGTGATGATTCATCGTGCACCTTTCGGATCTTTGGAACGTTTTGTAGCTGTATTGATCGAGCATTGCGCTGGACAATTTCCATTATGGCTTGCTCCTGAGCAATTTATCGTCTTGCCAGTGTCAGAAAAATATGAAGAATATGCTCAAAATGTTTTGAATTCGCTAAATAATTCCGATATTCGCGGACTGATAGACTTACGTGACGAGAAAGTGGGCAGAAAAATCAGAGACGCCGAAGTGAAAAAGCTTCCTTATATGTTGATTGTAGGGGAAAAAGAAGTGGAAAATGGCACAGTTTCTGTACGTAAACACGGCTCAGTAGAATTAGGTACTATGACTGCTGATGCATTTAGAGATATATTAATTAAGGAAATAACCGTTTAATTTTTAAACATTTGGCATTAAAAAGACCCGGTGGTCCAAGACCACCAATGAGAAAGAAAGAACCAGATCACCGCATTAATGAATTAATCAAGGTACCTGAGGTACGTTTGGTAGGCGATAATGTGGAACAAGGAGTTTTCCCTACACGCAAAGCGTTAGAGTTGGCTGATGAGTTGGAACTTGATTTAGTGGAGATTTCGCCAAATGCTGTACCGCCGGTTTGTAAGATTATCGACTACAGTAAGTTTGTTTACGAACAGAAGAAGAAACAAAAGGAAATCAAAGCTAATGCAAAACAGACTGTTATTAAAGAAATTCGTTTCGGACCTAACTCTGGAGAGCATGATTTTGAGTTCAAATTGAAACATGCTATTAAGTTTCTTGAAAGTGGAGAGAAAGTTCGTGCTTACGTACACTTCAAAGGTCGCGCTATTGTACACAAGGATCAAGGTGAAATCTTGTTGTTACGCTTCGCTCAGGCCCTAGAAGATTATGGAAAGGTGGAGCTTTTACCAAAATTGGAAGGTAAACGCATGTTTTTGACAGTAGCTCCAAAGGCTCCAAAAAAATAATAAGAATTCTAACAGATTGATATAAAATTTATAAGTATTATGCCAAAAGTTAAAACCAATTCCAGCGCAAAGAAACGTTTCAAATTGACTGGAACAGGTAAAATTGCAAGAAAAAACGCTTTCAAAAGCCACATCTTGACAAAAAAGAGCACAAAACGTAAACGTAACTTAACACAAACAAGTTATGTATCTGATGGCGATATGGGCAACGTAAAACGTATGCTTGCTATCGGTAAATAAGTTTTATTCGATTTATTTAATAATAATTTTTTAACCGGGTATAGGGTTGTAAGTTCATTGAAATACATGGCACCTTCTACCAAACTAATTTTAAAAATATGCCACGTTCGGTTAACGCAGTAGCTTCTAGAAGAAGACGCAAAAAAATCCTAGGCCTTGCAAAAGGTTACTTTGGATCACGTAGCAAAGTTTATACTATTGCTAAAAATACAGTAGAAAAAGGTTTACAATACGCTTACCGCGATCGTAAAACCAAAAAACGCGAGTTTAGAGCTTTATGGATTCAACGTATCAACGCTGGAGCTCGTCAACACGGAATTTCTTATTCCCAATTGATCGGTAAATTAAATGCTAAAAACATTGGTTTGAACCGTAAGGTTTTAGCTGACTTAGCTTTAAATAACCCAGAAGCTTTCAAAGCAGTTGTAGACGCAGTAAAATAGAGTTTTTAATCCGTTATCAATTTGTTAGAGATATTAAAGGAGCCTTTTAGGCTCCTTTTTTGTTATGGCAAATAGTGGATGCTGTATTTTTTTTTGGACGTTACGCGGCCAGGAAACTCAATAAGAGGATATACTTCATTTTATTGCTTATACCATCAACCACACTTCAGAGCAATTGATTTATTAAATTATAGCTAACAATCTTTTTTGACTTGAAATTAGGTTTGATTTTTGTATCGTTCTTTGCAAAACGAGCAATTATGAAAACAAGAACGATCGCATTTGGATTTTTACTTCTTTTGATAGGAGGTATGGTTAGGGCAAAGGGAACTGATTTGGGGCCAAAAAAAGCTAAGATAGCTAATCAACAGGGAAAAGTGATTTCGATTGAAGGAGTAGGTAATACGCGTACGATAGAAGCCAAAGGTGGTGAAACCGTCCAAATAGAAGGTGCAGATAATAAGATTGTGATACGCGGCAATGTGAGCAAATTGATTATTGAAGGTAAGGGGAATACGGTAACGGGCAATGATGTCGCAACGGTGACCATTGAAGGGGCTGGAAATATGGTGAATATTGGTTCGCTAGAGACTGTTCAAATTGAGGGCGTCAAAAATCATGTTCATTATAAGTCTACAAAAAACAAATCTGGTCAGGCCAAAGTGTCTACAGAAGGTGCTGATAACATGGTAATGAAAATGAAATAATAATAAAGCGGTGTTGTCAATATATTGACAACACCGCTTTATTATTGATTGGAGAATGTTTACAATTTACTTTCTCTTTTTTTCTTTTTCTTAACTACTTTAGGCATCTGAGCTTGTTTTGACTCATATTGTCTCTCAATATACTGTATAATTTCGGAGGCAATATCCTTTTTTGTCGCTTTTTCGATGCCTTCCAAACCTGGAGAAGAGTTTACTTCTAGTACTAACGGACCTCGGTCAGAAGGAATCATGTCTACACCACAAACCGTAAGTCCCAATTGGGCCGCCGCCGCGATTGCTGTTTCTCTTTCGGCTTTACTTAACCGGATAATCTGAGCGGTACCCCCACGATGTATATTTGACCTAAACTCACCTTCCTTCGCTGTCCGTTTCATTGCACCAACGACTTTGCCGTCAACCACAAAAGCTCGAATATCAGAGCCTTTTGATTCCTTGATGAACTCTTGGATCAGAATATTATTCCCAAGGCCGTAGAACGCTTCAATAACGGACGAAGCTGCTTTTTTTGTTTCAGCGAGTACAACGCCGATACCTTGAGTCCCCTCCAATAATTTAATAACTAATGGCGCTCCACCAACCATACTGATAAGGTCATCTACGTCCGACGCCGTACGTGCAAATCCCGTAATTGGGAGTCCGATACCTGCGCCGGATAAAATCTGTAAGCATCTCAATTTGTCCCGGGATCGCGTAATTGCTTGACTGGGGTTAGCGGAAATAACATCCATAACCTCGAATTGTCTAACGATCGCTGATCCATAAAATGTTACAGATGCTCCTATTCGCGGAATAATAGCATCGATATCACTAAGATCCTGTCCTTTGTAGTGGATACTGGGTTTACCTTGTTGAATACCTACATAACACTTGCTGTGATCGATGACAACACATTCGTGTCCTCTTTGCTGTGCGGCTTCTACGAGACGACGAGTTGAGTATAAACTCTTTACTGTCGATAATACGGCAATTTTCACGGTTTGTATATTGAATATATTTTGTGCTAAGATAACAAAATTGCTTGGCTATTTGTTTTATTTTACAGAGGTCTTCATCGAGAGATTTTCTTTGGAAACATCAACTAAAAATCTTTTATACAAGAAATTTTTACCCAAAAGCATTGGGTACGTCATTTGGGATCGGTTTCTAAAGGATATCTTAATGCCAAACACTTGGTCGTATAATATTGCTGTGGTGCGGATATAGAATCGCTTTTCTTCTTGACCAAAAGAGCTTTTAACCAGTTTTGTTTTGTAGAGTTTTAACTTTAGTGTTTTTGTCTCTTCAGTTTCAAAATTTATGATAAGTTCACAGATAATCCAGTCCTGACCATCTTCGTTAACAATCTTGTACGCGTTGCAGTGTAATACCGAAGAAGCAGCTCCGGTATCAACCTTTGCTTCGATACCAAATATTCCCAATTCAGGTAAATCTAGGGTTTCTTTCCAACCCACAAGAAGTTTTTCTTTCATTTATACCAAATCGAAAAAATACCCCTCATCCCATATAGTAGAAAGAGATGTGGGGTATAATACTTTATTCGTAGATAAATTCACCAAAAGGGGAGGATATCGTTACCTTTTTAGACGGAGATTCCTCGACACGGCCTATGATTTGTGCCGGAATTCCAAATGATTCTGAAATAGCTATGATATCTGAAGCGATAGATTCCGGAACGTACAATTCCATGCGATGGCCCATATTGAATACCTTGTACATTTCCTTCCAATCCGTATTGGATTCTTTTTGTATCAACTCAAAAAGAGGAGGAACTGGGAAAAGATTATCTTTGATGACGTGTACATTGTCGACGAAGTGTAGAACTTTAGTTTGGGCACCACCAGAACAATGTACCATTCCATCAATTTGTGCACGATACTTGTCTAGTATTTGCTTAATTACAGGAGCATACGTACGCGTGGGCGAAAGTACTAGTTTACCTGCAGTTACTTGTTCTCCTGTTTCAACTTCGACCTCATTTGTGAGATCTTGGCTTCCTGCAAAAACCAAATTGTACGGCACAGCTGGATCATAAGCCTCCGGATACTTTTCTGCTACTTTTTTGTTAAACACATCGTGACGAGCGGAAGTCAATCCATTAGATCCCATTCCTCCATTGTACGCGTGTTCATAATTTGCTTTTCCATTCGATGCTAATCCAACAATTACATTACCACCTTTAATGCGATGATTTGAAATAACATCTTCACGTCTCATGCGGCAGGTTACCGTACTATCGACAATTATTGTGCGAACAAGATCGCCAACATCAGCAGTCTCGCCACCTGTGGAGTAAATGCCAATACCCAATTCACGAAGTTCCGATAGAATCTCCTCCGTTCCATTGATGATCTCAGCGATGACTTCTCCGGGAATAAGGTTTTTATTTCTGCCAATGGTAGACGATAAAAGAATATTGTCGATAGCCCCGACACAGAGCAGATCATCAATGTTCATGATGATTGCATCTTGCGCAATACCCTTCCAAACTGAAATATCACCAGTTTCTTTCCAGTATATATAGGCCAATGAAGATTTGGTGCCAGCACCATCAGCATGCATAATATTACACCATTCTTGGTCTCCACCTAAAATATCTGGTATTATTTTGCAAAATGCTTTTGGAAACAGACCCTTATCGATATTTTTTATCGCATTGTGCACATCCTCTTTCCCTGCGGATACGCCTCGTTGATTGTATTTTAAATCTGACATCTTAGGGCAAAAATAAGCAATAGGACTGAATTAACGAATCTAATTCGTCTAATTTAATCACTTATTATAATACGCCAATGTTCAATTAGACTTTCAAGATTACTTTTCGCATTAGCTGGACTTGTGCTAGGTAAGCATCTGTAAATAATACCCGCTCTTTTGTCAAAATGTTTCAGGTATAAATTGTGTGCTTTTTGCCCATTAAAAACAATTTGTGTAATTGATGGATAGTTTTTAAGCAGTTCAACGATTTGGTTTGGGCGTTCGTGCTGTATTGCGAGATCCATGCTGCCAGGGCGAGAGGCTTCTGCGCAGACATCCCAAAGACCAATGTTGTTTTTAAGCAGGAGATTTATCTTTTCCGTATAATTTGCTGCATCCCCCGTATGAAGTAGGGAATTAAATATTTTCCAAAAGCGATTTTGCGGATGTGCATAATATTCATTTTTCTCTAGCGATTTGTCCCCTGGGAGAGATCCAAGGATCAGTACTTTCGTTTGGGAATTTACCAGGGGCGGGAAGGATCGTTTCAGCATAATCAAAAATAGTGATTTTATATTTTTCTTTGAAATATCATAAATATTGTGGTATATTTATGATATTAAAATGATATCAAATATATATTAATAAATTATGGAAAAACTAATTAAACCGATGTCAGGCTATTTAGCTTTATTGATCGCTGTTGTCTCATTTGTCGCAGCTATATTTTCATTTGCGAGCGTCGAGGAAAGTTCGCTTTATGTTGTATTAGGAGTCGTGCTAATGATTGCTACATTTTTTATTTTGAAAGGATTGATGATTATCAACCCAAATCATTCACGTGTATTGAATTTCTTTGGAAAATACGTCGGGACGGTGAAAGAAAATGGTCTGTTTTTTGTCAACCCGTTGTATTCAACAATTAAGATAAGCCTTCGTTCGGATAATCTTCAGGGACAAACGTTGAAGGTAAATGATAAGATGGGGAATCCAATTGAAATTGGCGCTGTTATCGTATGGCAAGTAGGCGATACCTATAAAGCCGCCTATGATGTAAGTAACTATACCTCTTATGTGCGCACACAGAGCGAAGCTGCGGTAAGACACTTGGCTGGAAGCTTTCCTTACGATAATTTGGAAGATGAAGGGGCTGATATTACGCTACGCGAAGGCGGCGATACCGTAAATCATATTCTAGAACAGGAATTATCGGATCGTTTGGCGCCAGCTGGAGTTATTATTAAGGAGGCTAGAATCAGTCATTTGGCTTATGCCTCCGAAATAGCAGGTGCAATGTTGCAAAGACAACAAGCTGCGGCAATTGTTGCTGCACGTTCAAAGATTGTGGATGGTGCCGTAGGCATGGTTGAAATGGCGTTAAAAAAACTGTCTGAAAAAGATATCGTAGAATTAGACAATGAGAAAAAAGCAGCTATGGTCAGCAATTTAATGGTGGTACTGTGTGGAGAGAAAGCTGCAACACCTATTGTAAATACCGGTACGTTGTACCAATAAACGAAATGAAATGGCAGATAAGAAAAACTTTATGCTACGCTTAGATGACCAGATGCACAAAGCATTGGAAAAATGGGCTGCGGATGAGTTTAGGAGTGTTAACGGGCAGATAGAATATCTTTTACATAAGGCGTTACAAGAAAACAAAAGATTGGGTACGGAGAAAAAGACTGCTGATAAGAAATGAGTAATAGTAAGCTACGAAAAATGTACCTTTGGCTTCGTTATTGACGAAGTTAAAGGTATTTTTTTATTTTAATGTTTTTAGAGACAGAAGATGAATATTAATCCAGCATACAAACTTTTGGTCGTAAGTACAAGTACGATCTTTGGTAGTGAATTTTTAGCCTATATAAAGGATGAATTTATAGAATTCATTCAATCTGATGAATTGCTGTTTGTTCCTTTTGCAAGACCATCTGGAATTTCTTTCGATTCCTATACGAGGAAGGTACAAGAAGCATTGATGGATAAAAATATAAAAGTTAGGGGATTGCATGAGTTTGACAATAAGAAAAAAGCTATTCAGGATGCGAAGGCTATTTTTGTTGGTGGTGGAAATACATTTTTGTTGTTGAAAACGCTTTATGATCTCGATTTAATGCCGCAATTGCGTGTTCAGATAGCAAAAGGGATTCCATATGTCGGCACATCGGCAGGTTCAAATCTAACAGGATTGACAATTGGAACAACAAATGATATGCCTATTGTTTACCCGTCCAGTTTCGACGCACTTGGTTTTTTGCCTTTTAATATCAATCCTCACTATTTAGACCCAGACCCTGCATCTACACATAAAGGGGAGACAAGGGAAACTCGAATTCAGGAATTTCATCAATTTAATTCCCAGCCAGTCGTAGGTTTGCGCGAGGGGAGCTGGTTGCATGTAAATGCGGGAAAAATAGAACTGAGAGGTAGTTTAACGGCACGTCTGTTTAAACCTAATTCTGAGCCTGTAGAACTGGCGCCAGGATTAATTAATTTTTAAGATATTGTAAAGCCTGCTGGCAGTTGAGGTTCGGTGACGCACGAAATACAATAGAAAGTGGCTTTGTCATCAGCGTCAGGTAATTCCCAGTAGAAAAAATAGTTTTTCAGATGGTTGAAAATAATACAAAATAAGCTACTTTTGCGCTAAATCCATTAAAATATTCTTCCAATGGAACAAAATTCAGCATTACACCCAGCCGATATCGCGGAAGAAATATCGCGTTTAAGTAAGGGGGAACAACATCAACAATTTATGGACTATCCTTTGGAGGATAGATTGGAGATCTTTTCTTTTTTTGAAATGGATGTTCAATATACATTGATCAAATCAATGACGGAACATGAATTGTCCGAATTGCTGAATAATTTGAAACCAGATACGCGTAATGAGTTATTGTCGGAATTGCCTGATGATTTGATCAAATATCTTATCAACCTTTTGAATGAGCGCGAGAAGCAAATGGCTTTAGAACTTATTGGTTATAAAGAAGACAGTATAGCCCGTCTTATGACACCAATGTATGTTCAGGTTCGTCCTTATTACACTGTTGATGATGTCTTTAGGCATATTAAAGTTTTTGGAAGAAAAGCGGAAACACTCAATTTTATATATGTTGTTGATGAGAAAAACGTACTGATAGATGACTTGAAAATTGGTCAATTACTTCTATCGGACTCATCCACCAAAATTTCTGACCTAATCGATTATAATTTTGCAGCGATTAAAGCGTCTACCCCCATGGAGGAAGCATTCGAGATTTTTCAAAAATATGATCGTAGTGCTTTACCTATCATTACAGAAGCAGGAGTATTGGTCGGAATTGTGACGTTTGATGACGTGCTGGATCGAATTGAAGATCGTGATACGGAAGATATACAGCGTTTTGGGGGTATGGAAGAACTGGATCTCGCGTATACAAAAACTCCTTTGTTGCAATTGATACAAAAAAGGGCCGGTTGGCTGATTATCTTGTTTTTTAGCGAGATGCTTACAGCTTCAGCGATGGGCTTTTTTGAAGGGGAACTGGAAAAGGCAGTTGTTCTTGCTTTATTTGTTCCTTTAATTATATCCAGTGGCGGTAATTCGGGCTCGCAAGCAGCGTCTTTGATTATTCGGGCGATGGCTTTGGGTGAGTTGAAGCTTAAAGATTGGTGGTATGTGATGAAACGTGAAGTTTCTTCTGGTTTAATTTTAGGTGGGATATTAGGTACGATCGGGTTTCTACGGATATTGGCTTGGCATTTTCTTGGTTTATATGATTATGGGCCTTATTGGATTGCTATTGGGTTTACTGTTGCTGTTTCCTTGTTGTTTATCGTTCTCTGGGGAACTTTGTCGGGGTCGTTTATTCCATTTATTTTACGTCGCTTTGGATTGGATCCTGCAACGGCATCAGCACCTTTTGTCGCGACACTGGTAGATGTTTCCGGTTTGATTATTTATTTTACAGTTGCTGCATTCTTTTTGCAGGGGAAATTACTGTAATTCGATTTTTAAAGTAACTTAACAGCCTGAAGCATACTTATCCGCTTTAGGCTTTTTTTTTCTAAAGAGTGTCTGCTATTATAGACCAAAAAGAACCTTCGGTTCGCTTTCATTGCTGTTGGTGTCTGCGGAGTCATGAAGTTTTTTTTCTGAAAGTATTTGTTTTTTTTATGGAGATCAAGAACTTCCATGTCTGTAGGTAGCTCAGCTGAATCGTGAAAGTTTTATTGAAAACTGTTTACGTGATTGTTAACTTCGGCATCTTTTTTCTTTATTAAGATCTCGCCAGTCAATAATGCTAGATCTCTTTTAGTTGATGTATACTATTTTTATAAAGAGGGTGTTTAATGCTTGATCGCAGTTCAATAATAGAAAAACTTCTTATTACCCGTTTATTATAAATTGAGTCTTCTGTATAACCTCTCTTTCAAACCTCCTTTTTGGGCAATATAAATTCCTTTTTTTCCAGAAAATATAAATGCAGCTATACAAGCTATTCCTACAAATAAAATCGGCTGTAAACCAAACAACTCATAGCCCATAACGATGCAGGCCATTGGGGTGTTCGTAGCACCTGAAAATACGGCGACGAAGCCCATAGCCGCTAATAAACCGATAGGAAGGGGGATAACAGTGCTTAATGCACTTCCTAAGGTTGCGCCAATAAAAAAAAGAGGGGTGACTTCTCCGCCTTTAAATCCGGCCGAAAGGGTAAAAGTTGTTAACAGTAATTTGATGATAAAGTCATAATAGTTCGACTGATTGTCAAATGCATTTTGAATCATCGGGATACCGAGCCCAATATAGTTGGTACTATGTAATAAAGTAACGATGGTTACTAAAATAATACCGCCTATTACAGGTCTAAGCAGAGGAGATTTAATTCGTTTGAATTGGAGGCTAAAGAAATCGCTGGTAAATGTAAAAAACCATGCCGTGATACCGAATAGAATACCTGCTACGAGACTAAATCCAATATTGGTCAAGGAAAGCATTGGAATAGCTTCCTGGATTGGATAATGGGTATGTGGAATATTCCACAATTGGCAACTGAAATTCGAAAGATAGGCGGTAAATAAGCAAGGAAGAATACCAAAATATCTTTTTTTGCCTATGAGCAAGACTTCTAATCCGAATATGGTTCCTGCTAAAGGAGTGCCAAATACAGCCGCAAAACCAGCCGTTATGCCGATTGATATCAACAAGCGTCTTTCAGTCTTATCGAAATCAAACCAACGATTGAGCTGGTCAGAAATTGCTCCACCTATCTGTACAGCAGTTCCTTCACGACCTGCAGAACCTCCAAATAAATGTGTGAGTAAAGTTCCGAATAAAACGAGAGGAGCCATGACAAGTGGGATCCGGCGTTGAGGATGAAGATATTCTTCAATCAATAAATTGTTGCCTTTGCTTGAGAGATTGCCCCAATACTTGTAAGACAACGCGATAACAAACCCTGCCAAGGGGAGTCCGTAAATTATCCACGGATGAGCATTTCGGTATTGGGTTACCCAGTTGAGGGAAAAAAGAAAAAATGCACAAATAGATCCCACGATGAAGCCTATCGTACTGCAGGTGATCAGCCATTTAAGAAAGAAACGAAAGTTACTTTGATTTGAATTTGCTATAGCCATAAGTCTACATTTTATATAAAATTGTTGTTTTATACTAAAAAAGTAGACGTCATCAGCTTTTTGAGGCGGTTCAGGGCAGACATCATTGCCATATTTATTTCAAATTTACAAAAAACGAATGATGATAGCAACCCAGCCTGCGATCATAAGCAAACCGCCAAGTGGGGTAATTGGTCCAAGAAACTTTAGATTTTTTTTCCAGTATTCCGCAAATGATAGAAAATAAATACTTACGGAGAATAGAATAGCCCCTAAAGTGATAAGATAGAATGCAACTCGCTCAGACTGCTGTTCAAAGGAGAAGTTAAACCCTATAATTAACAAAGTAAGAGCTGCATACATTTGATACCGAACGCCGACTTCAAAAGATTCCAGTTTTTCAGTTGATAAAATCTTTTTGAAAGCATGTGCTCCAAAGGCTCCTAATATGATAGCAAATGCTCCAAATAATGCAGCTGTGATAATGACGAAGTTTTGCATAGTAAATTTATTAAATAGGGGATTTAATCATATCGATATGAAGAATTCCATAATCGGGATAAGGGTCAGAGACCTGTTCAAACCCTAATTTTTCATAAAATGATTTTAAATGAAATTGCGCACCAATCTGTATGTCATTGACGCCAAATTCTTTAGCTACAGATTCGATCGAACTAATCATGAGTTGTTGGCTAAGGCCGGTGCCCCGTGCTTGTTCTGCGACAATAACCCGTCCTATTGATGCCTGTGGGTACGAAAGTCCAGGCGGAACTAATCTCGTGTAAGCTAGAATGCTGCCTTCTTGTTCCGCCCAAAGATGAAGACACGCGAAATCCTTATCGTCCAATTCAGGGTATAGGCATTCTTGTTCTAAAACAAAAACTTCCATTCGCAACTTCAGAATACGATATAGTTCCTTGTTGCTGAATTCGTCAAATTTCTTCAGGTTCCACTGTAAGGCCATAGTTGAAATAAAAAAGAGTCAAATTAAATCAGATATATCTGGTGAAGAGATACCAATTTAATTTGACTCTATTGATTTGAAATTTTTATGCGAGAAGACTTTTAACAACCTCAGAGATCGTTTTACCGTCAGCTTGTCCAGCGAGCTTTTGATTTGCCGCGCCCATCACTTTACCCATATCCTTAATGGAAGAAGCTCCTGTTTCTACAATAATTGCTTTGACTATCGCTTCAACTTCTTCTTTGCTTAGTTGTTTTGGTAAATAAGCCTCAATAACTTTTTCTTCCTCAACTTCAATTGCATAAAGATCTTCGCGGTTTTGAGTCTTATAAATTTCAGCAGATTCACGACGTTGTTTGACAAGTTTTTGTAAAACTTTAATCTCAGCTTCTTGGTTAAGATCTTCAGAATGACCTTTTTCCGTTTTTGCTAAGAGAATAGCTGCTTTGATGGCGCGTAAACCGCGTAATTTTGCTGTATCTTTTGCGATCATTGCCGCCTTGATGTCTTGGTTTATTTGTAGTTCTAATGACATAATATTTTAATTATTTTCGATTAACAATCGTGCCTGTTGCCTGTGCAGTAGGCATTATTAAGAGATCATTTATATTGACATGTGCAGGTCGTGTAATGACAAAAAGTATAGTCTCAGCAATGTCATGTCCAGTCAGGGGCTGTACACCATTATAAACGTTTTTAGCCCTTTCGCGATCTCCGTGAAACCGCACTTCAGAAAACTCTGTTTCAACCATTCCAGGATCAATAGAGGTAACTTTAATGCCTTTTTGCAATAAGTCGATACGCATAGCTTTCGTCAGTGCATCAACAGCATGTTTGGTTGCACAATAGACATTCCCATTGGGATAAACCTCTTTCCCCGCAATGGATCCTAAATTAACAATGTGGGCACCGTTTTCGGTATCCATAAGCGGAATTACCGCTTTACTTACATAGAGCAGGCCTTTGATATTTGTATCAATCATTCTGTCCCAATCTCCAATATCACCATCCTGAATAGGATCCAGTCCCTGGCTCAATCCAGCATTGTTGATTAGGATATTGATTTTCTTCCACTCTTGGGGGAGACCATCAATTTGATTGGCAACTTGTTCAGCATCTCGAACATCGAGTTCAAAAATATGTATTTGTATTGTCGGATATGCCTTAAGCAGTGTATCTTTTAATTTTTCTAAACGATTTAATCTGCGTGCGCAAAGTAAAAGATTGTAACCCTCTTTCGCTAGAACTTCCGCACAAGCCTGACCGATTCCGGAACTTGCTCCTGTGATAAAAACTGTCTTAGTCATATATGGTAACTTGTTGACATTAAAATTTAATCAGTGTTGACTCAAATTAGATTCTAGGGAGCTATTTTGTAGCCACATAGATTGTACAGATGCCAAATGTTTGTGGCCTAACAATAGTTTCGTTAAAACCTGCCTTTTTATTTATGGCAACGAATTTTTGTCCATCTGGAAATTGAGCAACAGATTCTGGTAAGTATTCATACGCGCTGGAATCCTTTGAAAAGAATTTTCCAATGGTGGGCGTGATAAATTTGAAATAAAAATTGTACAACTGCTTAATTGGGAATTTCTTCGGGTTTGAAAATTCTAAAATAATAGCTTTCCCTCCGGGTTTTAACACACGATAGATGTCTGATAAGCCTTTTTCTAGATTTTCAAAATTTCGTACGCCAAATGCCACGGTAACGGCGTCGAAAGTATTATCTTCGAACTGAAGCCTTTCGGAGTCTCCCAGTTGCACTTCAAATTGATTTTCTAATCCTTTATTTGCAATCTTCTTCTTGGCGACGTCAAGCATTCCCTGGGAGATGTCCACACCAATAATCTTTTTGGGATTCAATATTTTAATTGATTCCAAAGCAAAATCACCAGTTCCCGTAGCCACATCCAACATGAGCTGCGGTTTTATGGACTTTAAGGCATTAATGGCTTTTTTGCGCCATATAATATCAATTCCCAAGGACATGAAATGATTCAAGAAATCATAGGAATGAGAAATGTTGTCGAACATATCTGCTACCTGTTTCTTCTTCCCGTCATTGGTGTCTTTGTAGGGTTTTAATGTGGAGGAATCGTGCGTCATTTTACAAATATACAACATAAGAATATTTTTTAGCGCTAAAAAAGGGATTTGTTTTTATATAAAAATAACGCGTTGCCTTTGATTACAGTCAGCAGAATTGTTTTATTTTTAGCTTTTTGCTTATTCACAATAATTTAAATTGTTAACATTTTTTAATGTATTGATTTTTAGTGTGGAATATTAGTTTTTAACATCTTTTCAACATTTACTGTTGAAAACTAATGGTGTAAATATATGTCCTTCAAAGCTTTTTGAGGCATACGGCCTGAGGGAGGGATTTACATGTTTGTAATTCCTTATGGAGGTGAATTTTATTTTTTATACATTTGTTATCCTATCTAGATTTTAAGGATAGCAAAAGCTATATTTCTGATATAATATCATGATGAACGACAGTAATTTTGAAGCGGGTAATACGGATAACAAACGAGGTAATTATGGTGAGCGGCGTACCAAATTAAATAATTTGGTGAGCGGCTTGGGCAAACTTCCTCCTCAGGCAGTAGATCTTGAAGAAGCCGTCCTGGGGGCATTGATGCTTGAAAAAAATGCGCTGAGTGAAATCATTGATATTTTAAAACCAGAATCCTTTTATAAAGAATCTCATCAAAAGATCTTCGAAGCAATTTTTGGCCTTTTTCAAAAAACTTCGCCTATTGACATCTTAACCGTTACGTCTGAGCTTAGAAGGATGGGATCGCTGGAAATGGTAGGTGGCGCCTATTACATTACGCAGTTGACTGATCGGGTTGTTTCTGCGGCGAATATTGAGTATCATGCACGTATTATTTCTCAAAAATATATCCAGCGTGAGCTTATCAAAGTTTCTACCGAAATTATTAATAGTTCATATGATGAAACTTCAGATATCTTCGATCTTTTAGATCATGCGGAAAAAAGCTTATTTGATATCGCGCAGAACAATTTGCGAAGAGACTCCAGAAAGATGGATGATATCATGCGTGAGGCGATTTCTAATCTTGAAATGCTGCGTGATCGTACAGATGGTCTGACAGGTGTACCATCGGGCTTAACTGCCCTGGACCGCATGACGTCTGGTTGGCAGCCCTCCGATCTCGTTATTATTGCAGCCCGTCCAGCAATGGGAAAGACGGCATTTGTACTTTCTGTAGCGCGTAATGCTGCTGTGGAACATGGCAAAGCAGTAGCTGTATTCTCTCTGGAAATGTCATCCGTTCAGCTTGTTAATCGTCTGATAGCTGGTGAAACGGAAATTGAGCAAGAAAAATTGAAAAAGGGAAATCTTGCAGATCATGAATGGCAGCAGTTACATTCGCGGATTGGCCGGTTAACAGATGCGCCCATTATTATTGATGATACACCAGCGTTGAACGTATTCGAATTTAGAGCGAAATGTAGACGTTTAAAGGCGCAATACGATATTCAGATGGTAATTGTCGATTACTTACAGCTAATGCATGGGAAAGCCGAAGGTAAAGGTGGGGGGAACCGTGAGCAGGAAATCGGTAGTATCTCGCGGGCTTTGAAATCTGTTGCTAAGGAATTGAATATTCCTGTTTTGGCATTGTCGCAGTTGAGTCGCGCGGTGGAATCAAGACCTGGAAATAGTAAACGTCCAATGTTGTCCGATTTGAGGGAGTCTGGCTCTATTGAGCAGGATGCGGATATGGTTCTTTTCTTGTATAGACCCGAATACTATGGTTTAACTGAGGATGAGGAAGGACGCCCTACTGCTGGTGTTGGTGAGGTTATTATTGCAAAGCACCGTAATGGTGAGACTGGAATTGTTCCGCTTCGCTTTGTGGGTAAGTTTGTGAAGTTTGTGGATCTGGAAGATGAGTTTTCTGGTATGGGTGGTGGAGATGGTTTCGGAGATGCACCCGCTACATTTTCCGCCTCGGCATTAAACCCATCGCCAAACTTTGCTGATGATTTTAGTGGGGGTGGCTTCAGTGGTGGTATTACTATGCCATCTCGAATGAACGATATGCCTGATGATGCACCCTTTTAGTGGTTAATTTTACGTAAGTATTCCTAATAATAGAAAAAACCGAATGATTTGAATTCGGTTTTTTTGCTTATAACGAGTTGATCCTTGCTTGTTGTGTGTTGATTTTTTGCCGTTGTCTTATCTGATTTTTAAAATTTATACGTTACACCCGCGCCAACAATTTGTCTGATTTGAAGTGCAGAATTTCTCTTCCCCACTTCAACGCCCTCTTTAATAATCGGGATAGCTGTATTGTCATCATAGATCATCTGTACGCCTGCATTGACTGTAATAAACTTGTTTACCTTCATAAAAAGATTCGCTGTGTAGTCAATGTCTACATTCTGTGGCTTGTCCAGATAGTTTGAATAGAGCTTTAGTATATTTTCAAACGAAATATTTTCCATTAGGTTTACTTTATAATAAGCATCAAATGAAGCACCGAATTCCGTACGGGATTTGCTGTTTGGGTCGAGCCCGTATCGTGTAGATAAGAGTGTGTCTCTTACAAATACAAATCTGAGCGCCGCAGGGGAGAGGTTGAATCTGAGGTTATCAGATCTTTTGTATGCAAAACCAGGTCCGAAGCTCAAATACGCTGGGGCTAAAAACCTTGATATTCGTTTTTTGGGGGATTCTGTATAGTCATAACCATCGGCAAATTGGGTGTTGAAATTTAAAAAGAATGTATATAGCCAGTATTGAGATGCTTGATGGCCTAACAAGCTGTTTAATACGAATCGGTCGTCATTTTTTCGCCAGTCCGATTCTTTTTGAAAGGTTAGTCCGTAAGCTGCCAGGACTTTATTGTCCCATGACCATTTTCCTTTCTTGTAATTGAAGTCATAATTGAGCGTTAGGTTGCCGGAAAATGAGTTTACCCCACCTGCAGCCCAGTTGGAAAATGAACTTTGGTTGATCAAAAAGGTGTTTTCCCCTTTGATAATCCATGTTTTGGTGCTGTCTGCTGCAGCTACCTGACTGTGTGCTTTATGTACTGGTAAAGTAATAGCAATAAGGATGATAAATTTTATTATTTTCATGTGCATACTTGATTTGTTGGCATTCCTAGTGTTTGTAAAATCAGGTTAATATTTCCGGCTTTAGATTTATATTGAAGAGTTTAGTTTAACGCAAGGATCTTTTCATCGGTAAAATTACAGCGATGAAGACCCATTTATTCTAATTGTTGTAGCCTATAGTTTGACCTATTCAAATTTTATGAAAACGATGCTTTTATCTATCCCTGTTGTAATGCTTCATATTTGTTAGGGAAAAATAAATGTTTTATAATTAAACGAATAACTCTCATTAATGTTTTTCATCTTTTTGTTTGCCGTTATTATTAAATAAAATCGGAACTTTGTCCCATAGGACAATGCAGATTAGGTAAACAAGGAAAGTATTTAACAGGAGCTTCTTTGGGGATGTTTTAAGATGATTTTAATGTGGTTCCAATCAGATCTCGCTCTTCGTTAAAAAAGAGGACTGTTCTTATTGTATTGCTCACAGAGAAAAATAGAAAATTATCTAGATGAAAATAACGTTACTTTGCATAGGTAAAACAGATGATAAATATCTGATCGAAGGTATTGAAAAGTATATTAAGCGATTAAAGTTTTATGTGAACTTTAATATTGTGGTGATTCCAGACATCAAGAATGTTAAGAATCTTTCTGTTGAACAGCAGAAGGATAAGGAAGCCCTTTTGATCTTGAAACAATTGCAGCCGCAGGATTTAGTAGTGCTGTTGGACGAACATGGGAAAGAATATCGTTCCTTGGAATTTTCTGCTTATTTGGAAAAAATGATGGTACAAAGCATTCAACATATGGTGTTTATTATTGGTGGGCCTTATGGTTTTGATCAAAAAATTTATGATCGAGCAGATTCAAAAATCTCTTTATCAAAGATGACTTTTTCACATCAAATGATTCGGTTATTTTTTACGGAACAGCTCTATCGAGCATTTTCCATTATGAAGGGCGAACCTTACCATCACGAATAATATGGAAAAAAGTCCGTAACTTCATCATGAATAAAAACAAGCTTATGAATTTGCCCAACAAACGAGATTATCACTATAAAAGTGACGAAGGTGAGAAAAATAGCCAATTGAATAAATACATTATGATTGCTTGTATTATTATCGTAATTGTATTGGCATTTTTTTTCGCATAGCTT
>JALAGS010000207.1 GCA_022712315.1 Sphingobacterium sp. | reverse complement strand
GTCTTGTAGAGGTAAAAAAAATAACTAATTAAATACAAAATTTAAACAATTAAACAGTTTTTATGATTAACTGCCATTATTTCTCAAATCAATGGAAGAGAGCGTTTTGGACTGGATCATTGTGCTCATTAGTGGCCTTGAGTCCTCAAATCGTCGATGCTGCAACCCTCGCAAGCCACGGAATTCTCTTTCAGCAGGAGCTAAGTGTTTCTGGAACGGTACATGATGAAACTGGAATGCCAATCCCAGGAGTAACTGTATCTGTAAATGGAACAAGTTTAGTAACGAAAACCGATCTGCAAGGTAAGTACAAATTGGACAAAGTTCCTAGCAATGCAACTATTAACTTCCGTATGGTGGGTAAGCAATCTATGGATGAATCTGTAAAAGGAAGGCATGCGATAGATGTCACACTTCTTAATTCTGAATCGAATCTCGAAGAAGTCGTTGTTGTTGGTTACGGGAAACAACGTAAGGAAACAGTTACAGGTGCTGTTGCCACTGTTAAAGGAAGTGACCTTGCTCAATCACCGGCACTGAACGTTTCCAATGCATTAACAGGACGAGTTCCAGGGGTTACAGCGACCAATGGAAGTGCTGAACCTGGATATGATGGCTCCAATATCAAAATCCGGGGAACAAATACATTGGGTAATAGCAGTCCCTTAGTAGTTATTGATGGAGTTCCTGCCCGTGAAGGAGGAATTGATCGTATTAATCCCCGAGATATAGAAAATATCTCCGTTCTAAAAGATGCTTCTGCTGCTATTTACGGAGCCAGAGCGGCAAATGGTGTTATTCTCGTTACGACAAGAAGAGGAAAAACAGGAAAACCGCAGTTTTCTTATACGTTCAATCAAGGGTATTCCCAACCTACCGTTATTCCTAAATTAACAGATGCCTCACAATTTGCGGCAATTAGAAATGAGCTCGAAATTTATAACCTTCCTGTTGAAGAATGGTCTGCTGCTTATACAGCTATCAACGAGAAAGGCAGTTACAATAAACAAGGTGGAGGAGTTTTAGATGCTCCGTTTAAACCAGAAGATATCCAAAAGTTCAAAGACGGATCAGATCCTTGGGGGCATCCCAATACCGACTGGTATAAGGCAACGCTAAAAGACTGGTCACCACAACAGCGTCACAACCTCCAGATCAATGGCGGTACTGAGGATGTCAAGTATCTGATGTCATTGGGATATCAAAATCAGGATGCATATTATAAAAATTCGGCTACAGGTTATAAACAGTATGACTTAAGGATTAATCTGGATGCTAATATTAGTCAATATATCAAAACGCAGTTCGGTGTTTTGGGTAGACAGGAAAACCGGAATTTCCCGACCAAGAGTGCCGGTACGGTCTTTAGAATGCTGATGCGGGGAAATCCAACACAACCAGCAATATGGCCTAATGGAATGCCGGGACCAGATATCGAAAATGGCGAAAACCCGGTAGTAATTACCACCAATGCGACAGGTTACGATCACGATAAACGTTACTATTTTCAAACAAATGGTCAGGTTGAGATTACAAATCCCTGGATTGATGGTCTTAAATTAACGCTTAATGCCTCTGTCGACAAATATGTAAAAAATCAAAAAACATGGGTTACTCCCTGGACCTTGTATTCTTGGCAGGGCGCTTATGAGGCCGATGGAAGCACACCGCAATTGGTTCCTGGACGACGTGGGCCTGCTGATCCCAATTTAAACCAAAGCAATGAAGATCAGCTGAACATCTTACTTGGTGGAATTTTGAGCTTTGACAGGAAATTTGGTGATCATCAGGTAAATGCCATAGCCGGTATTAACAGAGAAACAATTGATAATGATAAATTCAGCGCATATCGTCGTTATTTTCTTTCAAATGCGATCGACTATCTTTTTGCGGGTGGAGAACAGGAAAAAAATAATGACGGATCTGCATGGAAAAGAGCTAGGTTAAATTACTTTGGGCGGTTTGGCTATAATTATAAAAGCAAGTATATAGCAGAATTCCTTTGGCGTTATGACGGATCATATATGTTTCCTGAAAGTGAACGGTTTGGTTTCTTTCCGGGTGCTATGGCGGGATGGGTAGTGTCGGAAGAAAATTTCTGGAAGGAAAATGTCCCTGTAATTAATTATTTCAAGATCCGTGCCTCCTATGGCCAGATGGGTAATGACAACATCTATTATGATGATAAATTACAAGAATATCAATATTTTTCAACCTATTCCTTTGGCACTTATGTCGTCAATGATAAGCTAGCCAAATCTCTTTTTGAAAGCCGTGTTCCTAATGAGATGATTACCTGGGAGGTTGCCAATAATTATAATTTAGGGTTTGATTTTCAATTTTTACAAGGAAAGCTGAATTTCGAGTTTGATATTTTTAAAAATCGCCGTAATTCCATTCTGTGGAGAAAAAATGCGTCAATACCACAAAGTACAGGGATGACACTGCCAGCAGAAAATATTGGTAAAGTAGATAACAAGGGTTGGGAATTTAACTTAGGTTATCGTGGCAAGGTGGGAGATCTGGGATACACGGTTGGTATGAATGGTGGTTATGCTAAAAACAAAATTATCTTTTGGGATGAAGCTCCAGGCGCTCCTGCATGGCAACAAAGTACAGGTAAACCTATCAAAACGGATATTTATTATGTTTATGATGGCGTATTCCGTGACATCGAAGATATCGCCAACAATAAATTGGACTATAGTGCCATTACAAAAACTTTACGTCCTGGAGATATGAAATATAAAGATTTCAATGGTGACGGAAAGATTACCCCTGATGATAAAGTAAGGCGAGACAAGAATAGTGATCCAACTTTTCAGGGAGGTTTCAATTTTAGTCTGACCTATAAGGATTTTGACCTATCGGTACTATTTCAAGGAGCTACAGGAGGGGAGATACGTGTAGGAACGGATGAATCTGGATCAATCGGAAATTTTGTGGAAGAATTCTATGATAAACGCTGGAGCATCAGTAACCCCAGTAGTGTTTATCCACGTTTGACAGACCGTGGCAATCAATATTATTCTTATAACAATACCTATTGGATGCGGAGCACCGATTATCTGCGGCTTAAAAATGTGGAAATAGGATATAATCTAGCGTCAAGCATTTGTAGTAAAATTGGCATTGGTTCCTTACGTCTATATGCAAATGGCATGAATTTAATTACGTGGAGTAAGATCAAAATGTATGATCCAGAGGCAGTTAATGCATTAGGACAATATTATCCGCAGGCAAGATTAATTAATTTTGGCGCACTATTATCGTTCTAACCAACTGTCATATTAAGAACTTAATGAAGAAGAAAAATGAAAAAAATTAAGAATATATCACTTATACTACTTGTACTTTCTGCATCATTACAAGCTTGTAATGATGATTTTGTGAGCACGAAGCCACTCAGTGAAGTTCCACAGGAGATCGTTTGGTCGGATGCCGGTTTGTCTGAGGCTTTCGTGACAGAAATCTATAACGGTTTTGGAGTAGGAGGCTTTTATGAACAAGAAATGGCATCCATGACAGATGAAGCTTTGTTTACACACCCTAATCGGGGCATAAATACCGTAACCGAATCTCGATCAAATCCAGCTGATCAAGGCTATATCATGGATACTTACGAATATGGTCGCATGTATACGCGCATCCGGGCAACTAACATTGCAATCTCCAATTTGAGTACACCCAAGTTTGACAAAGCAAAAGCCGATAAGCTGCTAGGTGAAGCTTATTTCCTACGTGGGTATTATTATCAACAGCTTTTACGCTTTTATGGTGGCATCCCTATCGACAATAAGATATATACATTAAACGATAAAGACTATATGGTTCCGAGGAATAGTTATGAGGAGTGTGTCAATGCTATCGTGAAAGATCTAGACAGCGCAGCTCTTTTGTTAAAAGGCGCCTCATCGGCAAAAGGACGTGCAAATGAAACTGCAGTATTGGCTTTAAAATCAAGGGTGTTATTATATGCTGCCAGTGATCTCCATGACGCAGCTAAAGCCAAAGCAAAGTCGACATTATTGGCAGGGTATAAAAATCCAGCGTATTTAATGTACACGAGCGGCAACCAGGTGGAGCGCTGGACAAAAGCAAAAGCCGCTGCAAAAGCAGTACTGGAGCATACAGAATTCGCCTATAAGTTAGACTTAACTCAACCAGCTTCGCCTAATGATGGTACTGCCAACTATATGGCCGTATCGTTAGGAGGAGGGAGCAAGACAGTTGATTTTACAGCAGGAAAAGATATTATTCTGGGGAGATTCTTTATTGACGAAAAAGATGAACGTGGTGGCTGGGTAGGGCGAGACAATGGTCCAAATGGCTATCATAACTGGGCCGGAAATACACCAATACAATTATTGGTAGACGACTACGAGACTAGTGATGGTCAAAAATTCAGTTGGTCAAATCCGACTATGGCAGCCAGCCCTTATCAAAATCGCGACCCACGTTTAAAGGCAACAATTTTATATGACGGTGCGGATTGGAAACCAAGGACAGCCGATGTCGCTGAAAGAGATAAGGCGAATCAAATTCAAACTGGTCAATACGAAATAATGAATGCCAAAGGACAAAAGGTTATCCAATTTGGTCTTGATACAAGAAAAAGTCCGATAGAAGATTGGAATGGTTCCCGGACAGGTTATTACATTCGTAAATTTACGGATCCGGATCCTACAATGCAGGACCAAAACACAAGGCAGCGTATTCCTTGGCCAATGTTTCGTTACACAGAGGCGATATTGAACTATGTCGAAGCATGTCTTGAATTGGGAGAGGAGAATGAAGCTAAAATATGGTTAAACAAGATCCGCTTTAGAGCTGGAATGCCTGCAATTCCAACTGCCGAAACTGGGGCCGTTTTAAAAGCACGTTATAGAAACGAACGGCGTATTGAATTAGCTTATGAAGAACATCGCTTCTTCGACGCCAGACGCTGGATGATAGCCGCAGAAACTATAGGTCGTAAAGCAAATATTATAAACATAACGGGAACCCTTAAGGCGGGTAAAAATGTAACTCTTTATCAATATAATCCCGATAACTACACCTATACATATACGGTATCTAATATTGATCCAGGTATCGAAAATAGGAACTGGGATGACAAGATGTACTACACGTCATTACATCGCGATGAGGTTAATCGAAATACAAAATTGATCCAAAATCCAGGTTATTAGGGTTTAAACAAGCTGTTCAAATTGCAGTGCCCCCAAAAAGTTAGACACTTTCTGGGGGCATTTTTATAAATAAGAAAAAGAAGCACAGTTTTGAATTTAAGTTTAGCTGTGTTAAACAAATGTACGCGCATTATCGTTCTGCAAAGTCTTGGGAATAAGTCTCAGCATATGCTACTAATAGCGGCAGCATGCCTTCGATACCTATTGTGTTCGTACCTGCTTCGGAAAGCCTTCGGAGCTGAACAGATAAGGATCAGCTATTAACCAGTTCCTGACCAGTACTTTCCTGTTCGGAGACTGGTCAATTTCTGTTCAACATCTGTACAGGATCTGTTGATGGCCCGAAGCAGGTACGAATCTGGTACGAAGCAAAGCTCTCCCGGCTCGCTTATTGCAGGTATTTTTCACCAGATTTCACCGCAGCTCTTTGGATAGGTTGAAGCTGTATCTGCTATTCAAAGATAATGTCCACAAAACCAGTGGCCGACTTTTCGGGCACACTGATTTTATCATTACTTTTTCTTCTGATTTATATTAGGCAATAACCCTGTCACTATTCCGATTAATGGAAGATAAGCACAGATATTAAATACATATTCAATTGACGTTTGATCTGCCAGCCAGCCCAGAACTGCTGAACCAATTCCCCCCATACCAAAAGCAAAACCAAAAAATAAACCAGCAATCATACCGACCTTTCCTGGGATGAGTTCTGTTGCATAGACCAAGATAGCCGAGAATGCAGAGGAGATAATAAGACCGATTAAAATAGCGAGGATAATGGTTACCCCTAGGCCGACATGTGGCAATAATAATGTGAACGGCGCCGCTCCGAGAATAGATACCCAGATAATTAGTTTACGTCCATAGCGATCGCCCAAAGGCCCCCCTAATATCGTTCCCGCAGCGACTGAAGCAAGGAATATAAATAAGTAGATTTGGGACTCTTGGACTGAAACATGGAATTTATTGATCAGATAGAAGGTAAAATAACTGGTCATCGAAGCCATGTAAAAGTATTTGGAAAAAATAAGTATCAATAGAATAACGAGCGCAAATATCACCTTCGACTTTGGCAGGTCTGATTTTACGGCGCTGACGGAAGCTGTATGCGTTTTAGGTTTGAGATGTATCTGATACCAATTGCCGACATAGGTAAGAATCATAACAGCTACAATGGCCAATACGCCAAACACACCAATGTATTGCTGCCCCAATGGGATAACTATAAGTGCCACAAGTAGCGGGCCTATGGCGCCACCGGCGTTACCTCCGACTTGGAAAATTGACTGCGCAAGGCCTTTTTTGCCTCCAGAAGCTAAATGGGCAACACGCGAGGCTTCCGGGTGAAAGATGGACGAGCCCATCCCAATCAGACTCACAGAAAGGAGAATGTAAATAAAGTTTGATGCAAATGAAATGCATATCAAACCTGCCAAAGAGAAAAGCATACCAATGGCAAGCGAACGGGGGGTAGGCTTTTTATCTGTGTACAAACCGACGAAGGGTTGTAAAATAGAGGCCGTAAGCTGAAAAACCAATGTGATTATACCAATTTGGGTAAAACTAAGCGCATAATTTGATTTCAACATAGGGTATACCGCGGGAATGACAGATTGAATCAAGTCGTTGAGCAAATGTGAAATACTAATTGCAAATAAGATAGGATAGACGGTCTCGGAACTTTTCCAAGCGCCACTTGGATTTAATGATTGTGTTTTCATAAAGAATATATTCATCAGGTCATCTGATGTTTTAAATGGTAAAAATAAATTATATTAAGATGAGTCATTCTCACGAGGTTATAAGAAAATTAGAGATGTTGGATAATTCGGTTAGCAATATCGACAGCTCTGCTGACATCTTTGTCTTTGATTGCCAACATTAGCTCTTCGTGTTGTTGCTGTGAAGCCAAGAAAGGGGCTGTGTCTTTATAAATAGTCATGAAAAACTTATTGACATGGATTGACAAAGTTGTATATAAAGCGGTCAGGATATTGTTCCCACATGATTCTGCAATCGCACTGTGAAAAGCAATATCTGCATCCACACATGCGGTCAAGTTTCCAGTTTCAGCATATCTAGCTCTATTTTTAAGTGCCAGTGCCATATCTTTGAGGCCTTTTGTTGTACGATTTAATGCTGCTTTTTCAATAATTCGCAATTCCAATACGTGCCTAACTTCAAAAATATCGTTAAAATTGGCTTTTTCAATTTTTGAATCTAGGGCATGATGACCAGTCGTACTTTTCACGAACGTGCCTAAACCTTGTTGAACATTTAGGTAGCCAGATTGACTTAAGTACTTGACAGCTTCACGAATAGTCGATCTACCGACAGCAAATTGCTTCATCAATTCCGGTTCTGCAGGAAGCTTAGATTCTACAGGGAATTCACCCAATCTGATTTTTTCTTCTATTGCGGCAGCAACTTCCTCCGCCAAGGATCTTCGTACAATAGCTTCAGTTTTCATATAGTCATATCATCTGATGTTTGCAAAGGTAATAGTTTTTTTGTAATTCTTATTCTTTTCCAAAAGTTTGTTCAAACTGACCGAATATTGTTCGTGCCGTACCAGATATTTATTACAGGTTTTACAGCATTAAATTTATTGGCAGTTTTATGATAATTAACAAGGAAGATGGTCTTCCAATGTATTATCTAAAACTTAGAAACATGAAAAAATTAATGATGAGTTTCGCAGCGCTAGCCTTGATGTCATCCGCTACTTTTGCGAAAACAGGTACAAAAGCGGTTGAGAACAAGACCGCTGAAAAAACAATGATTTACAAAGCCACAGCAGCTGAAACCAATTTAAGCGTAATTGGTGAGGCCAAAGAGATCAAATTGGGAAAATTCCGCACGCTGTGCAGATTGACGATGAGCATTTACAATACCAGCGGTCAGCTCATAGATACACAGGTTCTCACGTACACAAGTTATGGTGCAAATGATATGTTTTATAGCAGTTGCGGCGCATGGTTCAGTGCAACCATCCAGAATTATCAAAACTATTATGGCAATCCAAATCATTAGGCACTAATTAATCAATTTTATTTGGCGGGAGCATTTGCGCTCTCGCTTATATTTTACTCGAAACAATGAAAAAGCAACTTTTATTTCTAATACTTACAGGTGCATCTTTTACAACTTATGCGCAGAAATTACATGCTTCCTATGAATACATCCCTTCCGCTGTAGCTACTTTTAAGGAAGATGTCTATTACGAAAATGGGAGTAAAATAGCTGTACGGGATTCTGTTCCTCTTAAAACAGCTATAGGAGAAATTGAAACTCCTGATGGAGAGATAGCATCTAGCTTCTCCATGGTTCTGAATACAGGCGCCAGTTATAAACGTATTGTTATGCAGCAGGAGAATGTAGATGCCCTTCAGGAAACGCGTGCGCTCCAGGGGGTTAACTATATCGTCAATGATAATTTCCCTAAACTATCTTGGAACACAAGCTATCAGGACATCGATACCTTAGGTAAATTTATTTGTCACAAAGCGACAACAACCTACCGTGGAACTAAACTGACGGCATATTATACGAACGACATTCCAGTTCCTGTCGGTCCGTATAAGTTTGGCGGCCTACCTGGACTCATCGTCATGTTGTACAATGAGAGTGCCACGCCAAATTATTGGATGCTTAAAGAGGTATCATATCCTTACACGGGTGATGTTCCAGTGAGTAAGTCCTATATAAATTCTTTACCAGCATTATCTCTTCAGGAATTTGTTCAGAAAGATGAAGCGGTCATCCAGGAGCAGATGCGGATTATGGAAAGTAAAATGCCGGCAATGGAAGGTGTAACAGTTGAAAGAAAAAGGGTTCGCGGTACAGTAGAACAAGTTTATGAATGGGAAAAATCAAATAAAGAGAACTAGGCTGGCGGCACGATGTGCATGGCTATTTGCCGGCATGTGGATGACCATTTCCGTTTCACAGGCACAAGTATGTGTGAGCGGAACGGTCACATCTGCAGGAAAGCCGCTGGGTAGTGTACGTGTTGATCTTTGTTCGGCAGATAGTAGTGGGCTCGTCCAATATACCTTTACCAATCAGTTTGGGCAATATCGGTTTGACCATGTCGCGTTGGATCAGATTGTTTTACGTTTTAAAGCATTGAGCTACAAGAGTCTGGATGAGCGTGTTTGGTTAAAAAAAACAGATACAATATTTAATGTTGAGCTATCTGCGGGCGGTGTCGAAAGATTGCAGGAAGTTCTTGTTCATGCAAAACGCCCTTATAGACTTGGCCGGGACACTATTGAACTTCAAACAAGTTCTTTTCTGCAAGGAGATGAGCGGACTGTTGAAGATCTTCTCAGGAAAATTCCAGGATTAAGCGTAGGAAATGATGGCGTCATTAAAATAGGAGATAAGGAAGTCGAAAAAGTTATGGTTGAAGGGGACGATCTGTTTGGCAAAGGTTATCGACTCCTTACACAAAATATGTCTGTACAGCCTTTGGAAAAGGTACAGATCTTACAACGATATTCTAATAATAAACATCTCAAAGGTATTGAAAATTCTGATAAAGTCGCGCTGAATCTATCTCTCAAAGCGGATAGTAAAAGCCAATGGATTGGATCGGTGGCTATTTCAGGGACACCTGTAGGTAAACAATATTATGCCGGAAGTATCAATGTGATGAATTTTGGCAAAAAAAATAAATACTATCTCCTAAGTAGCGCCA
Organism: Sphingobacterium sp.; assembly: GCA_022712315.1. GTDB lineage: Bacteria > Bacteroidota > Bacteroidia > Sphingobacteriales > Sphingobacteriaceae > Sphingobacterium. The sequence continues at coordinate 27,269 of JALAGS010000207.1, read as the reverse complement.
ATAATAATGGAGTTGACGCAGTCAGTAGCATCAATCATTTACTATATTCCGCTCAGACAGATGAAGCGGGACAAATTGGCACTGAAGTAACTACCCCGACTATTATCGATAATAGTCTAGAGCTTCCTGGATTTGACTATAGACGTACAAATTTCAATCGAGATATGTTGCATTCATTTAATGTGATCCTGAACCCACGAGAAGATTTGAAAGTAAAATGGCTCGGCTTTGTTAACCTGACAAAAAAATCGTTCTATCGCAATACCATTCAAACTTATGATGTCGAGGATATCAGTTTTACCAACAGAGAGAACAATGAATTTAGCAAGAAGACAAACAACTATTTTTCAAAATGGGAAATGCAATACGATATCAACAAGCGTTCAACTTTGATTTATACTGGTAATCTGGGGTCTCTTCAAAGGAATGATAATGGGAGCATTCTCTTTAATAATGTTGCAAGCAAAGAATTAACATGGGGTAGAGGTATTTTGACTAACCATAATATAACACATACCTTTAAGGTTTCGCCAACCGCAGCGCTTGTCAGTTCAGTCCGCTGGATCCTGCAGCGATCACCGCTGGATTATAGTTTAGATCAATACTACTATGAAGATCTCTTTCAAACAAAGGACGTAGCAAACGTAACACAGCATATCGAAAATGATCTCCAATATGTAGGTATCACCTCCCAGTATGTGAAGAAATCAAGCCATGGCGATTATTTGGAATTGGCTCTCAGCAACGAATACAAAGATCAAAACCTGCTTACAGATCTTGTTCTCCATACCAATGATGGTCAAGTGATATCACCTAATGGATTTAACAACTATTTACAACTCAGATCCAATAACAGCAGTATTTTGGCAAAATATACGATAAAACGTAATAAATGGGAATTGACACCACAGCTAAAAGCGGGATTTGTAGCCAGTCGATGGGGGAGTGTATCAAATGAAAATCAGAAAAGTTATCTCCAATTCTCACCCAGTTTATCAAGCAAATGGTCAATGTATCCTAAGGGAAGGTTAGAAGCAACATTTTCATTACAGCAGAATAATACTGAGTTAACCGATATTGTACCGAATTACTATACCATAGGGATTAGAAATTTTGTAAAAGGACTAGACAATATTACTTTGTTGACTAATTATGGTGGTGTCATTTCTTACACGCACGGCAATTTGTTGGATAGATTTTTTGGAAGCTTATCGCTGGGCCATCATACTTTTTCCAACTACATCAGCACCAGTAGTTTGATAAATCCCAATTTCACTATAAACCGGCAAATCGTGCTGAAGGATAAGAAATCATCATTTTTTAAAGCACAGCTCAATTATTACCTGAAGCCCTTAAATGGTAATCTCAAGTTTGATATTGAAGGTCGTTATTCTTCCTATGAAACCGTTGTCGAAGGGTTGGGTTTCCGACAGGTTCATACAGATTCTTATAATTATGGGCTTTCGTTCAGAAGTGTGTGGAAATCTCGATTAAATATTTATGGTGGTTATCGGAGGGAGTCTAAATCCTATAAAGTTGAAAATAAGATGCAATTAAACAATTCCTATGGCTTTCTCCAGCTCTTTTTGAATATGGGAACTGGTATACAGGCAAATTTAAAAAACGAATCTTATCGTTTTGGGGATTTTATGGGATCAAAATCAAAGGCATATTATTTTTCAGATTTTTCAATTTCCTATGATGTAAAGAAAATTAAAACCAGATTTGATATTACCGCTAAAAATATATTTAACAATCGGAGCTTTCAACAAGCTCTCCTTACAGATACTTATCAAGCAATTACATCATATCAGCTTTTGCCACGCTATGTATCTTTGGGAATTGATTACAATTTTTAATAAAACCGAAGGCAATCTCGAATGTATCAGGAAGGAATGTAATGAGCTAATTTTTTTGTTAATTTGCATCCATGTCAAGTCAAGCAAATAATTATCAATTATTTTCCCAAAAGATCTTATCGCTTTGGAAAAGCCAGGATGTATCCTATATTAAAGTTGAAGAACTATCTATTGTTGAGGGGATTACTTTTTTTGAGCTTATACCAGACTCCGAACTTTTGGATGACGGCGGAGCAGAAACCCTCTATGCCATAGACTCTGAGGATGTTGAAGATATGCTCGTATTTAACAAAAAGATTAAATTTGTTGTTCACGATATTTATTTGGACGAAGATTAATCTAACTTCTCATATTTAATCTTTCTTCTTGAAGATCCAGTAAACGGAGGTGTTTTCTAATAATTTCTTCATCCAACAAAAGCTCTTCACGATTTTTATTGATAAGCCAAATACGTTGCGTTTCGAGAATGTCAATATAGATTTTTCGGTATTCTGCGTAGTTAATGATAATTTCCGAGCTTCGCAACTGATTTTCATATTTCTGTAATTGATCTTTCAAAGTTGGAAAACTATCAACTTTATCTGCGTAGTCGTTTCTAATTTTGTCAACTGCAACCTGAGCGAGTCTGTTCTGGATTTCGTAATCAATTTCCTTTTCGCTTCTTACAAAATCTCTGTCCACCAATTTGATTTTTCTTAGTATGAAGGGAAGTGTCAATCCCTGGACAAGAAGCGTCAAAAGAATCACAACAAAAGTGATGAAAAGGATCAGGTTTCTCTGTGGAAAAGGATTTCCATCGGCTAAAGTTAATGGGATGGAAAGTGCTGCGGCCAAGGAAACAACACCGCGCATTCCGGTCCAACCGATGATTATTGGAGTTTGCCAACCTGGTGATTGTGCATCTGCAACAGTTATAAAATTTCTCATGATCAATGTTGTAATTACTGCAGCGTATCCGGCGAAAACCCGCACGAGAATCAATACGATAGTAACGGCTACACCATAGCCAATAGCCGTAGAAATATCCGTATCGCCTAAGCCTGAAACAATTTCAGGTAAATCCAATCCGATAAGCATAAAAACTATCCCATTCAGCAAAAAACAAAAGCTTTCCCATACGGTTACTGTGCGAATACGGGATGCACTGCTCAAAAAATCATGGCTGCGATAAGAGAGGAACAAACCGCCACTTACAACCGCCAATACGCCCGAAGCATGAAGCTGCTCCGTCACCAAATACATAGAAAAGGGCGCAATGAAAGTGAGCAGTATATCTGTATTGGGATCGGTAGGCAAAAGTTTGTGCATTTTCAAAAAAATATATGCGATTGCTAACCCAATTCCTACGCCGCCGACACACATCCAAATAAAGCTTCCGGCGGCTTGATACCATACATACTGACCAGTTGCGGCGGCAAGCATGGCAAATCTAAAAATGATTAAAGAAGATGCATCATTCAGCAAACTTTCACCTTCGAGAATCGAAGCCAGCCTTTTTGGTACTTTTACAAATTTTAAAATTGCTCCCGCACTAACAGCATCAGGAGGAGAAACGATACCCCCAAGTAGAAAGCCGAGCGCTAAGGAAAATCCCGGAATGAAATAGTTGGCAAAAATCGCGACAGATAGCGCTGTAAAAAACACAACAACAAAGGCAAAACTGAAAATAATCCTGCGCCAGCGCCAAAGTTCTTTCCAGGAGGTCGACCAGGCAGCTTCATATAATAACGGGGGAAGAAAAATAATGAATATTAATTCTGGTTCTATTTTTATGGGCGGAACTCCAGGTATAAAACTAATTGCTAGTCCAGCCAGTACAAGTAAAACAGGGTATGCAACCTGAATTTTTTTTGCCAGCATGATCAGCATAGTGATAAGTAGGACTAAAAACAGATAAAATTCAAAATTCTCTAACATATACAAATTTTAGGTACATAAATATAAATCAAATTTCTAAAAATATTTAGATTGATCGGACCGGGATACACACTTTTTAGTATCTCTCCAAACTTAAAAGAGGAGATAGGATGTATGTTACAGAATTTACAGAAACAGTATTCGATGGATAATTTAATGATAAAGGACAAAGGAGAGATGTTGATCTTATCACTTTTTATTTGCCTATTTTGTGACCAATAATCAATCAGAAGTATTATTTTTAAGCATATTTATACTCATGAAAAATCTAAGCTGCATATTGATCCCCCTATTTCTTTTTCTGAGCAATAGCTGGGCAAGCGCGCAAAAAAACGTTTTATTGCTGCTCGGTTCGGCTAATCCTGATGTGCTGACACGTCGGGTGGATGTCGCCGCGCAGCTTTACCGAATACGTACGATAGATGCTATCATTGTCTCGGGAGGATGTGGAGCTCATGGATCCAAGATTTGCGAGGCCTCTTCAATGGCTATGCAGCTAGTCGGTAAAGGTGTACCATCGCGCTTGATCTTCAAAGAAGAAAACTCAAAGACAACTGTGCAGAATTATATTTTCAGCAGACGTTTAAAAAATGATGCTGGTCAGCGAATTATACAAGGGGGGGATACGGTGTATGTCGTTTCAGACCATTGGCACGCTGTTGCTGTTGCTGCTCGATTGGAGAAATATGATGGCGTGACCGCGAAATTTTTTATTGAAGGATCTATACAACCCAAAAAAGAAGATCGACTAGATTATGCAGCTATATTTAACGGCTACGATGATAACCATCTGTTCACTTTGAAGGGAACCTGGCTCACTCCAGAAGCCGTGTGGACAAAAAAAGATAGTATTTATTATCTGAGCCAAGATATTATCTATGCCACTGATTCCACCAACTCGTCTTACAGCGTCAGTCCAGCAAAGAAACTATTCCCATTTTTGGCAACGAGCTCAGAGTTTGATCCGCCCATATTTGTTGATAATGTCTCATTTTGGTATATCCTATTTGATGGCCGTTGCCGAAAAGTTTCAAAAAAGGACTTTACTATTTTGCAGGATCAACCAGTAAATGAATGGCTGACACTGCCAGATAGCCTAAATTGGAGTGAATTTAATACAGGATATATACAAAAGAATAAGCTGGTCTTGATCGGCAATGAGAAGATGCTATTGGCGGAGAAAAATGGAAAACAGTTTAACATGATAAAGATTACCTCAGCAGAACGATATTTCGCTAACTGGCCATATAGCTGGGCGAAAGGCAATGTAAGCGCTGTAGAGCTAAAGAATGGTAAAAGTGTGCTATATCGCAATATGGAGTCCGCGGAATGTGATCTTGGATCAAGGACTATTGGAAATGCTGCAGCGTTAAAGCTGAAATGGATAGCAAATTAAAACGATCGTTATTTTACACAGGTCTAAGTCTTGCCATGATCGTCAGTAGGATCGGTCATCTTTGAAAGACCAAGGTAATATTGTTAAAAAATGTGCACAGCATAATCCCAATAGTTTGAACAGAAAAAAGTTTAACTGTAATTTTGTGGGAGAAACAGAGGAAGACGGGTTGTATTCACAATTTCCTTCATCACAAAATAACTTTCCATATGTCTGATCCCTTTGATTGTCGCTAGTTTATTAAAATTGAATTCATGGTAGTGATCAACATCCCTCACCATGACTTTGATCTGATAATCGAATGCGCCCGTTACGTGAAAACATTCGACCACCTCTGGAAATTTTTGTATCTCTTCCATAAATAGTAGAGCACTTTCATTTGAATGCTTTTCCATGCTGATAGATACCAGGACCATCAAATTAAGATCAAGTTTTCTTCTATCCAAAAGATAGACCCGCTGCTTTAAAACTGAAGTTGCTGTCAATTTCTTAATCCTTTCATAAACTGGAGTCATTGATAAACTAACACGGTCTGATATTTCCTTGTTGCTTATGTTGGCATCCTGTTGCAACAGGTCCAAAATCATGAGGTCTTTTTCATCCAATTTCATTCTGGCAGTAAATTAATTCTAAAAAAAAATATATCAAACAATATAGTTAGATCATATATACTACAAAATTAGATATAGCCATATTATTTTACTAAAATAGATATAATCGCAGATATTCGACACTACATTTTAAACAATAAGTAGTAAATTTATTTTAGTTAATTACAATCAATTTACCAACCTAAATAAAATTATGAGTGAGCCTCAATTAAAGAAAGTCCTTGGTCCTGTTATGCTGTGGGGTTTAGGTGTAGGCTATGTAATTTCGGGAATGTATTTTGGATGGAATCTCGGTTTGGCTGAAGGAGGCACATTGGGATTAGCCATTGCTACCATATTCGTTATTATCATGTACCTGACATTTACCTTCAGCTATACGGAGATGGCCTGTGCGATTCCTAAAGCCGGCGGAGCCTTTGAATACGCCAATAGGGGATTGGGCAAGCATTTGGGATTTGTTGCCGGAATCGCACAAAATATTGAGTTCGTCTTTGCTCCGCCTGCGATAGCAGCGGCAATAGGTGCTTACTTACATTTACTACATCCATCAGTCAACTACCTTACTTTTGCTATTGGGGCCTACGTCATTTTTACCTCGATGAATATTCTGGGCGTAAAGCTTGCAGCATCATTTGAATTAGTCGTGACCGTTCTGGCAGTTGTCGAATTATTGATATTTGCTGGCGTGACGCTACCAGCATTTGAATTTTCCAATCTTGAACACAATGCACTTCCTCATGGCTTCTCCGGTATTTTTGCGGCTATCCCTTTTGCAATTTGGTTTTTTCTAGCCATTGAAGGCGTGGCCAATGTCGCAGAAGAAACGATCAATCCGCAAAAGAATGTATTAATTGGCTTTGGATCGGCAATCGTAACTTTAGTTGTACTCTGTATCATCACATTTTTATCTGCGGTTGGCGTCGCCGGCTGGGAAGCCGTTGTGTATCCTGTCGGCAGTACAGAGCCATCAGATTCACCATTACCACTTGCCATTGCCAATGTGATTGATAATCACCATATTCTCTATAAATTACTAATAGGTGTTGGTCTTTTGGGGCTTATAGCCTCTTTTCACGGTATTATTCTCGCTGGTGGCAGGGCTACATTTGAGTTTGGAAGGGTAGGTTATGCACCATCAATACTCGGGAAAGTGCATTCGCGATTTAAAACACCGGCTAATGCACTGCTGATCAATATGGCTATTGGGATCATAGCACTGCTTACAGGTAAAACAGCAGGCATTATTACCATCGCTTGCTTTGGCGCTATCTGTCTTTACATTATATCCATGTGGTCATTTTTTGCATTGCGAAAAAAAGAACCAATGCTGGAACGCCCATTCAAAGTCCCCATGTATCCGATGTTTCCAATGATTGCGTTGATTATTGCCGTTGTGTGCCTGATTGCAATGATCTATTATAACCCATTGACAGCCGTATTATTCTTTGGGCTTGTCATCTTATCATATCTCTATTTCCTCATCTTCCTTGACAAGGACAAAACCATCAAATTATGATCGATAAAAATGAAATTATCTCCAAACTAAAAGAAAGTTCAAGTACGCATGTGAAAGTGGCTGTAACCGATATAGACGGTGTCTTAAGGGGGAAATTTATGCACCGCGATAAGTTTATCTCCGCGCTTGACAGTGAATTCGGATTTTGTTCGGTTGTGTTTGGATGGGATGTTAATGATCAGGTCTACGATAATGTGGAGATTACGGGCTGGCATACGGGATATGGCGATTTCCCTGCGCGTATAGATGGAAATACGTTTCGGCTGATTCCCTGGCAAGAAGATATTCCTTTTTTTCTAGCTGATTTTGACGCTCCAATTTCAGGGGATCAAAATGTATGTCCAAGAGCACTACTTAAAAATATTATTTCACAGTCAGAGGCGGCTGGATACAAACCAGTTTTTTCACAGGAATTCGAGTGGTTTAATTTTGTGAAGGCAAATAACGGATCTTCAATAAGTGTCTTCAAAGATATAATACCAATTACCTCAGGTATGTTTGGTTATTCCATCTTACGGATGTCCGACAATTATGGCTTTTTTCAGGACCATTTGGCCATGCTAGAAAAGTTTGGTGTACCTCTTGAAGGATTGCATACAGAGACGGGACCGGGTGTACTTGAAGCTGCTATCCAATGTAGCGATGCTCTTGAAGCCGCAGATAGGGCGACACTCTTCAAATCTGCTGTCAAAGAAATTGGAAAGAAACATAATATCACCGCGAGTTTCATGGCGAAGCAGACCAAGGAGCTGCCGGGCTGCAGCGGACACGTACATCAGAGTCTTTGGGATCTCAACAAAGACAAAAATCTCTTCTATGATAAAGATGACCAACTTGGAATGAGCCCACTGATGAAGCATTTTCTTGCAGGTCAATTGTATTGTTTACCAGATATACTCCCGCTGTTTGCGCCTACTGTTAATAGCTATAAAAGACTAACCGAAGGGGCGTGGGCCCCGACAACGCTGACTTGGGGCATAGATAACCGTACGACAGCACTTCGGGTTATTGAAGGGGGAGCCAAAGCGACACGTATTGAACATCGTGTTGTTGGGTCGGATGTGAATCCCTATCTGGCTATAGCAGCATGCTTAGCCAGTGGACTATATGGCATCAAACATAAGTTGTCACTAGACAATGTACATACTGTTGGCAATGGCTATAGAGATCTCCAATACGGGAGCTTGCCAAGAAATCTATTTGAAGCCACCACCCGTATGGCGCAATCAGAGATCGCATCTCAATTATTTGGTAAAAAGTTTGTCGACCATTTCTGCAAATCCAGGATATGGGAATGGAGGCAATTTTCAGAACAAGTAACCGATTGGGAAACAAAAAGATATTTTGAAATTATTTAACTGAATGATGGATACAGAAAAAATTTATGGTTTTAATTTTCCGACGCCAATCCGTTTTGGTGCCGGAGCAATCAATGAACTGCCTGACTACCTGTTGACGAACGGACTTAGCCGTCCGTTGTTGGTAACCGATCCTACGATCGCCGGACTGCCATTTTTTAAAGATATTCAGCAGAAGTTGACGCGCAAGGGGATTGATGTGATCGTCTTTCATGACCTGCACAAAAACCCCGTAAAATCAGACGTTCTTTTGGGCGGAGATGTGTTTAGGGGACAAAATAGAGATTCGATTATTGGTGTTGGTGGTGGAGCGGCACTGGATGTGGCCCGAGCAATAGCTTTGCGTGCAAATCACCATCGGGATCTGTTCGACTACGATGACCTGATCGGTGGAGATATCTATGTGACCAATGAAATACCACCTTTGATCACAGTACCTACGACTGCAGGAACCGGAAGCGAGGTGGGACGTAGCGCGATTATCTCTGAAGATGAAACCAAGAAAAAGCGGATTTTGTTTAGCCCGAGATTAATGGCAAGGATAGTATTTGCAGATCCCTTGCTTACGATGGATCTTCCACCGTTTATTACTGCAGCGACAGGCATGGACGCACTTACGCATAATATGGAAGCCTATCTGGCCAAAGGGTATCACCCGATGTGTGATGGTATAGCCCTTGAAGGGATGGCGATGGTCGCTAGCTCAATCGAGAAAGCCACCATGGAGTCCGATTTGCAATCACGTTCAAAGATGCTTTTGGCGTCACTGATGGGAGCAGTTGCCTTTCAGAAGGGATTAGGGGTTGTCCATAGCTTGGCACATCCGTTATCATCACTTCTCGATACGCATCATGGACTTGCCAACGCGGTGAATCTACCTTATGGAATGCAGTTTAATTATGCCGGTTTTGAGGATCGTTTCGAGCGTATGGCCATGGCCCTGGGTCTTGGTAACAACGCTGGAGATCGAGTCGTAGACTATCTATTTGATCTCAATACACGCTTAGGGCTTCCTACAAAACTATCGGCCATTGGCGTGCAAAAGACTCATTTAGAGCCACTATCGGAATTGGCATTTGCTGATTTTTGCCATCCATCAAACCCTAAACCTGTTAGTGTAGCAGATTTTCGAGTTATTTATGAGACCGCATATGGAGAAAAGTAATATGGTAAAAATTGGTGTCAGCGCCTGTTTTTTTTATCCAGATATTGAAAGGGCAGTCTTTGGTCATAAGTCATTGAGCTATATGGAAAATGATATGGCCAGATGGATAGGTAAAAAAGGCGTACTTCCTGTGCTATTGCCTGATCTTGAGGGAACATTACTAGAAGATATCCTAGATCAGAAGTTGAGGTATAGCTTACTTGAAGATGAGTCGACTCATACTTATCAATTTTTACAGCTAGATTTTGAGGATGGTTTTCTAGCGTCGCCGATTGGATACCGCCCAGCACCCGGCTTGTTTCAGAACCGACCATTTCTACCTTACCATTGATGACCAATTGCGGTGTGTATAATGTATGGAGCTTCATCCAAGATGCATATTGCCGCTGTCTTTCTGTAAATTCAGCTTTGCTGAAGCGGTCCTTCCAGCCCTGATGATCCCAATAGTCAACATGAAACGCCATGATAAACAATTTCTTGTTTTGATTATCTTTTTCAAGTTTCGCAATCAGCTCATCTGCCGGAGGACAGCTCCAGCAGCCCTCGGAAGTAAAAAGTTCAACCACAGCAAAGCTTCTATCGCTCTTACCTGCTTTGATATCTGCCAATTTATGATCATCTGCAAATCCTTTAACAGTCATAATCATGGTAATTATTAGTGGGAGACTTAGGATATATAGTATGTCTTTTAAAGTTTTCATAGTGTAAATTTTAGTTTATTACAGAAATTCTATTGGTTTTCTACGGGTCTACTTATGGCCGCAGTTTTAAGGCAAAACCAAAGTCTTGTGGCGGTACACAAATCTCATCGTTGCATTGCATAAATTGAATGGTTCCCTTGACAACGCCGTTCTTTCCTTTTATTTTGATTTTTTGGCCAAACGTTACCTCATCCTCAAAATAGGCTACCGGAATACCCAACTGTTTCTCCAATTTGCGCAGAGGCTTGGGTTGGCTAACAGCGCCAATCAATTCATAAGCTTTGTCTGCTGTGAACTTGAAGTTCATTCGGATAGGGCTATCGGGATTATTTCCAAGTGCATAAAGATGCCATCCCGCAGGTATCTTGGCTTTCATAAAAATTTCCCCTTCATTGCTTGATTTTCTTTTGAGTATACATTCCCAGGTAATCTGATCTGAAGAAGTTTGTCCTTTGGTATAAGCACTGAATAACATCAGGAGGCTAATTGCTAAAATTGCTAATCTGTACATTTTCTTGGTTTTATCTGTTAGAGCTTTTCTATATTCAGTTGACTGCGTTCAATGTGCCTCTTTATTGAAAGAAAATGTCAGTCTGTATTTCAATGTATAACTGGAACAAGATTTATGAGCCCGATGACAAATAGACTTGTTTAAACGGGCTCTTTTATATTTGAAATGGCAACTAAATATTCTTCGAATAGATAGGCATATGTTAAGAAATCATCGTATTAAAATCAGTGTAATCTAAGTGGTTTGAATGCAGCTCTAAGCTCTTCGGTAAATACCTGTGGCTGTTCCCAGGCAGCAAAATGCCCGCCTTTAGGTGCCTTATGGTAGTAATATAATGAAGGGTAAGCCGCTTTCGACCAACTTTCAGGTGCTTGATAGATTTCATGCGGGAATACTGAAATTGCCACTGGAACTTTGATATTCTTGGTCTTTTGATGATCGGAGCTAAAATTATTGTTGCTATTTTCCCAATAGAATCTTGAGGAAGAGGCACCCGTATTTGTCAGCCAGTATAATGTTATATCGTCAAGTATTGCATCTCTGCCGATTACATTTTCTGGATGGAGATCGCTTTCGCTCCATTCAGCAATTTTTTCGTAGAGAAATGCAGCTAGGGCACTAGGGGAGTCGGAAAGTAAATAACCGGTGGTCTGTGGCCGTGTCACCATCATTCCGCCATAGGCGGCATTTTTTCCAAAAAAGGTACTTAAGGCCACATAAGCATTGCATTCATCTTCTGAAAGCCCCGTTGGAGCAGGGTCTCCTGCATTTATCGGTTTAACTAATTCAAAAGGAATTGTGGCTGGCATTGTCAGGTGGATCCCCAGAAGACCTGAAGGGGCCTGTCTGGCTAATGCATCCGAGATGACCGACCCATGGTCGCCGCCCTCAGAAACATATTTTGTGTATCCGAGGCGTTTTACCAATACATCCCAGGCTTTTGCAACACGATCGGGATTCCAGCCTATTTCTTTAGGAATTTCTGAGAAACCATAACCCGGTATTGCCGGTATAATCACGTCGAAGGCATCTTCTGCTTTTCCGCCATAACTGACAGGGTCAGTTAAAGGACCTATTGCGTCGATAAATTCGAGTGGAGAACCTGGCCAGCCATGGGTAAGGATCAATGGCAAAGCATTGGTTTCTTTAGAACGTACATGAATGAATTGAATATCTAATCCGTCAATATGGGTAACATACTGTGGAAGAGCATTTAATTTTTTCTCCAGTTTCCTCCAATCATAGCCAGTTCCCCAATAAGATACAAGATCTTTAAGCTGGGCAAGCTGTACGCCTTGTGATTCATCTTTGACTGTTTCCCTATCTGGAAATCGGGTCTGGGCAATACGTTTTTTAAGTTCGTCAAGTTTTGCCTGTGGAATGCTAATTTTAAAGGGTCTTATTTCCGTATTGAGTGTTGAAAAAGACACAGATGTTTCATAATACTGTGCATTTACAATTGTAGGGATACTTAACGAGTATGTTGCCGCTAAAAGGATTGTTGAAAGTGTTATTTTCATTGTTTCTAGTTTTTGAATGCCGTTCTAATTTTCTTGTTAAGACAAATTTAGATCAGGCTGAGGGGCATTTAAAGAAACAATAGGCTCAACTGGACATATTGGCTGTCGAGTTGGTCACATAGAGGTACGAGCAGACAGGCTTTATGGATAGTTGTCAGTAATCAAAGGACAGGACCAGATTGTTAAATTTCTGAGGGGGCAAAACCGTAATTCTTTTTAAAAGCAGTTGAAAAATGAGAAGGATTTTTAAACCCCACTTCGAGATAAACATCATTCACTTTTTTGCCTTCTTCTTTCAGTTTGATATAAGCAGCTTCCAGACGTCTTTTAATTAACCATTTCTGTGGACTTAGGTTGCTAATCTTTTTAAAGTCCCTTTTGAATGTTGCTAAACTCCGGCCAGTATAGAATGCGATTTGCTCCATCGTGAGCTCGTCCATATAATTTTCATTCAAAAATTCAAGAATATCGATTTTCCAAGGCTCCGCGAAATCAAACAAAATAGGAAAGAAGATTTCCGAATTGTTTAATAGGGCATAGATGCCCTCCTGTAACTTAAGCTGGGCGACGCCGTCTGAAGGTTTTAGTTTCTCATCAAAATAGGGGACTAATGACTGGAAAAGACTGGTAATATCTGCTCTCGCATCAATTTTAAAAACATTCTTATCCGATAATGGAGCCTTCTTAGGCAAATTATTTTTGCTCAGTTTGCCGTAAAAGTCGCGCAGAAGTGTCCGATTGAAAGTTAAGGAAATACCATTGTATAAATCTTCACCTTTACTATTCTTATACATCAACAAGCGGTGATTACGGCGTATAAATGCACATTCACCAGCTTGTATAGTAATCTTTTTATCCCTATCTTCAATCACCTGTTCGCCCGAATATAGATAAAGCAATACATGCTCTGGAGTTGCATGGATACACTTTTCGCTATATTCGGAAAAACAAGAGAGAAAGATGCCTGAATAGTTTATAGTTCTCAAAGTCGTGTTCTGATCCATTTTTTATTTTGCTCGCTTGAAAGTCAAGCAAATGTAATACATTCTAATTATTAAAATCTTTCTGTAAAGCTCAATTTATAATTTCTAAACGCTCAAGAAGACAAATGAAAAAGGTCCTGTTTCAAAAGATGAACTACGCTTGTTTTATCCTTTTGCTTCTTTTCAACAATAGTACAGCACAAACGAATAAAAAAGAGGCTAATAGACCTGTGCATGGATCAAACGAGCGGTGTATTGTTTTTAACACGGATAAGAAAAATAGTATAAGGCTTCCCTTTGGGGATGCAGCTATTTCAAAACGGCTGTCTATTGACTCCGTACTCTCTATAATACAAGACCAAGGTAAATCAAGAGCCGTCAGCACTTTGAAATTTGATCAAGTAATCGAAAAAAAACTTCTATCGCTCTCCGAAGAATATGATGTTTCATTTCCATACAATAAAAGTGTCAATGAAAAATATAACAAAGTTAAAATTGCTGCAGATTTTATCCCATATGGTGGCTATTCACTTCATTTTATGGCTGTCTACAACACTGCCCGTTATGCCGAACCCTTTATCGAAAAGATGTATTTAATTTCGGTAAAGGACAATCAACCTGTAGATATGATGCGAATATATCTGCATCATGAAGGAGAAATGGGATTTGCAAATTATACCTTGTTTTATATCAATAAATATTATAAGATCTCTTTGCAGGATTATGAATTTAATGATGATCCATTTAAACCTAAACCTCCACATCAGTATCAGATTTTAGCCAATGGGAAATTTTCCCGATACTACGATCAGAATGGTTTATATAGAGGTGAGGAGGAAGAGGGCGTGGTAATGAATCACTGCAAAGAAGGAAAATGGATAGAATTTAAATCAAATCATTATGTGGATTTAGAGCAATATCCAGCATTCACAGATAGTTATACTTATCTGGAAGCAACCTATAATAAAGGATTGCCAAGTGGAAAATGGAAATACTATAAATTATTACAGGAATATAATGAAGAAACGGGGGAGCCGATAGTCCATACAAGAAAAAAAGGACCGTTGATTTACACTGAATCTTATGAAAATGGGACATTGGAAAAACGGGAATTTTATCGAGACAGGAAATAATTCAGAACACTCGGTTTTATGCAATCGATTGCATTATGAATACCTTTTTCTAAGTTAATTAAATCTCCTATATTTCACTTTCCAACTCGTTAGATAAACCATGAGATTTAAGTTATTTCTGTCAGCATATACCCTTACGCTAGCCTTCATAGGTTCAGGCAATGGATTTGCACAGACCAAAAAACCCGAGCAGCGTGATTGGCTGATGTGTCAATCCGGCCAATATCAATCACATATCGTAGTTAAAGATCAAGATATTATACTTGAAAATGGACTTGTACGTCGCTCGTTTAAAGTAAAGCCAAACGCATTTTGCTATGATTTCACAAACCTTGTTACAGGACAGCAGCTTATCCGCGCTGTACAACCTGAAGCACAACTGCAGCTTAATGGCAAATGGTACAATGTAGGTGGGGCCTATGGCCAAAAAGAACGTGCCTACCTGAGACCAGAATGGATGAAGAATTTTACGGCTAGTAATGAAGACTTCATTTTTATAAACTATGAAATTCGTAACCTGGATCCACTCTTACGCTGGAACGGTGACAAGTGGTGGGCAACCCACACCTCCGCAGCTAAGGGGAAGGTTCTGACATTCAGCTATGCTAGTCCCAAGACATCAGGCCTGTCAGAGATAGCTGTAAAAGTACACTATGCCATTTACGATGATATCCCACTGATCAGCAAATGGGTCACAGTACAGAATAATAATAGTCATGAAGTGCAGATCAACCAAGTTATCCATGAAAAGCTGGCATTGGTCGAAGAAGAAAGCGCTGTAGTTGGGTCGGTTGAAGACATGAAAAAACAGCATGGCTTGTATGTTGAGAGCAACTTTGCTTTTAACAATGCGATGCGCTACCATCTGAGCGATCAGTCATTGCATTGGAGGGCCGACTCTACCTATACCTCCCAGGTAAATTACGACTACAAAACTCCAGCTATTATGGAAGTATATCCGAAGCTGGGTGTAGGTCTCAAATTGCAGCCGAAAGATGACTTCGTATCTATTCGTTCTTGGGAACTATTGATGGATAGTTACGACCGAGAACGCAGAGGCCTTACTATCCGGAAAATGTACCGTACAATCGCGCCATGGACTACGGCCAATCCAATATTTATGCATCTCGTCAGCAAAACAGACGATCAGGTATATACAGCTATTGATCAATGTGTTGCCACTGGATACGAGGCACTTATATTAAGCTTTGGAAGCCATGTAAATATGGAGGATACGACCGCAGCAAACCTTTTAAACCTCAAAAAAATAGCTGATTATGCCCATCACAGAAATATTAAAATTGGTACTTATTCCTTATTCAGCTCCCGTAAAATCAGTGACGCTGATGATGTGATTAACCCCAAGACCGGTAAAACAGGTGGTACCTTCTTTGGGAATGCGCCATGTTTTGGTTCTGAGTGGGGAATAGGCTATACAAAACGTATTAAAACATTCTTTGAAAAAACTGGTTTCGATATCTGGGAAAATGATGGTCCTTTTCCGGGCGACCAATGTGCCTCGACAAATCATCGCGGTCACCATGGCCTTGAAGACAGTCAATGGGTACAATTTAATATGCAAAAAGAACTTTATCACTGGCTCAATGCTCGTGGAGTTTATATAAATTCACCGGATTGGTATTTTTTGGATGGTTCTAACAAAACAGGATTGGGATATCGTGAGGTGAATTTTTCACTCCCTCGTGAAAACCAGCGCATACTCAACCGTCAGAATATCTTCGATGCACTTTGGGAGGAGAATCCGTCTATGGCATGGGGCTTTGTACCATTAACAGCCTATCAAGGTGGAGGCAAAGATGCTGTATTGGAACCACTCCATGAACACCGGGAAGACTACAAGCAACTTATGATGCAATATTATGGTGCTGGAGTCCAGGCTTGTTACCGAGGGCCGCGTCTGTACGACAGCGAAGAAACCAAGCAGACTGTTATCGATGTCATTCAATGGTATAAAAAATATCGTACGATCCTAAATTCAGACCTAATCCATCTTCGTCGGGCCGACGGAAGGGACTGGGACGGCTTTTTACATGTCAACGCAACTGAAAGAGGAGTCAAAGGGTTTGGTATGCTGTTCAACCCACTGAAAACAGCGATTACGCGAACAATAAAAGTTCCACTATACTATACAGGAATAACTGGTCAGGCTAAAATAGGCTTTGATGATAAATCGACAAAAAAAGTCTCCTTAGATCATGATTCGAAAGTGATGTTAAGCGTTACAATTCCTGCAGAAAGCTATCGTTGGTTTACGGTAGAATAAATAAAACTGAAGGCTTAAACCTATTCTTTAAAATTATAACACACTAGCTTCAAATATCTCACAGCTAGTGTGTTAAAAAATAATATATTACCCTTCAGTTATATGGCAATTTTACCCCCGGTTATAGCCAATGTAGCGCCGGCTATATAGCTACTCTCTTCGGAGGCTAAGAAAACATAAGCTGGCGCAATTTCTGCGGGTTGGGCTGGCCGTTTGATTGGACTTTCCTTACCAAAATTCTCCGGTTCAGGCATTGTTGAAGGAATTAGAGGCGTCCAAACGGGGCCTGGTGCCACAGCATTGACGCGAATACCTTTATCTTGTTCGAGGAGCATTTGCGCAAGATTAGCCGTAAAATTCTGAATTGCGCCCTTGGTGGCAGCATAGTCTAATAGAACGGCATTAGGATGATAAGAGTTGACAGATGCTGTATTAATAATAGAACTTCCTGGCAGCATATGCGGGACAGCTGCTCTAGATAAATAGAACATACTCCGAATATTTGTTTCAAAAGCACAATCCCATTCCGCTGCTGTAAGCTCTTCTAAGGTTTTGTGTGCCATTTGATATGCCGCGTTATTTACCAGAATATCAAGGCCTCCAAGTTCAGATATTGCACTATCAATCAATTTATTGCAATATTTTTCATCACGAAGATCTCCCTTTGATAGAATAGCTTTACGACCTTCCTTTTTTACCAGGCGTGCTGTTTCATTAGCGTCTTCATCTTCAATGTCATAACCGTAACTGATGACCAGATCGGCACCTTCGCGCGCATAAGCGATTGCTATAGCACGGCCTATGCCCGAATCTGCTCCCGTAATAATAGCTTTTGCGCCATTCAATTTACCACTGCCGACATAGCTTTCTTCACCATGATCAGCCTTTGGTTTCATTTCAGATTCCGTTCCAGGAACTTCCTGCTTCTGCTTTGGAAATGGCGGTACCGGATATTTCGTGTGTGGATTTTTAAACTGCGTCATATTTTCTATTTTTTGTTGAAATACTGTTATCTGCTGAACAGCCCTTACGATGGAATCGTTCATAAAAATTCAAATCATAAAGTAGCACGTGCAACTAGATTTAGTATATTGCAATAATCCTTATCAAGATATAGAGTGTAATATTTAAATAACCTTATTGTAACTGGAAATTTTAAGTATGAAAACAATCATAAGACAAGCGCGGGAAAATGAAGTCGATGCATTAATCGAATTTGAACAGGGTATTGTTGAAGCGGAGCGACCTTTTGACAATACATTAAAAGAAGGTGAAATTCATTATTATGATCTCTTAGCACTGGTCAGGTCCGAGGAAGCAGAAGTGCTCGTTGCAGTTGTTGAAGATCAACTTGTCGGATCAGGGTATGCTAAGCTATTGGATGCTAAGCCCTATCAGAAGTATAAAAAATATGCTTATCTAGGTTTTATGTATGTTAAACCTGCATACCGAGGTCAAGGCATTAACAAGTTAATTCTAGAGAGATTGATAAGCTGGGCCAAAGAAAGAAATATCTCAGAAGTTAGGCTACAGGTTTATGATGAAAATACCATCGCAAAAAATGCTTATCGCAAAGTTGGATTTAAGCCCAATTTATTGGAGATGCGGATGGAAATCGACGGCTAATTGACAAGTTTACCGCAGCAGGCTCAGCATACCTCACTCAAATTATTAGTTTAACCGTCCAGTCTATAAATAAATTCTTCAATTTCAGTTTGTCGTGCATTTGCAAAACCATGGTCTGTACCTATTTTAACAAAGCCGCAATTTTCCAATACTTTTTGAGAGCCTATATTGTCAAAAGCTACACGCCCGTAAATAGGACGAATTGTTTCAAGTGAAAGAAAGGTTTTGAGTGCTCTTGTCGCAATACCTCGTCCCCAGAATTTTCGATCAATCCAATAGGTGATTTCAGCATCTTCTCCAATTACAAACTTCGCTATACTCCCAACAATGGTACCATCAATTAGAATTGTTTGGTTGTTAATGCTTGGCTCAGTAAGAAATCTACCATATTTCTCAAGATAAGCTTCCTTATCTGAAGAACTGGTTGAGGTAAAAGCGGCGAGATGATTTGCATCTTCATCTAGTTGAAACTGATAATGTGTTTCTAAGTCAGTGAATATTGTCGGTCTAAGAGCAAGTTGAAAGTTAGGATTATCCATGTTATTTTATATTTAGGCGATAGCCAAATATATTGATAAATAAACCGAACATGAAATTATTGTGGAGGTTCCTTGTTAATCATTCGATCAATATTTAATTTAATATCGTCGAGATCAAAAGGTTTGGCAATAAAACCATCTGCTCCCATGGCGGTGGCTACTGCTGCACCATCCACGCTTGCGGAAAGCACAATGATGGGTAAAGCGCTCATCATATCGCTTTCGCGGATAATCCTTATCGCCTGATCTCCGGAAAGCAAAGGCATCCACAGATCGAGAAGCAGTAAATCGGGCGAATGTAGTGTTATCTGCTCAACGAGCTTGATACTATTAGCTACGGTAAAAACAACGTACCCCTCTAATTCTAAATATAGTTCGAGAACTTCAAGTATTCCCTCATCGTCGTCACAAATCATTATTCTTTTAGTCTCCATGTATTTCGTTTTTTTGCATGATAGGTAATGTAAAATTGAATGTAGCACCTTCACCGACCTCACTTTCCACCCATAAGGTGCCTTGATGATTGCTAATAATCTCGTGGGATACGTAAAGGCCGATGCCTAAGCCTGGAAATTTCTTCTGGATATGACTTGCTCTGTAAAATCTTTCAAAAATTTTCTGTTTATCGTGGTAACTGATGCCCATACCATAGTCCCGTATGGAAACCTTTACAAAGTTGGCCACTTTACTGATGCTCACTTCCACTTTATTATGCTCGGGTGAGTATTTGATCGCATTAGATAATAAATTATTGACAACCTGAATAATTTGTGCTTCGTCACCTTCAACAATTGCTTCGCTGCCTTCCATTAGGGTGATCTTATGCCCCGGAGTAGCATAGCTGATACTTTCGATGGCTTCCCGTATCACTCTGTCGATATCAATTGGTTCCATATGGAGTTCAATATTGCCAGACTGTATTTTGGAGGTGTCTAATAATCGTGTAATCAAAAGATTAAGACGATCGATGTAAGAAGACATTTTATCTAGTGTGCTAACAAACTTTGTATTGTGGTGGTCCGTACCGATTCGCTGTAAAATCTGCACAAGCCCTTTGATCGTCGTAAGTGGTGTTTTCAGTTCATGACTCGCTATCGATAAGAAGTCGTCCTTCCTTCTATCGAGCTCTTTCTTTTCCGTAATGTCTTCAATGGCGATGAGTATACGGTCTTTATAATGTCCTTCAAATTCTATACGGTAAGCATTGAGCAGCATAACTTTCCGGCCAATATGTGGAAACACATGATCTACTTCATAATCCACAACAGGGTTATTTGTTGGAAGTATGTCCGTCAGGAGCTCTCTAAGCGTAGCAATATCCCATTGATGATTTCCTAATTCAAAAAGAGGTGTTCCAACAGTCTCTTCGGAAGATACTTTAAAAGAATTAAGGAAATGTTTGTTAGCACTCAATACGATATAATTGGCATCTAGTACGACAAGGCTTTCCCTTACAGTTTCAATTATACTCGAGAGAAATACTTCTTTGTCCCGCAGTTCTTTGGTACGCTGCTGTATTTTCAGTTCTACGGAATTCTTTTCTTCCCGAAGTTCGTGCTCCGACTTCTTACGTGCAGAAATATCATTCTGCACCCCAATAAAATGTGTCACATGCCCCTCATCATTTTTCACCGGAGAGATAAAGAGTTCATTCCAAAAAAAGGTACCGTCTTTACGGTAATTGCGAATTTCTATTTTACATTCCTCTCCACGAGCAATACTATCCTTCAATAACTGACGCTCAGGCTGGGAACGATCTTGCCCCTGCAAAAAACGGCAATTATGGCCAATAATCTCATTGTGTGAATAGCCACTTATTGTTTCAAACGCTTTGTTGCAATAGATAATAGGGTTATCATATTGTGTATTGTCTGTTATAATAATACCTGAATAAGCAGAATTTAATGCTTTGAGATACAGATCAAGATCATTGCTTTTGCGATGGAGGTGTTGCTTTAACTGTGCTATATTTGAATCGTTTTTTGTCATATAAAGGCGATAAATCACGTTATAATATTTTACAAGGTAATTTTTAATTTATAGATGAAATACAAATTATATGCCTTTAATGCGGCTATCCGTATAAATAGCACGTAATTCAGGTATTAATCCTAATTAGAGAGCCAATAGGGGAAGGTTGGATTTCAAAATGATTAGGAGATTATTTTTCAGAAATTTAAATACATTTCAGGCGCTATTCACTTGTCAAACCTATTAATTCAGTTATATTTTTCAAAAGACGTGATTTTTGATATCTTATAATATCTAGAGATGTATATTGTTCGCTAAATTAACGTCAACAGTAAAATCATCATCATTTAGCAGCATTGATAGCTATCACAGTGTATTTTATAGTAATAAAAACAAAAATGCCACGAATAGCGATTATTCGTGGCATTTGTATCATTTTGCGGAAAGGGAGGGATTCGAACCCTCGATACAGTCATCCCGTATACAGTCTTTCCAGGACTGCTCATTCGACCACTCTGACACCTTTCCGTGTTTCAGTGCACAAATGTAGCAATTTTTTAATGTATTGCAACCCCAATTTTAATATTTTGCCAACGGATTTATTATATCCTATTGAGGTTAAGCTTATTGTTTTTATTTTTTTATGAATAAAACTTATTCCTTATTTTTCAGGATGACAAATAGCAATTTCAATTTAAAAAAGGAAGTACTTGAAATAGCCTTAAAGCGTACACAGGAACGAATCGACATGATAGAATCCGCATTGGAAACAGCGCAGGATTCAAGTAACGATGACACTAAAAGTAGTGCCGGTGACAAATACGAGACTTCACGCGAAATGATCCAACAGGATATCAATCGCTACCAGAAGCAGCTCTTAGAGGCCAATAAAGATCTTCAGCAGCTTATCAGTATAGAATCGACCGTAGACGATAGACCAGAATTTGTCAGATTGGGAAGCATTGTCCGGACAACTACGGGGCTATACCTAATCGCAACAAGTATTGGTGCATTAAAAATTAGAGACAATAGTATCTTCGTCATTTCTCCTGCATCCCCAATAGGTCAGCTGCTTATCGGAAAAGGAATAGGAGATAGTTTTACATTCAACAAAATAACTCAGCAAATAACTGAAATTCGCTAGCGGCCCGAAAAACGGAAAAATTAAACAATATTCCAATCTATCTGTTCTTATTTAGTATAGAAAAGAAAGAGGATATGAAATTAAATAGTTTATTTTTGATGTTTTCGTTAGGTATCTTAACATTTGTTCATTCATGCAGGTCGCCTGAATCGGATGACAAACTTAAGTCAAAAATTCAAGACGCGTTAAAGACGACTGCAGGCATTGAAGTAGATGTGGAGGAAGGTAACGTAACTCTAGACGGACAGATCGGCTCAGACTCACTTAAACAGGAAATAGAAGATAAAACGAGAACGGTAGGCGGAGAGGATATCAAGTCTATTCACAACAATATCATTGTAAATCTTCCAGAACCTGAGGATGCCCGTGAAAAATACCATGAAATCTTGAGTGGTAATATAGATTCTACTTTGACACGAGACGTAAACCTTGTTCTTGAAGATTTTCCAACTATAACAGCACAGGTTAAGGAAGGGATTATCATTGCGACGGGTAACCTTGAAAAATCAAAAATAGATACGTTAAAAAAAAGGTTAGCACACATCAAACCCAAAGGAATTGATATGAAAGGCGTCACGAGTCGATAGCTACAATAAAAAAGCGGCCTTTCCCTGGAAAGGCCGCTTTTTTATTTGTTTATATGTTTATTTAACACCTAAGTTAAGCATTTTCGATCAAATCTCGTATAGCAACGGAAGCTATTGCTCCACCAAAGGCTGCTGGTAGGTAAGACATGGTTCCATAAGCAGACTTCTTAAAATTACTTCCGTCTGTATATAATAATGAATTCTTGTCTGGCAATTCTGTGGAAAATGCTACTTTAACACCATCACGAATACCATGTTTGCGTAATTTCTTACGAATATGCTGTGCCAGCTTACAATTGTATGATTTACCGATATCTGCAATCTGGATCTTTGTTGGATCCACTTTGCCTCCTGCACCCATAGAACTTACAAATGGAATCTTAGCCTCCAGCGCTCTTCGAATAAAGAATAGCTTAGGCGTTATGCTATCAATAGCTTCTACGCAATAATCCGGAGCAAGATCTAATAGAGCTGGAATTTTTTCTGGTATAATAAAGTCCTGTATAACTGTTAAATCGAGTTCAGGATTGATCGCTAATAACCTTTCCCGCATAATCTCTGCTTTTGCTTCGCCATGATTAGTAGCCAAAGCAGGCAGTTGTCTATTTCGATTGGAAGGATCCACAGTATCTCCGTCAATAATGGTCATTTTACCAACCCCTGCTCGGCATATAAATTCCGCAGCAAAGGAACCAACTCCGCCCAAACCTAAAACCATTACATGTGAATTTGCTAATTTTTCCACCGCCGTTCTACCGATCAATGCTTCGGTACGCGATAGCCAACTTAAATCTTTCATCTATTCAAATTTGTTTTCTTCTTGTGATGAAATTATCAGATTTATTCGCTCAGCATCGCAACTGAATAAATCCAGGTGATTTCATTTATTAAATACATTCTTATAATTCCTATAAAGAATCTCTTTTACCTCTTCCAGCCCAAGAGATCTGATCTGCGCCACGTATTGATAGAGAACCATAATTTCCACTTTAACATCCATATCTGTTTCTAGAAATAAACGCGCTAACGGAATATTTTTCAAAAGCTCATCCTGGCTTCCATTTAAACAATGTACACCTATAGATAGATAATAACCGCTATCTATTAGTCGTTTAGCTAAAATCCAATTTTTGCGATAACCATGAAAAATAACAGCTCCTTCAAACTTCATGCTCCTTAAACTGTCGACAATTTCCTGAAAAGCGCGAACACAATGAATAATCAAGGGCTTCTGATAAGTTTGAGCCAGCTGAACCTGTCTGTTAAATACAGACTTCTGATCGGGGAGGGGAATGGCAATATTTTTGTCCAAGCCACATTCACCTATAGCCAAAACTTGCGTCCGCTTTAATTCATTAGCCATTAATCGCAATTCCTGCT
Organism: Sphingobacterium sp.; assembly: GCA_022712315.1. Classification (GTDB taxonomy): domain Bacteria; phylum Bacteroidota; class Bacteroidia; order Sphingobacteriales; family Sphingobacteriaceae; genus Sphingobacterium. Next base: position 3,068 of record JALAGS010000207.1, on the reverse strand, counting down.
CAGTATCCACATCGATATACCATGGATGTAAACCAATAGAGCAATCCACTTCAGTGATAGTCTCAGAATGGTTCAAGGCGACATTCTTAACAGATAGAACTGCGCGCTCCTTGACCGGATAATTCCGATGAGTATGTAGATCGATATAAGGAATCTGTGCTGCCAACGGGACAAAGGTCGAAAAAATACTTGAAGCAAAAAATATTCTCTACAAAATTAGTATAGTTTTATGATGCCAAACTCGCCTTCAAGGCTTCAAGGATAGCAGAAGCCTTCAAAAGACATTCTTGGTACTCCTGATCTGCAGCTGCCTGATTGGTAACTGCACCACCTGTATGAAAGGAAAGGTATTGTTTTTCTTTATTGTAAAGCAATGAGCGAATCACCACGTTAAAATCAAATTCATCGTTGATGCTGTCAAAGTATCCAATTGATCCGGCGTAGAGGCCTCGTTTTCGGGCTTCAAGCTGATCGCAGATTTGCATAGCTGCGATTTTGGGAGCACCTGTCATCGAACCCGCGGGAAAGGTATTTCTAAATACATCCACATTGGAAATTTTCGGATCCTGCACACAGGTAATGGTGGAGATCATCTGATGCACCTGCTCAAAAGATTGGATTTCAAAAAGCTGGGTAGCCTCAACCGTACCAGGCAAAGCGCTTCTTGTCAAATCATTGCGGACGAGATCAACTATCATCACATTTTCAGCGATCTCTTTTTTTGATCTTAGCATCTCTGCTATAATTTGTTGGTCCTCCTCTGAATTTGAACCTCTTTTAGCCGTTCCTTTAATAGGTTGAGAGATCAGTTTCCCTTGCTTTTTCGCTAAAAAACGCTCCGGTGAGGCACTCATAATAAAATGATGCCCGACTTTGAAGAACGAACTAAATGGCGTAGGCGATATGGTATTTAATTCATGATAAACTTCGACAGGAGATATATCAGCGTCTTCCGCAAAAAATTCCTGACAAAGGTTGACTTCATAAATATCTCCACGCTGAATATGAGCTTGTACATTTTCAAATGCCTTGACATATTCACCCTTTGTCCAACGTGATTGTACTTGTACGGCAATTGGGGCTGTTGGGGGAATCTTAGTATCCAAGATTGCTTGGTAGATTTTAACAGGGTCTTCGGCTTCTATATGTACTTGATCGTCTGTCCATCGGAGTATAGTTGCCGGAACAAAGAAATACGCTTCCGGAAATTCAAGCTGATCCTTACCTGTTGTTTGTAATTCTTCTATCTCATTCTTGAGGTCATAGGATAGAAATCCAGGGATAAATTGAGACTGATGTAATTTCAAAAACGCATCAAGCTGGTCAAATACATTTTCATCTGCACGAAAAGAGTGTAAAGCTTTTACCGCCAGTATGTGCTCAAATTTCCCCCATTGGTCGGACATCCCATTGCTATTAAAGAAAGAAATTTCATCAAATTGCCCCGACCAATGCAGGGCTTTTTGATGAAATTTATCTTTAGAATCGAGAAGATCAAAACTTTCGATCCGCATAGTTTATTTTGATAAAGCTAATGTTTGTTTACGATCAGGACCTACCGATAAGATCGTGATAGGCACTTCGAGAGCTTTCTCTAAATAAGAAATATAATTCTTTAATGCTTCAGGTATTTCTCCTTCGGATGTTATACCTGTCAAATCTTGCTTCCAGCCTTCAATTTCTTCCAAGATAGGCTCCGCTTGGTGTGTGATGATTTCATAAGGCATATAATCAATCACTTCACCATTGTACTTATAGTGTGTACATGCGTAAATTTTGTCGAAGGTATCCAATACGTCTGCCTTCATCATAATCAGATCTGTCACACCATTTAGCATAATCGCATATTTCAATGCCGGAATGTCAATCCAACCTGTACGACGAGCACGACCAGTAGTCGCACCGAATTCATGACCTAATTGACGTAATTTTTCACCAGTTTCATCATGAAGTTCAGTAGGGAAGGGACCGCCACCCACACGAGTAGCATATGCCTTAAAGATACCATATACCTTGCCTATTTTATTCGGAGCAATACCAAGACCAGTACAAGCACCCGCTGTTGTAGTGTTCGATGAAGTAACAAATGGATATGAACCAAAGTCAACATCCAAAAGTGTACCTTGTGCACCTTCAGCTAACACTCGTTTGCCTTCTTTCAGATATTGATTGACCAAATGTTCTGAATCCACGTGTGGGATGGACTTAATAAATTCAATCGCATCTAAGAATGCTTTCTCTTTTTCACTGAAATCAGGTATCTCACCATAGTGCGAAAGAATGCTGAGATGCTTTTCCTTCAATTTTTGGTAACGCTCTTGAAAATCTGGAAGAGTGGTATCACCTACACGTAAACCATTTCTTCCTGTTTTATCCATGTAAGTCGGGCCGATACCTTTTAGGGTAGACCCAATTTTTCCTGCACCCATTTTTGATTCGGAAGCAGCATCCAATAATTGGTGTGTTGGCAGAATAAGGTGTGCTTTACGCGCCAAAACCAAATTGCCTTTACCCACCGGATCAAAACCAGCCGTCTTCAGGTTGTCTAACTCTCTTTTTAAGATAATTGGATCGATAACGACGCCATTACCAATAAGATTTAGTGTACCTTCATTGAAGATACCAGATGGAATTGTGTTGAGTACGAATTTCTTGTTATCGAATTCCAACGTGTGTCCGGCGTTAGGGCCGCCTTGGAAACGAGCGATTAAATCGTATTTTGGACAAAATACGTCTACGATTTTACCTTTACCCTCGTCACCCCATTGTAAGCCCAAAAGCACATCAACTTGCATAGCTTTTAAAGTATAGTAATTAAAATGTTATTAATAAAATAGACTCTATCTAAAAATAAAATGTTCAGGAATTTTCCCCCTGAACATTCCTGAACAAATGTACTATTATATTTAAGAAAATATAAGATTAATTTGAAACAGCTCCTTGAGCTATGGTCTCTTCATTTTTGTTCTTATTTTGGCAATCTTTGCATACACCGTACAAATAGAGCGAGTGGTGCTTAATGTCAAATTTTAAAAGATCACCCATCAGACTCTGAATTTGATTGATAC